>NZ_JBWKFF010000004.1:0-58339 GCF_056434425.1 Streptomyces sp. NPDC044033 | reverse complement strand
TTGCTTCTCCGCAGGTCACCTTCCCTACCCCCCCTCGTCGCGCTCGTCCCCCCTCCCCCCCCCCCGCCCCCCCCCCCCCCCCCCCCCCCCCCCCCCCGCTACGGCACTCAGCGGACGTTCACCGTCGCCACCTCGGAGGTCCTCTGGCGTACGGGGTGGCTGTCCTTCGGGGAGGTCAGGCCGTACACCACCGCGCGGTAGTCCAGGGCGCCGCTGCGCGCGGCCTTGACCTGGGCGGCGGCCTGCGCGTCGCCGCTCCGGTCGACCACGGCACCGCAGGTCACCTGGGCCCATGCCTGCTTACCGCTACGGCCCTCCAGGCATATCCGCAGGTACTCGGAGGCGTCGTCGTCCCCGTGCGCCGTGACCGTGAAGGTCTTGCCGACCTGCGCCGTGTGCGGCGCGGTGATACTCACACCGCCCTTGGCGAACGCCGGTCCGGCGGCCAGCGCCACCGAGGCCAGACCCAGCGCGCCGATCACGGCCACACGGCCGCCCCGTACCTTCGTCCCGGTCTTCTCCGTCCTGGTCATGGACTTCCCTCCTGCGGATCTCTCCCACACGGCGAGACCCATCCCTTCGCGACGGCGCCCACTGCGCCTCGCTGATCACTGAGATGGGCCGACCGCGCCGCCCGTTGCCTCCCGCCCGGCGTCTTTGCGGATCCATAGCAAACCCCGCCGACCACTCCGGCCCCTCCGCCGGACCGCCACCGTGCCGCCGTGGCGAACGCCCCCAACTCGCCTCCTTGGAACGGGACTCCACCGACCTGCGCAGTGAACTTTGGCGTCCGGGCGACGGGGCAACAACCCCTCCGCCCCTCGTCACTGAGGGGCTCCTGACGTGATGCCGCGCTTCGAGCGTCCCCTGACCAGGGAGGGCCTGCCGCCGGTCACGCGGCACCGCATCGCACGGCATCACGCGAGATCACGCGAGATCACGCGAGGCCACGCGAGGCCATGCCGCGATCATCAGGAGCGGCGCATCGCTTCCGCGCCGGCATACCGCGCGCTGCCGCCCAACTGCTCTTCGATACGGATGAGTTGGTTGTACTTGGCGGTGCGGTCGGAGCGCGACAGCGATCCGGTCTTGATCTGGCCGCAGCCCGTGGCCACCGCCAGGTCCGCGATCGTCGTGTCCTCCGTCTCTCCCGAGCGGTGCGACATGACGACGGTGTAGCCCGCCCGGTGGGCGGCGTCGACGGTGGCCAGGGCCTCCGTCAGGGTGCCGATCTGATTGACCTTCACCAGGACCGAGTTGGCGACGCCGGAGGCGATGCCCTCGCGCAGGATGGTCTCGTTCGTGCAGAACACGTCGTCACCGGTGAGCTGGCAGCGCCCACCGACCCGCGCGGTCAGCTCCCGCCACCCCGCCAGGTCGCCCTCGGCCATCGGGTCCTCGATCGACACGATGGGGTAGGCGTCGATCAGCTTGACCAGGTAGTCGGAGTTCTCGGCGGGCGTGCGCCGCACCCCTTCCCCGGTGTAGTCGTAGACGCCCTCGCGGAAGAACTCGGACGACGCCGGGTCCATGACCAGGCCGATGTCCGTGCCCGGCCGGTAGCCCGCGCGCTCGACGGCGGCCACCACGAAGTCGAGCGCCTCCTCGGCGGTGCGCAAGGCGGGCGCGAAGCCGCCCTCGTCGCCCACGCCCGTGGAGTGCCCGGCGGCGAGGAGGTCACGGCGCAGGGTATGGAAGATCTCGGAGCCCATGCGCACGGCCTCGGCGAAGGTCTCCGCGCCGATCGGGGCGATCATGAACTCCTGGAAGTCCAGGGGGTTGTCGGCGTGCGCGCCGCCGTTGACGATGTTCATCATCGGTACGGGCAGGAGCCGGGCGTCGGAGCCGCCGAGGTAGCGGTAGAGCGGCAGGCGGTGGGCGGCGGCCGCGGCCTTGGCGGTGGCCAGGGAGACCCCGAGGATCGCGTTGGCGCCGAGCCTGGACTTGGTCGGCGTGCCGTCCGTGGCGACGAGGACGGCGTCGAGGCCGGCCTGGCCCTCGGCCTCGCGGCCGGTGACGGCGGCCGCGAGTTCCGTGTTGACGTGGCGTACCGCTCGGTCCACGCCTTTGCCGTGCCAGCGAGCGGGGTCGCCGTCGCGGAGTTCGACGGCCTCGCGGGCACCGGTCGAAGCGCCGGACGGGACCGCGGCCCGGCCGATGGATCCGTCTGCCAGTTCCACGTCCACTTCGACCGTGGGGTTGCCCCTGCTGTCGAGGACGCGGCGGCCGATGACGGAGGTGATGGCGGTCATGGGAGTCCTTCCCGTTGTCGCATGCGTGCCGGGGTTCGGCTGCGGCGACGGTGACGCTGGACCCGGCGCGGCACACTCTACAGCCATGCTGTGCAGTTGTGCTGTTTAGTTTTGCTATTCAGTGTTGCTGTACAGTTCCGCTGTGCAGTACTGCTGTGCAGCTGCGCTGCGTTAAAATCCGGTATGCCCCTTCCGGAATCCGCCGCCGTCGCGGCCGAACTGCGCACCGCGATGGGCAAGCTCACGCGGCGCGTGAAGCTTGAGGACAAGATGCCGCTCGGCCAGGTGGCCGTCCTCGGCGCGCTGGACCGCAGCGGCGCGATGACGACCAGCGAACTGGCGGCCGATCAGCGGGTGCGCCCACAGTCCATGGCCCGAGCCGTCGGACTGCTCATAGAGCAGGGGCTGATCACGCGCCGGGCGCATCCGACCGACGGCCGCAAGAGCCTCGTCGAACTCTCCCCCGCCGGTCAGGCGCTGCTGGAGGAGGAACGGGGACGCAGGGCCGACTGGCTCGCGCAGGCCATCGAGGCTCAATTGACGCCGGAGGAGCGGCAGTTGCTGACGCGAGGAATCGGGCTGGTGGAGAGGCTCGCGGCGCACTAGGCGGCTCCGGCGCCCACCCCGGGACCCTCACCGGCTCCGGCACCCGCCCCCGGACCCTCACCGGCTCCGGCGCCGCGCTCCGGCCCGTACGTACCGCCGGGCGCGAGGCACTCCGGCCCGTAGGTCCCGCCGGGCGCGAGGCACGCCGGGACGTACGGCCGGACGCCCCACGAGGACCGGGCGGGCGGATACGGGCCTTACGGAGATCGCGGCGGTGTGCCGTTCGCCGCCCTGGTCCCGGCGTCGCGGGCGGTGGCGGCGATGGACTGGAGGGCGGTCAGGTGCCCGTCCAGGGCGTCGTGGCCGTCGAGGGTGAGGGAGAGCCAGGTGCGGTAGCGGCGGCCGACGGCCCCTTTGCGGATCGTGAGGTAGCCGACCGTCTCCAACGCCGAGGCGGCCTTGCTGAGTACGGAATCGGACACCCGGCAGCTGTCGCGCACCGTCGCGAACTCGGCCTCGTCGCAGGCCGAGAGGAAGGCCGCGACCGCCAGGCGGGTGGGGTGGTGGAGCACCGGATCGAGCCCTCCGCCGACGCTCGGAGGCGTCGCGGTCATGGGGTGTCCCGCAACTCTCGACGGACGCGGGCATTGCGCCCGGCGAAGTAGACCCACAGGGCCGCCCCGGCCGCCGTGCCCGTCACGGCGAGGGAGACCGACCAGGTGAGCCCGGCGAGCCGGCACACCGCCAACCCGCCGCAGAAGGCCACGAAGCCGATGACAGCGACCGCCGACCGCCTCGCGGGGGATGGCCTCACCATCACGCCGGAGCGGCGCCTGGCGTACCGGGCGAGGCCGAAGCCGAGCAGTATCGCGATCGGACCCGTCCACGGCCACAGGCCGCCGGGGCCGCCGTCGTAGACCAGGCCCATCCCCATGCTGTAGGCGGCCAGGACAACCGCGGCCACGGGCCCGTACCAGGCGGGCACCAGGCGCGCCTGGAGCCGGGCCCGGCGCTCCGCCGCCTCGGCGCCCTGGAGGGCGGTAGCGGCATCCGTGCCGTCCAGGGGCTGCGAGGCGATGCTGCTCTGCGGGTCCATCCGGTTCCATGACCTTTCATCAGGTGCCATCGGGCGCGGCCGACGGTGCGCCGACATCGCTTGCCACCCTGGCATGGATTTTCCAGATTGGAAAGTCACCAAAAATGGAGCAGCCGCAGCGGCCGGCCGTGGCCCGACCCCGGTACTGGGTGCCTGAGGTGGAGCGATACGTGCGGGCTCGTCGAGGGCCGCGTCTACGGCCGGGTCGCCACCATCCCTCCAATCGGCGCCGGCTTCACCTGGGGCAGCGGGAACTCGCCCGTACCGGTCGCGCTGGTTCCTGCCGCCCTCTCGCCGGTTCTGCCGCCCTCTCGCTGGGCCTGCGGTCTGCCCGTACGCCACCGGTCCCAGCCGGCCCGTGGCAGCGACGCTTCCCGGGGGGCGGCGTCGTCGCGGCGCAGCCGCTGCGGCCGGGGCGCCGCCGCTGTGGCCGCGGCGCCTACGCCTTGGTCACAGCACCTACGCCTTGGCCCCGATGCCTACGCCTTCGTCGCCCGGTCGTAAGCGGCCGTCGCCCGCTTGAGGAACGCCACCACCGTGGCCTGCTCCTGGGCTGTCATGGACTCGGCGATCTCACCGATGTCCACGACAAGGGGCTCTACGTGCTCGAAGGCGGCCTCCTCCCAGCGCTCCGCCGGAGTCACGAGCACCTTGCGCCGGTCGCTGGGATGCGGCTGACGGCTCACATGCCCGCCGTCCATCAGGCGGTCGATCACCAGCGTCATCGCCGCCGTCGAGATGCCGAGTTCGCGTGCCAGTTCGCTCGGCGTGGCCGGTCCGGCGCTGACGAGATGGTCCATCACCGCGAGCCCGGCGGGATCGACGCGCATCTGCCGGCCCTGGTACCGCTCGAACCGCTGCTGGCAGCGGGTCAGATTCCTCAGCTGCTCCCGGATGGGGCTCTCCGGCGTTGCCGCGGGCCGGGACTCGGCGGGCTGGTTGGCAGTCATGACGTGGAAGCTGCTCCCTGGGTCGCTAACGGCGTTGGCAACCAATGATGCGCGAGACCTACAGGCTGTAGGAGGGCAGGGCGAAGGTGTCGGCGGGCGGGACGAGGAAGCGGTTCAGCGCCCCGGCCACGCGGGGCCGGGCGGCGGCCCGCAGGACCAGGTGGAGGGCGCGGATACCCGCCCGGGTACGCGGCGCGGCAACGCGCGGCACACCCGGCGGCAAATCCTGGGCCCGCTCGACGTAGGGGCGCAGTACCTCCTCGTAGCGGATGAATGCCTGCTCATGACGGGCATGGTGGGCGAGTTCACCGGCCAGGACGTACGCGCCGGTGAAGGCGAGGCTGGTGCCCATACCGCTCAGGGGCGAGGGGCAGTACCCGGCGTCCCCGAGTACGGCGACGCGGCCGTGGGACCAGCGGGGCATACGGACCTGGCTGACGCGGTCGAGATAGAAGTCGGGCGCGGTGTCCATGGCCGCCAGGACGCGGGCCGTCTCCCAGCCGGCATCGCGGAAGACGAGGCGCAGGAGCTGCTTCTGCGCCTCGGGCGCCGGCTCCTCGTGCCCGTGGGGCGGGGAGAGGAAGGACAGCGAGGCACGGGTGGTGCCGCGGTTGTCGGGGCGCAGGGTCACCACGCGTCCCCCCGGGGCGTTGTACCAACGCGCCCAGCGCCCGTCGCCGGGCTCACCGGGGATGGTGAAGTAGGCGGTCGTCAGGCCCAAGGGCCGCGTGCCCACCGCGTCGCCGGGACCGCCGGAACCCCTGAGACCGCCGGAACTGCCGGGACCGCCAGGACCGCCAGGACCACCAGGACCACCAGGACCGCCGCGACCGCCGGAACCGCCAGGACCGCCCGAACCACCGAAAGCGATGTCGCGGGTGCGGGAGCGGGCGCCGTCGGCGGCGACAACGAGATCGAAGTCCCGCTCGGCGCCGCCGCGGAACGTGACCCGCACCCTCTCCTCGCCCTGCGACAACTCGGTGATCTCATCGGCGAACAGGTACTCGGTGTAGGGCCGCGTCTCCTCGTACAAGAGGCGGGACAGGTCGGCGCGGAGAATCTCCAGCTCGGCGACCGGGCCCTGACCGCCGAAGGCTCCGGTGGGAAGGGCGGCCTTCACACGGCCCGTCCGGTCGACGAACCGGATGCCTTCCTCGTGGGTGGCCTGGGCCCGCAGCGTCCGTTCCAGCCCCATCTTGCGGGCCACGGCGCGCCCGGCGCCCCGCAGGTCCACGGTCTGCCCGCCCTCCCGCACGGCGGGAGCACGCTCGACCACCGTGGCCGCGAGGCCGTGGCGGTGCAGCCAGTAGGCCAGGGCGGGGCCGGCGATGCCCGCCCCCGCGACCAGGACATTCCGGTGGGTCATGGCACTCCCTCTCTTCCTGCCTCGGATGCGCTCCACGCGCGCCGGTACGGGACCCCTGTACGCGCGGCCCCGCGCCGGGGTCACGCGGTGACGTCCCGCTTCGCACCGAACCCGGCAGCACCACTGCCGCCGGAGGCGTCAGAGGCAGCGGGGACACCGGAGGCAGCGGGGGCGACGCCGTGCTGCTCCTCCTCGGGCCGGCCCTCCTTCGGCAGCAGAAAGGTGATGGCCAAGAACGCGGCCAGCAGACACGCCTGGACGATCAGCGCGTGGTGGAAGCCGGCGGTGAAGTCGCCGGTCTCGGCCTGGGCGAAGAACACCGAGCCGAAGATCGCCACGCCGATGGAGCCGCCGATGGCCTGCACCGCGGAGAGCACGCCGGAGGCGGAGCCGATCTCGTCGTCGTCGACCGCGGCAAGGATGAAACTGAACAGGGCGGCGATCACCATGCCCGCTCCGATACCGGCCACCGCCACCCCCGGGGCGATGTCCCAGATCGAGAACGAAGCAGCGCTCAGCCCGTCGAGCTCGAACCAGAGCAGCGCCGCACCGGCGAGCTGGATCAGCGGCCCTATCTGGAGGACCTTGCGGCCGATCTTGTCGGCGAGGAACGCGCCGCTGACCGCTCCACCGATCGCCGTACCCACCGCGAGCGGCAGATTGCCCAGGCCGGCGTCCCCGGCGGTGAAGTCCTGGCCGATCTGCAGGAACAGCGTGAGTACGAGCTGGGTGCCGATCAGCCCGCCGAAGAACAGGGCGATACCGCCGAGTCCCACGGTGAAGGCGGGCTTGCGCAGCAGGCCCGGGGTCACCAGCGGCCCCCGGCCCGCCGCGGCGGTGCGGCGCTGCTGCAGCGCGAACAGGCCGAAGCCGACGACCGAGGCGGACATGCACAGCCAGGTCCACAGCGGCCAGCCGTCCTCCTGCCCCTGGTTCAGCGGCAGCACAAGGAGCGCGCAGGCCGCCACGACCAGGCCCGCGCCGACCATGTCGACCCGCACGGTCCGGTCGCCCCGCCTCTTCGGCACGGACTTCGCCGCGATGGCCAGGGCCGCGAGCCCGATGGGCAGGTTGACCAGGAACACCGAGCGCCACCCGAGGCCGAAGAAGTCGCCCTCGATGAGGAAGCCGCCCAGTACCGGGCCGACGATGCCGCCCAGGCCGAGCACGGGACCGAAGATCGCGAAGACCTTGGTGAGCTCGGGGCCGGAGAAGTTCTCGCGCAGCAGGCCCAGGCCCTGCGGGAGCAGCATCGCCCCCGCGGCGCCCTGGAGCAGCCGGAAGACGATCAGCAACCCGATGTTCGGCGACAGCGCGCACAGCAGCGAGCTCAGCGTGAAGGCCGCCAGGCCGATGAGGAACATCCGGCGCCGCCCGTAGCGGTCACCGAGCCGGCCGCCCAGCACAAGACCGGCCCCCAGGGTGAGGGCGTAGCCGCCGATCACCCACTGCAGGCCGACGGAACCGGCGCCGAGGGACTCCTCCAGCGCGGGCCCCGCGACGTTGACGATCGACGCGTCCAGGAGATCCATGATCTCCGCGACGATCATCACCACCAGGATCAGCCATCTCCACCGGTACGGCTCGGCGGTCGGGTCGGCACTCATCTTGCCTCAGTTCATTGATTACCAATATTCTTAGCAATGTTGAGAGTAACCAGTGCCCCACGCATGTCAACCGCACCCCGAACTCGCCCCTGCGGCTATTCGAGACCCATCAGGCCGATCACTCCGCTTGGCATCGGGGGGCCACCTCACCCGGCGTTTTCGCCCGCCTTCGCCGGGTTGACACCAGCTTCGAGGGTCGGTGCCGCTGCATACGCCTCCGGCGTTGCCCTGCCGGGGCGACGCGCTTCCGCCGCCAGGGCCGGACGGACGCCCGCCCGCCGAGCACCACCGCGCAGGCCGCGAACGTCAGCAGCCCGCCGACGAGGAAGGCGCCTCGCACAGAGGCCAGCGGCAGGATCAGTCCCCCCAGCGCGGCACCAGCGGCGATACCGGCGTTGTAGGCACCGGAGTTCGCCGCGAGTGCGATATCCGTGCGGCCCGGTGCGCAATGCAGCATCGCGTTCTGGGTGGTCATGAACACCGGCCCGAGCGCACCGCCCATCAACAGCAGGAACGCCACCGCGGCCACCGGATGGGCACCGGCCGCGTACAGGCCGATCATGCCCACCGCCTGCGCGGCCAGGGCAGTGGTCAGGGCGGCGTGCGGGAAGCGGTCCAGCAGCGCGCCGGTGATGCTCACCCCGGCCAGACACGCCACACCGAAAGCCACGAACAGGGCGCTGACGGTGCCGGGGGAGAACCCGCTCACGTCGCCCAGGAACTTCACGATGTACGTGTATCCCGCGAACGCCCCCGTGGCGGACAGGGCCCCGGCCACGAGCACGGTCCCGAACCGACGGGCGTCGGGGCTGGTTCCGTAGGCGGCGCGCTCCTCTTCCGGGCGCGATGTCGGCAGCAGAGCGGCGATCGTCACCAGAGAGAGGAGCCCCAGAGCCGCCAGCATGGCGATGGGCACCCGCCAGTCGTCCCGCTGGCCCAGCCAGGTCCCGGCGGGAACACCGAGCACCAGGGCGGAGGAGCCGGCGACGGACAGCGCTCCGATCACGCGCCCACGGACCTCGGGCGCGAACAGGCCCACCGCGACCGGCCCCATCACGGCCCAGAACAGCGCCTGGGCCAGCGCGGTCAGCAGCCTCGCCGCAAGGAGCAGCCAGTAGGAGGTGGCCAGCGCCGCGACCAGGCTCGCCACGATGAGCGCGGCCAGTAGCCCTGTGAGCACATGCCGTCGGGGCACAGCCCGCATGATGTGGGCCAGCGGCACGGACGCGACGGCCACCGTCACGCCGTAACCGGTGACCAAGAGACCGACCGCCGGCAGGGACACCCGGAGGCTTTCGGAGATGATCCCCAGGAGGCCGATCGGCAGGTTCTCCGCGGTGTTGAAAGTGAAGGCGGCCAGCATCAGGGCCACGAGCACCGCAAGCCCGCGCCATGGAGCCGGTTGCCCGGTGATCGCAGGGTCTCCGTCCGCCGTCGCCCGCTGCGCCTGCTCTTCGGCACTGTCCATGGACGTACCCCACCGGGCTCACCTGTCCACCGCAACCCCATGCATCTGCCGTGTGCGGGTGAGTTCAGAGAATCGCGCGGGACCTTCGGGATCTCCCAGCCATCCCGGTCCCGCCAACACCCGACTCGGCGACAGTTGGCTCGCCCCAGTGCCGTACAGCGCCGGAGCGGGCAACGCCCGTCTTGTTGACGGCTCGTCATAACCATCGCGCCGCCGGGCAGTTGGGAATCGCCACCGACGGCCGGTTGACGGCGAGATACGTGGCCGCCGGTGATCGCTCAGCGTCGCGGCTACCGATGGCGGGCGGCCTGCTGGTCGGGGGCCGGGGCCGCCGAGGCAGGTCCGTTGGCCGGATCGTGGACAACCACCTGAACCTCACCGAAGACCATGCGGAGACCGCGGGCCGTGTCCGCGTACTCGCGGACCCGGTGGATCAGCCCGCCCCGGAGCTCGAAGACGAAGCAGTGGTCGTTGCTGTACGGGTTGCCGTTGGCGAGCGTCGCCGTCATGGTCGCCTCCACTGCCACCCGCTCGCCGTCGACGTGGACCCCGTGGAAGGCGACGGCGACGTCACGCGCGTACAAGCGGGGGAAGTCCCGGGCGAAGAAGCGCACGATCGCCTCCCTGCCCACCATGTGGTTGGTCGCCCCGAGCGCGACGGCAGTGGCGTTGCCAGGAGGCGACAGCCATTCGGCGTCCTCGGTGAGGACCGCGGAGATCCGGTCCGGGTCGTAACTGGCGAGCGCCTGAAAGGCGTTCTGGATGATGTTCTGGCTCATGAAGCCACTGTCGCCTTCAGTACGCACCGACGTATTGGACAAATGTTCCCTTCGGTCCCGCCTAGAATGGGACCGTGCGATCCACGCGATCCCCCGTGCGCGAGCGTGCGGCGGTGGCCAGATGGGACGTCGTCAGGCCACCGCGGCCCAGCCGGACAGCCGGCGTCAGCCTGGCCGGATTCCGCGACCGCGACGCGGGCCCGATCGACATACGGGTGGTACCGCACCCGGCCGTCACGCTGATTCTGGAGTTCGGTGACAGTCCACTCGTCGTGGACACCGCCACGAGCCGACAGCAACTGCGAAGCCTGGCCGCCGGGTTCACACACGGCGCTCTTCACGTGCGGGGCGAGAAGATCCAGTGCGTGGAGGTGCGCCTGTCCCCCGTGGTCGCGTACGCGGTGCTGGGCATCTCCCCGGCGGAGCTGGAGCACGTGGTGGTGAGCCTCGACGACCTGTGGGGCCGCGGCGCGCCACGGATCCGGGAGCAACTCGGCGAAGCCCGGTCGTGGCAGGACCGCTTCGCCTTGACGGACGCCTTGCTCGCCCGCCGGGGAGAGACGGGGCCGTCCGCGGACCCTCAAGTGGCCTGGTCCTGGGACCGGATCGTCGGCAGCCGCGGCCGGGTCCGGATCGACGAACTGGCGGCCGAGGTCGGGTGGAGCCGCAAACGCCTGTGGTCCAGGTTCCGGGCGCAGATCGGCCTCCCGCCCAAGCGCGCCGCGAAGCTGGTCCGCTTCGACCATGCCGTCCACCGCCTGTCGGCAGGCGAGGACGCGGCCCGGATCGCGGCGGACGGCGGCTACGTCGACCAGTCCCACCTGCATCGCGACGTCCAGGAGTTCGCCGGCGTGACTCCGGCGACCGTGGCCCACGAGCCGGGGCTGGCGGTGGGCGACATCGCGTGGGCAGACACGGCGTCGACGAGACGGACCGAGACCACTCGGCGGGGGCGCAGAGACGGCGTCCACCCCGTGGAGCCCAATCCTCGTTCCCCCACTGACTGCCGTCCGTGAACACGGAACCGAGTCGGCTGCCTCTGGATCGGACCGGACGCGAGCGACGGCGCCGGCGCCTGGTGGATCCGGGACATCGTGATCGATGCCGACGAGCGGGGTCGGGGCGTGTAAGGACGGATCAGGGCTCCGCGTGGTCCAGCAAGATGCTCAGTCCTCGCCGACTTGCAGGAGCGCGACAACGAATCCGCTTCCCCGGCCGACGACTACGCCGTCGAAGGTATGCCTGGTGACCGGGTTCCACGTACGTCCGTTCGCCCAGGGACCGTCGGTGTTGGAGAACCATTCCGACCCCGGGCCCAGAATCGACATCATCTTCGTCGCCGCCCGCCTTGCGCGGGCGAGGTCGCGCCGCAGGCGTCCGGGGAACACCAGGCTGTCGGCGGAGAGCCTGACCATCAACTCGATTGCTGTGGCATGCGCGACCGGGTGGATGGCCGCCTCGATCTCCTTGACCGTGGCCGGTCCGGTAGCGCCCTTTACCGCCTCGTGAGCCCAGTCGGCTTCAGCGGCCTTGGCGAGGTTGTGGACATGATGCGCGAGGTCAGCCCCCGAACTCCGGTGCCGGCGTGAGTAGACATTCTCCTCGCCGGCCAGGGAGGAGACGAGCGCTCCGAAGAGGTCCGCATCGTGCATGGCTGCATCCTGGCAGGGCCGGACTGACCACAGACCCTCCAGTCCGGTACGACGCTGCCCAGCCCCGAAGACGGCCGTAGGCAGGGACCGAGACGCCCGGGACAACGAGCATGTGCCTACGAAGACAACGAGCATGCGCCTACGAGCCTTGGTCCTTGCTGGGGGCGACCGGGAAGGACGCCTCGTCGCGGTTCGTGCCGTCGGAGATCCACCACCTGTCCCCGCCGAGAAGGGCCAGTTCCGCGCGGCCGTCGCCGTCCCAGTCGTGGACGGCGAAGAGCGTGCCGTCGACGGGGCCGTCGTCACCCGGCGCGGAGCGCTTGGTGGCGCGCCAGGGCTTGGACCCGAGCCCGTACTCGGAGCCGCCCCGCAGCACCTCGATCCGCGCGTCCCCCGTCTCCTTCTTCTTGGTGAGCTGTACGGCCAGGTCGTCGCAGCCATCGCCGTTGAGGTCCCCGGCGGCGAGCCTGGTGCCGAAGCCCTCCTTGAAGTCGCCGCCGTCCATGGTGACCCACTTGGCCGGCTCCTTCCCGTAGCGGACGCTGACCTGGCCGCGCCGGTGGGGTGTGTCGACCTCGTCGTAGCTGTCGACGAAGCTCCGGCCGATGGCGATGTCCTGCCGCCCGTCGCCGTCGAAGTCGCCGAAGACGACGTTCTCGCCCTTCGGCAGCCGCTCGGGCTCCTTGCTCAGGCCGCCGTCGGTACGGGCGCCGCCGGTGAACAGCAGGGGCGGATCCCACGGGGAGCCGTAGAGCGCGAGATCGGTGGCGCGGTCGCCGTTCGCGTCCCCGGCGACCAGCACGGGAGACGCGCCCTCGTGGACCGGGCTGGGGATCTCCACGGTCCGGGCGGGGGCGCCGGAGCGCTTGAACGGTCCCTTGAGGACGACCAGCTCCGGATCCTCGTTCGAGGACCGGAAGGCCGCGAGGTCGGTGTGGCCGTCCCCGTCGAAGTCGCCGGCGACCGGCGCGGTGCTGTATCCGCTGCCCGGCAGCGGGACGCGCCCGTGCGGTCCGCCGCTCTGCGGGCCCTTGGGGCCTCCCCACAGGACCTGGGCGGCGGCGCTGACGATGAGGTCGGCGTGGCCGTCCTCATCCAGGTCGGCGATCGTGGGCTGCCACGGGTCGTCGCCCGTCTGGATGTCGTCCGGCACCCCGAGGTCGTCGCGGGTGAGGACGGTCGTGCGGCCGTGGTCCGGGCCGTGCTCGGAGCCGGGCACGGTGATCACGTCGAAGTTCTCCGTGTCGGAGATCTCGTGCACCAGGTCGACGGAGCCGTCCCCGTTGAGATCGGGAGTCGCGGGCGTGTCCTCACGCGCAGAATGGGCCGGTCGGCATGGACTGTTGGGCACCGAGCGCGCGCCGTCGGAGGAGGGAAGGACGAGGAACGCCACCACCACCGCCACCGCTACGAGGCAGGCCGGCACGGCGTGCCATATGCGCAGGTGGCGGAAGAACGGACCGCCTGCTGTCGGAAAGTACATCAGCCCACTTCACGGGCGTGGACGCGGCCCGTACAAGGAAGCGGATCATTTTGTTACGGGGGTGATGCACGGCGGTCCTGCCCCACCCCGTTCCGGCCCACGGGTACGTACGGCCGTGAGCCAGGGCTTCATCCGGCGATGGCCCTGGACGCCCAGGCGGCCGCCGGGTAAGGGGAACGGTGCCCAGGGGCGTGCACGAGACCGTTGACCGGATCGCCGAAGGGACCCCGGCGTCCTTGCGGGCTCCTTGCCGGCTCCTTGCCGGCTCCTTGCGGGCGTGGTCAGCCGTCGGCCGTGCGTTCCTGGCTTCGCTGGTTCGCGCGGTCGACCTCGGCCATGTGTTCTTCGGCCCACTCACGGAGCCCGGCCAGCGGTTCTTCCAGTGTCAGGCCGAGCGGGGTGAGCCCGTAGTGCACGCGTGGTGGCACTGACGCTTCCACCCGACGGCTGACCAGGCCGTCACGGGCCAGCCCTTGAAGGGTGACCGACAACATCTTCTGCGAGACGCCGGCCATCCTGCGCTGCAGATCCGCGAAACGCACCTCCTGCGGGTGTGCCTCCGCCAGCACTTTGATGGCCATGGACGTCCACTTCGTGCCGATCCGGTCAAGCAGACGGCGGGTCGGACACTGCGGATCAAGCAGATCTCCACGGGGCCCGTGAGAGGGGTGCCGCGTCGAGGAGGTCACCTGGAGTTCACCACCTGTGGCAGAAGTGCGGTCTTGGCCTCCTCACTCTAGTTACCTATCGTTCTACTGTCACCATTGGTAACCACCTAGAGGGGATCGCCGTGCCTGCCGCACCCCACCACCTGCCCCATCGCCCGCCAGGCATCGAACTACGACGCGTCACGGCCAACGGCACCGACCTCAACGTTGCCCTCGCCGGCGAAGGGCCGGCCGTGCTGCTGTTGCACGGCTTCCCGCACACCTGGCGACTGTGGACCGATGTCCTGGACAGCCTCGCCGGGCGATACCGAGTGATCGCACCGGACCTGCGAGGAACAGGCGCGAGCACGCGCGCACGGGACGGCTACGACGCCGGAACACTCGCGACCGACGCCGAAGCCCTCCTCGATGCTCTCGGGGAGAGTTCGGCGGCCGTGGTCGGCATCGACGCCGGAACCCCGCCGGCCTTCCTTCTCGCCATGCGCCGCCCCGACCTCGTCCGACAACTCGTGGTCATGGAGTCGCTTCTGGGCAGACTGCCGGGCGCGGAGGAGTTCCTCGCCCATGGAGCACCGTGGTGGTTCGGCTTCCACGCGGCACCCGGCCTCGCGGAGACCGTACTCACCGGACACGAAGCCCAGTACATCGACTGGTTCCTGAGCACGGGCTCCCTCGGAGAGGGCGTAGATCCCGCAGTCCGAGACGCCTTCGTCCACGCGTACACCGGAACCGAGGCCCTGCGCTGCGCCTTCTCGTACTACCGGGCACTGCCCGCGAGCGCCGAACAGATCCAGGAAGCCGCCGATACCGGCCGGTTGACCGTACCCACCATGGCCATCGGGGCCCACCCTGTGGGCAGAGCCCTCGAACGGCAACTGCGGCCGATCGCCGACCATCTCGTCGGCCACACCATCGAGGACTGCGGCCACATCATTCCGCTGCACCGCCCCAAGAGGCTGCTCGGCCTTCTGGAACCGTTCCTCGCCTCGCCGCTGCCAACCGTCAAGTCGCCGCTGCCAGCCGTCGAGCCTCGCGCGGGCTCAGGTGCCCCGGCGCCTCTGCCGCCATCGCGCACGTGACGTCCGCGGAAGCCAGGGCGTCCGGGGGGGCAGGGGGGCGTGTTCTCAATTGACCTGGCAACCCAGCAGGTCAGTGGCACATCATCCGCCGGATGCAATGCGGCGGGACACCGACATGGACAGGTGCTCCGTCTACCGTCGAGGCGTCCCGTACCCGAAACACCGGTGACAACATGCAGCGGGTGATGCGCGGAGACCCCGGACGCCGCGAAGTGCTCTGTGCCGTTCACGCCCGGGACGCGAGGTACCGCCAGTCCTGCCAAGTGTCGAGCCGCTTCCGATAGGCCGCCTCAAGGACCGGGTAGGGATAGGTGCCGAGGAAGAGGCGCAGGGGCGGTGCGTCGGTGTCGACGAGTTCGAGGACGACGGCGGCGGTGGCCCGCGGGTCCTGGGGCGTACGGGCGGACGCGCCGGCCCGGCGCGCGGCGCGGACGGGCTCGTAGGCGGGGAGCGGCTCGGTGTGCGCCGCGGAGGCGCCTGACCAGTCGGTGCCGTAGGGGCCGGGTTCGACGAGGGTGACGTGGATGCCGAACGCGCCGACCTCCTGGGCGAGGGCCTCGCTCATCCCCTCCAGGGCCCACTTGGAGGCGTTGTACAGCCCGAGCGTGGGGAAGGCGGCGAGGCCACCGAGGCTGGAGACCTGCACGATGTGACCGCTGCCCTGGGCCCGCAGGTACGGCAGAGCCGCCTGCGTCACCCACAGCGGGCCGAACAGGTTGGTGTCGAGCTGGGCGCGGGCCTGCTCCTCGGTGGTCTCCTCGACCATGCCGAACAGGCCGTAGCCCGCGTTGTTGACGACCACGTCGAGGCGGCCGAAGGTCTCGGCGGCCCGCCGCACCGCGGCGGTCGCGGCGGTGCGGTCGGTCACGTCGAGGCGGAGTGGTAGGACGTTGTCCCCATGTGCGTCGAGGAGGGGGCGCAGGGTCTCGGGGTCGCGTGCGGTGGCGGCGACGCGGTCGCCGCGGTCGAGAGCGGCTTCGGCCCAGATGCGGCCGAAGCCGCGGGACGCGCCGGTGATGAACCAGGTCTTCATGCCGTCGAGCCTGCGCCGTTCGCGCATCGTCAGCCAGCACCCCCGCGGGGTTACCCTCGCACCATGGCGGCCGACAACCTTCTGGGAGATTTCCTCAAGGCCCGGCGCGGGCGGGTCGCTCCGGCGGACGTGGGAGTACCGGCCACCGGGCGGCGCCGGGTGGCGGGGCTGCGCCGGGAGGAACTGGCCGGGCTCGCGGGAATCAGCGAGCCGTACCTGGTCCGGCTCGAACAGGGCGTCGACCGACACCCCTCGCCCCAGGTGCTGCGCTCCCTCGCGCGGGCACTGGAGCTGGACGCTGCCGCTTCGGCACACCTGTTCGCCCTCGCCGGTCCCGGCCTCGTATCACCGCCGCGGGCCGAGGTCGCCGCGGACGTGCACCGGCTGCTCGACGCGTGGGCGGACCGCCCGGCGTACGTCCGCGACCGGTGCTTCGACGTGCTGGCGGCGAACAAGCGGGCCCGCGCGCTCGCCCCGATGTACGAGCCCGGGGGCAACCTGGCCCGGGCGGTGTTCCTCGACCCGGCGTCCCGCCGGCTCTTCCCCGACTGGGCGGAGGTGGCCGCGCAGACCGCGGCGGCCCTGCGCGCCGAAGCCGACCCGCGCGACCCCAGGACCGCCCGCTTGGTCGCCGAACTGGAGACGGACGAGGAGTTCCGCCGACTGTGGGCACGGCACGAGGCGCGGCCCGCCCGTGACGAACTCAAGCGCTTCGCCCATCCGGTCGTCGGCGGCCTCGCCCTGCGACGGCAGGCACTCACCGTCGGCGGCGCCGAGCAACAGGTGATCATCGTGTACCAGGCGACGGCCGGAAGCCAGTCCGAGGCGGCCTTGGCCCGACTGCTTTGATACGCGCGGCAGTTGCCGCACAACACGTGTCGCTCGGCCGCGACGCCCCGAGCCCGGTCGGCCACTCTCGTCCGGGAGCCCGTCCGTGGCGGTTCTGCCCCGACTCTTGTGACACGCCCGGCAGTTGCCGACGATCCGTGGCCGCGCGTCCGACACCCCGAGCCCGGTCGGCCGCTGCTGAGCGCCCCGGACAACACACGCGCGGCCTTGCCCGAAGCTACGGCGTCCTGCCTTCGAACATTGACCTGACTCATACACCTTAAGCAACTAGCCTTCCCAGTCCGGAGTTCGTATCCGCCGGGGAGACTTTTCATGTCCGGAAACAGATTGTCTCGGGCTGAAGTCGACCACCCTCACCACGGAGTCTCGTGTCAGACATCTCCCTACGCCCAGCAGCCTTTGCCGACAAGACCACGGTCGAACGCCTGTGGCTGATGTTCCGACATGACATGTCGGAGTTGGAGGGTGACCTGCCCAACCCTGACGGATCCTTCCGAGACGACTGGCTGCACATGGCCTTCTCCGAACCCGACCGGGCACCGTATCTCCTGACGAGCGGGGACCGGCCCATCGGGTTCGCGTTCGTCCGCGGTCTGGCTGGTCCGACACACGTGATGAACAGCTTCTTCGTGGTGCGCGGGGCACGACGGGCGGGGACCGGGGTGCACGCTGCTCAGGGCATCGTGGCCCGGCATCCGGGGCCGTGGGAGATCCCGTTCCAGGATGCCAACCCGGGCGCGGTGAAGTTCTGGCGCCGCGTCGCCACAGAGATCGCCGGCGACGCCTGGACCGAGGAGCGCAGACCGGTGCCGAACCGGCCGGACCTGGCACCTGACGTCTGGATCTCGTTCAGTACCACGGCCGGATCAAGCAACGTTCGCCCTGCCGACGATGGTACGTAGCCGCCGGTCGCCGGCATGGCGGTTACACCAGATGATGTAGCGGCGGATCATACTGCCCTGATCCTTGTGGCCGGCGTGGCCGGTGCCATCGAGGGTGAAGTAGCGCAGGGCTGTGAACTGGGCTTCTATCCGGTTGAACCAGGCTTCGGAACCGAACGCCTTCGTCCTACCTGTTCGCACTCTTTCGGCCACGGTCAGCCGCATGACGTGGAGGCCGGGTCGCGAGCTCAGGAAGTCTCCGGCTCGGCCGAGAACTTCGTCAAGGTCCCCGGTGAGGTGCCATTCATCGGGTTGCATGCTTCATGGTTTCGACCTCCATCCGTCCTTCCGCTCGATCCGCTGGACCCTCAAGTCCCCGACCACAAAAGTGCCGTACCACTCGTCCTGCGTACCGACTCCAGAACATGACGAACGTCCTGAACCCGGTCGGTAAACGAGCCCATGAGGTCCACGCCACAGGCTCAAACGGACATCACGAACGGCACAAAATCACGGTCGGTAAAGATCCTTACGATCCACGTGGCGATCAGGTGCTCCATCTCGACGATGGCCAGAACCGCGTCGCGTTCCGGCTCGGCCCCGCGATCGGCGACGTCGACTCCCGTGTATCCAGGAAGCTGCTCGAACAGCAGCGACCGGATGCTTCCGAAAGCTCGTTCCACGATCTGCTTGTCCGTGGGGCGTAGGACCCGGGCAGGGAGGATGTTGCAGCCGAGCACTCGCTGAACTTCCACCAGGTGGTGGTTGCGGTAGACCGATCCGTGGTCGGTCGTCACGGTGTCCGCACCCTCGACAAGCGGCTCAGGGCCGCCCGCTCCAACCTCCGCTTCCAGGACCGACGCGTCGCCGACCTCGAATCCCAGATCACCAATACCTCGCAGGGAGTTCAGCAGTGGCGCGATAGTCCCGGGAAACGCCTGACGGCACGACTCGTTTTCGGAGAGTCCGGCCGCCTACCGCGGCCGGGCTCCCGAGCTGCCATCACGGGGCGTCAACGGATTGTTGACGGTGACAGCAGCGCTCGGACAGCCAAAGCAGAGCCGGGGAACGTCCCCGACCTCTGCCGGCCTCAGGCCGAGGCCGCAGCGACGCAGAACTCGTTGCCCTCCGGGTCAGCCATCACAACGTGGTGCCCGTCGAACTCCCCCCGGACGGCTCCGCCCGCCTTCACCAGCCGCTCAGACTCCGCCTTGATCCGCGCCCACCGCTCACCAGCACTGCCATGTCCCGGCACCCGAACGTCGATATGAAGCCGGTTCTTCGCCGTCTTCGGTTCGGAGACCTTGAGGATGGAGAGGCGAGGCCCGACGCCGTCGGGATCGCAGAGCCACGCCCCGTCGTCCTCCGATTCATCCTCCGGCAGGTCAAACTGCGCGAGCCACTCCTCGCGGGTTTTGAAGGGAGCAGGCGGCGGCTCGTCGATATAGCCCAGTGCGGTCTTCCAGAAAGCGGCGAGGAGTTGTGCGTTCGCGCAATCGAGGGTCAGATCGATTTGGGCTGCCATGACAGGACCGTACTGCACACCTCTGACAGCTACCGCCGTCACCAGTGCTCGTGTTCCCCCGGAGAACAGCTTCCGCACGAAACTGCGGATTGCCGCCGAACTGGCCCGCACTGCCAAGGCGGCCGGGGTCGTGTTCCGGGCGGTGGCCGCCGACTGCGGCTACGGCGACCAGCAGAGCTTCCTGCGGGACCTGTTCGAGGCCAGGCTGCCGTTCGTGGTGACGGTCAAGCCGAGCCATGACAGCCGGGCCTACGGCAAGGACGCCTACACGCCCGTCCACGCCGCACGCGCCCTGACCTGGACTGATCCCGAGAATCGCGGGGACTGGACGCTGGTCGAACGAACCTTCCGCGACGGACACACCGAGACCTGGTGGGCCGCCGACGCCAGCCCCGGCTTCTGGGGCCCGACGGAAACGTCCGCCTGGTCGTAGCCACCACCGACCCGGACACGCTGCCCTCGCAATCGACCTGGTACCTCGCCACCGACCTGGCCCGCCCCGGTGGACGGCGTGCCGAGGACAACCCCCAGCCCCCTGCCGGCCTGGCCGAGATCGTCCGGATCTACGGACTGCGGCACTGGATCGAGCAGAGCTACAAGCAGATCAAGGACGAACTCGGCCGGGCAGACTTCCAGGTCAGCTCAGACACCGTCATCCGCCGCCACCAGACCCTCGCCACCTGCGCATTCTCCTTCTGCTGGGACACCCGGTTCGCCCAACCAGCCCAACCGGGCCCCGCAGCCGACCCCGGGCACGAGCCGGCGACCACCGAGGCACACCCGGTTGAGAGAGGCCCGAACGAACCCCACCACACCCAACAGTCCAGCTGGCCACGGGCAATTCGCGCCGTCCGAGCTTGGCTCGCCCCCTGGACCACCCTCCAACGCTACTGGCGAGCCTGGACCAACGACCCACCACCACCCGAACTCCAAGCCCTGATCAACGCCGTCGGCGCAGGCCAACCACTTGACCTCTACTACCCGGTTTAACAAACCACCGCTAGAAAGGCAGTTCGTCGGCTTCCAATGGCTCTGAGTACCCACGTACCCAGTGGCCGGGGAGGGTGGCGCAGAGCGCCTCCAGGCCGGCGAACGTACTTCCCCGAACGTGCAGCCAGCTGTGGTCACTCAGTCCGTCGAGCCGCAAGAGCTTCCCCGGCGCGGAAAACCAGCACACGGGTGACTCTCCCTTCCCCGTCCACATCGGGTACTCGGGAAACTGCACCGGCGCGAACCGACTCGGCAGTTCTCGAATCAGGCTGGCGGGAAGTTCGCAGGCGTTGTAGAGCCGTCCTTCGCTGCCAAGCAGCGTCTCGCTGAGTACGAGCTCGACACAAGCCAGGGAGACCCGCTCCAGGAAGCGGACCCAACCATCCCGTGACTGGACGAACACCGGCGGATCGTCCTGACCGAGGTCCCGCAGCCGCACTCCCCAGAAAGCGCATCCCTGGTTCTCGCTGCGGAAGACGAGCACCCCACCGAACTCGTCGTGCACGAACAGCTCGGAAGGGCGCAGCAGCGGGTCCTGGTTGCCGGTGAGGTCGTGACGCGTACCGAGAAGCGAGTACGCCTCGCGCAACGCGGTCGGCAGTGTGAGCCCCAGCATCTCCTCGGCTAGCTCTAGCTCCTCCGCTCGCGTACCCGCGCCGTCGGCGAGCGGCTCCGCCCACGCTGCGGCAAAGTCCCGAACGAAGGCCCAGGCCCGCGCCCTGTCGGGTATCCCGCCGCGCAGAGCTTGAGCCACATCGAACTCGTCAACCATGCGGTGGACCGTACAGGCCGGCCAGCTTCGCCGGGACTCCGCCAGGTCGTTTGCCAGAACCAGTGGGACTCGCCACATCTACTGAGAACGGACAGCTATCGCTGCGAGGCGCACCCGCCCGCAAGTGGCGTAGCTAACTTCTGCAAGCGTTCGCTTGCAAAAGTTAGCGTGGGTGATGCAGCATCGAGGCATGGCATCACTGAACGTCGGCAATCTCGGCGAGTTCCTGCGCGAGCAGCGGCGCACCGCGCAGCTGTCGCTGCGGCAGCTCGCCGATGCCGCCGGGGTGTCGAACCCGTATCTCAGCCAGATCGAGCGCGGGCTGCGCAAGCCGAGCGCGGACATCCTGCAGCAGCTCGCCAAGGCGCTGCGGATCTCCGCCGAGACCCTGTACGTGCAGGCCGGGATCCTCGACGAGCGGGACCGGGACGAGGCCGAGGTGCGGAGTGTGATCCTCGCCGATCCCTCGATCAACGAGCGGCAGAAACAGGTGCTGCTCCAGATTTACGAGTCCTTCCGCAAGGAGAACGGACTCGCGCCGGACCGCAAAGACGGCGACGACGAAGCAGACACATCCTCTAGCTGATCCGGGAGACCATCGCCATGGCCATCGCCGAAGACATCCGCAAGACCCTCACCGACCCGAAGCCGCTCTACGCCGCGGCCGGGGCCGCCGACGCGACCGCCGAGAAGCTTGGGCAGCTGATCGCCGAGGCGCCCGGTTTCATCGCCGAGCTGCGGGAGACCGACCCGAAGGCCGTGCAGGAGCGCGTCACCAAGCAGGCCAAGGAGGCCCAGGTGACCGTGCAGACCAAGGTCACCGAGGTGTTCGGGTCACTCGACACGGACCTGAAGAAGTGGCGCGACACCGCGCAGGACCTGGCGCTCCAGGGCGTGGGCCAGGCCGTGGGGTACGCGGCCAAGGCCGGCGAGACGTACGAGAAGCTGGCCGAGCGCGGGCGTGAGGCCGTGCAGACCTGGCGCGGCGAGGCGGCCGAAGAGGTCGCCGAGATCGCCGTGGCCATCGAGCCCGACGCCGAGGAGCCCGCCGCGAAGGACGGGGCGACGAGCGAGTCCGCCGCCCAGGACGCCGGCGAGCCCAAGGCTTCCGCCAAGAAGCCCGCGGCCCGTAAGCCCGCCGCCGCGAAGAAGCCCGCGCCCAAGGGCGCCGACCAGTAAGGTCCCCGAGCGGGCCGGGCACGCCCCGCGTGCCCGGCCCGTTGTACGGGTTGTACGGGTACGGTGGCGGCGTGCGCTGACCGTACGGGCCGTAGGAGCCGTAAGGCCGCAGAGGCCATGAGGGCCATACGGCCGTACGGGCCATACCGCCCCCGCGAGGGGCCAGAGGACGAAAGGTGAACGGCGTGCTGGTGCAAGCCTTCGGCAACGTCATGTACTGGGTGTCGATCGCCCTGCTGGTCTTCACCGCGGTCGCGTTCGTCGACGCCGCCATCCACCGCGAGGACGCCTATCGCGCGGCCGGCAAGCAGACCAAGCCGTTCTGGCTGATCATCCTCGGCATCGCGGTCGCCGTGAACCTCTTCATGGGCATCCTGTCCTTCCTGCCGATCATCGGGCTCATCGCCACCATCGTCTACATGGTGGACGTGCGCCCCGCGCTCAAGCAGGTCTCGGGCCGGCGCGGCCCGCGCCGCGGCGGCTCCAGCTCGGACGGGCCGTACGGGCCGTACAACGGCGGCCGCTGACAGCCGCGGTCCGTTCAAGCCCCGGTCCGTTCAGCCTCGGCCCATTCAAGCCGCGGCTCGTTCAGCCGCAGCCCGCTCAAGCCGCAGTCCGCTCAGCCCCGGACCGCTCAGCCCCGGTCCAGCAGCAGTACCGCCACGTCGTCCGTCAACTCCCCGCCGTTCAGGTCCCGTACCTCCGTCACCGCCGCGTCCAGCAGCTTCTCCCCCCGCAGCCCCTCCTGGAGCTGACGGCCGATCAACTCGGCCATCCCCTCCTGGCCCAGCCGCTGCGTGCCCGCGCCGATCCGGCCCTCGATGAGGCCGTCGGTGTACATCAACAGGCTCCACGCGGAACCGAGTTCGAGATCGTGCCGCGGCCAGCGGGCCTGCGGCAGCAGGCCGAGAGCCGGGCCGCCGTCCTCGTACGGGAGCAGTAGCGGTAACGGCTGACCGGGCCGTACGAGCAGGGGCGTCGGGTGCCCCGCCAGGAACAGGCCCGCGCTGCGGCCGTCCGGCGCGATGTCGACGGTGCAGAGCGTCGCGAAGATCTCCTCGTTCGCGCGCTCGTGCTCCAGCACCCGCTGGAGCGTCGAGAGGAGTTCGTCGCCGCTCAGCCCGGCGAAGGTCAACGCCCGCCACGCTATGCGCAGTTCGACGCCGAGCGCGGCCTCGTCCGGGCCGTGCCCGCAGACGTCGCCGATCATCGCGTGCACGGTGCCGTCGGGCGTACGGACCGTGTCGTAGAAGTCGCCGCCCAGCAGCGCCCGGCTGCGGCCGGGGCGGTAGCGGGCGGCGAAGCGCAGATCGGAACCGTCCAGCAGCGGGGTGGGCAGCAGGCCGCGTTCCAGCCGGGCGTTCTCCTGCGCGCGCAGCCGCGATTCGCTCAGCTGCCGCTGCGCGACGTCGGCGCGCTTGCGCTCGACCGCGTAGCGGATGGCGCGGCTCAGCACCCGCTCGTCCAGCTCGTCGCGGAAGAGGTAGTCCTGCGCCCCGACCCGTACGGCCTCCGTCGCCCGTTCGGCGTCCGTCTCGGCGGTCAGCGCCAGCACGGCGTGGCGCGGAGCGAGCCGCAGCACCTGCCGCAGCGTGTCCAGCGCGTCCCCCGCCTCGGGGCAGGAGCCCGGCAGCGCCAGGTCCAGGAGGATGCAGTGCACATCGTCCGTGAGCAGCCGGGCCGCCTCGGTGAGATTACGGGCTGTACGGATACGTACCGGCTTGCCCGATGCGTCCAGCATCTCGGGCACGGAGAGCACGCCCGCCGGATCGTCCTCGATGACGAGCAGCGAGATCCCGGCGTCGAACGTCGCGGCGGTCCGGGGCTGCGGCAGCGTCCGTGCCTCACCGGGCGGAGCCGCCCGCGGCCCTGGCACGGGTACGGACATCGGTTCGCTTCCCTTCCCTCCCCCATGAATCCATGGCACGCCGGAGGGCACGGGGCCCCGGGAGGCGCGGCCCCCTCAGGGCGCGGCGGTCCGCCGATCAGCGGGCCACCGGACGCGACCATAGCGCTCGGCCGCGGCCCAGCGGAATGGCATCTGTCGATTCGCCCGCGTCATATGACGCCCCCTGCCAGGCATTTCGCCTGCCACGCGACAATCGGGCAATGACAAACATCACGCTGGTCCAGGGCGACATCACCCAGCAGTCCGTCGACGCCGTCGTCAACGCCGCGAACACCTCTCTCCTCGGCGGCGGCGGTGTCGACGGCGCCGTCCACCGCCGGGGCGGCCCGGAGATCCTGGCCGAGTGCCGCGCCCTGCGCGCGTCCCACTACGGCCGCGGGCTGCCTCCCGGACAGGCCGTCGCGACGACCGCGGGCCGCCTTCCCGCCCGCTGGGTCATCCACACCGTCGGCCCGGTCTTCTCCGAGGACCAGGCCGCGTACGAGGACCGCTCCGGCGTCCTCGCCTCCTGCTACCGGGAGTCGCTGCGCGTCGCGGGCGAGCTCGGCGCCGTTACGGTCGCCTTCCCGGCGATCTCCACGGGCGTCTACCGCTGGCCGCTCGCGGACGCGGCCCGCATCGCGCTGCGTACGGTCCGTACGGCCCTCGGCCCCGTCCAGGACAGCGGCCCCGTCCAGGACAGCGGCCCCTCCGACGAGGCCCGCCCAACCGACGAGGACCACTCCTTCGCCGAGGCCCGCCCCATCGACGAGATCCGTTCCCCCGCCGGGACCCGCCCCACCGATGAGACCCGCTCCCCCACCGACCAGGACCACTCCCCTGCCGAGGCCCGCCCCGCTGACGCAGCCCCTCCTGCCGCCGGCCTCCGCTCCATCGCCGAGGTCCGCTTCGTCCTCTTCGACGCGCGGGCGTACGCCGCCTTCGACGAGGCCCTGCGGGAGCTCCGCTGACCCCCGCCCGAACCCGCCCGCCCCGCGTACGCAATCCGCCGCCCGCAGCCCCCGCCGCCTCCGCCACCCCCGCCGCCTCACGCGTCAGGCCGTACGACCCCCAGCACCGGCATCGAACCCGCCCCCGCGAGCGTCACCTGGCGGCCCGGCCGCGGCGCGTGCACGATCGCGCCGCCACCCACGTACATGCCGACATGACTTGCGTCGCTGAAGTAAATGACGAGGTCGCCCGGGCGCATGTCGCGCGCGTCGACCCTGGGCAGTCGCCGCCACTGCTCCTGCGAGGTCCTCGGTATGGTGCGGCCCGCCGCAGCCCACGCCTTGAGAGTGAGACCGGAGCAGTCGAAGGTGTCCGGGCCGACCGCACCCCACACATAGTTCTTGCCTATTTGCGCCGTCGCGAACGCGACCGCCCGCTTTCCCGGCGCGCTCACCGCGCCCCCGCCGCCGCGCGGCGCCCCCGCGCTCAGCCACTTCTCCTGCGACGCGTACGCCCGTTCCTCCTCCAACTGCCGCAGCCGGTCCCGTTCCGTCGCCGCCAGCCGCGATTCGAGGCGCTCGGCGGCCCGGAGCCGCCCCTCGATCTCCTTCTTGGCGTCCGCCTTCCTCGCCCGCTCGTCCGCGAGCTTCTCCCACTGCTCGCTCGCCGCCTTCGCATAGCCGTCGAGCGCGGTCCGCGTGACGGCGAGGTCCGCGATGAGGCCCCGGGCGGCCTGCTGCCCCTTGTGGGCGAGGGCCGCGTTGTCGAGGAACTCCGCCGGATCGCCGCCGAACAGCATCCGAGCCTCGGCCGGCATCCCGCCGCTGCGGTACTGGGCGCGGGCCATCGCCCCGGCCCGGCTCCTGAGCCCTGCCATCCGGTCCTGCGCGGCCACCACCGCCCGTGCGATCTTGAGGATCGCCCGCTCCTGCTCGCTCTGCCGCTCGCCCGCCGCGTTGTACGCGTCCGTGGCCGACTCCGCCTTGCGATAGAGCGAGTCGACCTCCGTACGCACCTCCTCCAGGCTCTGCCGCTTCTCCCCGGGCCGCTTCTCCCCGGGTCCCGGCTGCCCGGACTTCATCTGCGGCCCGGGCTTCACCTGCGGCCCGCGCCCTTCCTGTTGCCCTCGCCCCTCGTGTTGCCCTGGCCCCTCCTGCGGAGGCCGCGGTTCCGCACGCGCGGCGCCCGGCCCCGTCTGCGCCCCCGCCACACACGCGAGCGCGGCCACGGCGACCACCGCACCCCGCGCCGCAGCCCGCACCCGCACCCGAGCCACGGCCCGCACCTGCGTCGCAGCCCGTACCCGAGCCACAGCCCGCACCCGCGTCTCCGCCCGAGCCCGAGCCACCGCCCGTACCCGCATCACAGCCCGAACCCGAGCCGCAGCCCGTTCCCCAGCCCCCGCCCGTATCCGCACCCGAGCCTCCCGCCCCGTCCTCCGGGGCCCGCCCGCGCCCGCCCGCCGCCCGCCATCGACGTTCATCACCCGTCAGCCTCCGCTTCGCGCAGCCCATACCTGACGTGCCGTCACATAGGCTCGGATGGTGCCACGCCGCCCCGCGATACAACAGAGAGCGGCCCGTATTCCCACCGCTTTCCGCGGGCGCCCCCCTTTGGGCTCCCACCGCTTTCCACTGCCGCTCCCCTTGAGCCCCCGCCGCTCCCCACCGCCGGCGCCGGCCGTCAAAGCCACCGGGAGCCCCCGGGCGCCGGCCGTCAAAGCCACCGGGAGCGCCTGGCCCCGGCCGTCAAAGCCGCCGGGCGCCCCCGGCAGCCACCCTCCACGCAGGCCCGGAGCCGCCCCCGCCCGGCAGGCCACCACACTGACGGCCGAGGTTCACCCCCCGTTCACTCACCCCCTTCGACCACTTCACCTGTTCTGCCTAATTTCAGCCGTACACCGTGCGAGCCGCACCGTCCGAGGCCCGCATCGCCCAGCAGAGCCCCATAGCTGGACCCCGTGCTGGACAGCCACGCTGAACAGCGCAGACTCCCGTTCGACAACCTCTTCGCACGCCGCCCCAGCGGCGGCTCCCGGAAGGAACCCCCGAAAAGTGAAGCTTCAGCGCAAGAACCGGCTCCGCGCCGCCGCCTTTGGCGCCCTCGCCGTCTCCGGCGCCCTGGTCCTCACGGCGTGCGGCTCGGACAACAACAGCGGCGACGGCGGGGACTCCGCCTCCAGCAAGGCCGCGGGCAACATCAAGTGCGAGGGCAAGGGGGACCTGCTCGCCTCCGGCTCCACCGCGCAGAAGAACGCCATGGAGCTCTGGACGAAGAACTTCATGGCCGCCTGCCCCGACATAAAGATCAACTACAAGGGGACCGGCTCCGGCGCGGGCGTCCAGGAGTTCCTCCAGGGCAAGACGGCCTTCGCCGGTTCCGACTCGGCGCTCAAGCCCGACGAGGTCACGAAGTCCAAGAGCGTCGTCAAGGGCGGCCAGGGCATCAACCTCCCGATGGTCGGCGGCCCCATCGCCATCGGCTACAAGGTGCCGGGCGTGAAGGACCTCGTCCTCGACGCCGACACTCTCGCCAAGATCTTCGACGGCAAGATCGCCAAGTGGAACGACCCCGCGATCGCCAAGCTCAACAAGGACGCGAAGCTCCCGGACCTGAAGATCCAGGCGTTCCACCGCTCCGACGAGTCGGGCACGACCGACAACTTCACCAAGTACCTCAAGGCCGCCGCGCCCAAGTCCTGGCCGTACGAGCCCGCCAAGGCGTGGGCCGCGAAGCAGGGCCAGTCCGCCGACGGCTCCGCCGGGGTCTCCTCGCAGGTGAAGCAGAACGACGGCGCGATCTCGTACTTCGAGCTCTCCTACGCCACCGCCAACAGCATCGACACGGTGAAGGTCGACACCGGCGCCGCCGCCCCGGTCGCCGCCACCTCCGACAACGCGTCCAAGGCCATCGCCGAAGCGAAGGTCGTCGGCTCCGGCAAGGACCTCGCCCTCAAGCTGAACTACGCCACCAAGGCCGAGGGCGCCTACCCCATCACCCTGGTCACGTACGAGATCCTCGGCGACAAGGGCAACAAGCCCGACACCCTCGCCGCCACCAAGTCCTTCCTGACCTACGTCTCCTCCGAGGCCGGCCAGGCCGGTCTGAAGGAACTCGGCTACGCCCCGCTCCCCGCGGAGATCGCCACCAAGGTCCGTGCGAGCGTCGCCTCCCTCTCCTGATCCGTGTGCGGCCGGGCCCCGAGGGCCCGGCCGCACCGTCCGGTGCACCGCCGCGCCAGGAGTCGGGCAGTCCGGCTCCGCAGACCGGAGAAATCCATGGACATATCACCGACCCCAGCGACCAGCCCCCCACCCCGCCCGGTGAAGACCACCACCCGCGCGGGTGACCGGATCTTCCTCGCGTTCTCCCGCGGCTCCGGCATTCTGCTCCTGGTGATCATGGCCGCCATCGCGGTCTTCCTCACCGTCCGCGCCGCCCACGCGATCTCCGCGGACGAGGGCAACTTCTTCACCACCTTCGACTGGGCCCCCAACTCCCAGCACCCGACCTTCGGCATCGCGGTCCTCGCCTTCGGCACCGTCGTCAGCTCGGTCATCGCGATGGCCATCGCCGTGCCGATCGCGGTCGGCATCGCGCTCTTCGTCTCGCACTACGCGCCGCGCCGCCTCGCGAGCCCGCTGGCCTTCGTCATCGACCTGCTGGCCGCCGTCCCCTCGATCATCTACGGCCTGTGGGGCGCGCTCTTCCTCGTCCCCCACCTCAGCGGCGTCTACAGCTGGCTCGACGACTACTTCGGCTGGACCGGCGTCTTCTCCTACTCCGGCGGCGCCGCCCGGTCGATCTTCACCATCTCCATCCTGCTCGCGATCATGATCCTGCCGATCGTCACCAGCGTGAGCCGCGAGGTCTTCCTCCAGGCCCCGAAGATGCAGGAGGAGGCCGCGCTCGCGCTCGGCGCCACCCGCTGGGAGGTCATCCGGATGTCGGTCCTCCCCTTCGGCCGCTCCGGCGTCATCAGCGCCTCGATGCTCGGCCTCGGCCGCGCGCTCGGCGAGACGATGGCCGTCGCCACCGTGCTCTCGCCCAGCTTCGTGATCAACGCCAGCCTGCTCGACCCGGGCGGCGGCACCTTCGCGCAGAACATCGCCAGCAGCTTCAAGGAGTCCGGCGAACTGGGCAAGGACGCGCTCATCGCCTCCGGCCTGGTCCTGTTCGCGCTGACCCTGCTGGTCAACGGCGCGGCTCGGATGATCATTTCGCGTCGCAAGGAGTACACGGCATGAGTGACGTGATCGCGGACCGGCCGACGGTCTCCGACAGCGACCCGCTCCCGCGGGCCGCCCTGCACCAGCCACGGCTGCCGCGCTGGGCCCCGGCCGCCATCGCGGCCGTCGCCGTCGCCGTCGGCGTCGGGATCGGCATCGGCGCCGGACTCAGCAGCCGCGTCCAGTGGGGCCTGATCGCCGCGATCCTCTTCGTGGCCGTCATGTACGCGGCCGCGGCCCGCGTCGAGGGCCGCCGCCAGGCCAAGGACCGCCTCGCCACCAGTCTGGTGTGGGTCTGCTTCCTGATCGCGGTCGTCCCGCTCGTCTCCCTGCTCTGGGAGACCGTCGCGCGCGGGATCAAGGTTCTCGACGGCGCCTTCCTGTCCCACTCGATGGCCGGCGTGCTGACCATCCAGCCCGGCGGCGGCGTCTACCACGCGATCATCGGCACCCTGGAGCAGGTCGGCATCGCCACCCTCATCGCGGCCCCGATCGGCCTGCTGACCGCCATCTACCTGGTGGAGTACGGGCGCGGCAGGCTCGCGAAGGTCGTGACGTTCTTCGTGGACGTGATGACCGGCATCCCCTCCATCGTGGCCGGTCTGTTCATCCTGAGCCTGTGGATCATCATGCTGGACTTCAGCTACTCCGGCTTCGCCGGATCGATGGCCCTGGCCATCTTGATGATGCCGGTCGTGGTCCGCTCCACCGAGGAGATGCTCAAGCTCGTACCGAACGAGCTGCGCGAGGCGTCCCTCGCCCTCGGCGTGCCGAAGTGGCGCACCATCCTCAAGGTCGTACTGCCCACCGCGATCGGCGGCATCGCCACCGGAATGATGCTCGCGATCGCCCGTATCGCCGGTGAGTCCGCCCCGATCGTGCTGCTGGTCTTCGGCTCCCAGGTGATCAACAACGACCCCTTCGAGGGCGCCCAGTCCTCGCTGCCGTACTACATCTACGAGCAGTGGGCGAACGGCAACGAGGCGTCGTACGACCGCGCCTGGGCCGCGGCGCTCGTACTGATCGCCTTCGTCATGATCCTGAACCTGGTCGCCCGCGCCATCGCGCGCTGGAAGGCCCCGAAGTCCGGCCGCTGAGGCCATCCCGATATGCGGCTCCGCCGAGCGGGGCCAGTCGCAGAAAAGAAGTGATTCACATGGCCAAGCGCATCGACGTCGGCGGCCTCAACGCGTACTACGGCGGCCACAAGGCCATCGAGGACATCTCGATGACCGTCGAGCCCCGCTCGGTGACCGCCTTCATCGGCCCCTCCGGCTGCGGCAAGTCCACCTTCCTGCGCACCCTGAACCGGATGCACGAGGTCACCCCCGGCGGCCGCGTCGAGGGCAAGGTACTGCTCGACGACGAGGATCTGTACGGGCACGGGGTCGACCCCGTCTCCGTACGCCGCACGGTCGGCATGGTCTTCCAGCGCCCGAACCCGTTCCCGACCATGTCCATCTACGACAACGTCGCGGCCGGCCTGCGCCTCAACGGCCGGGTGCGCAAGTCCGAGCTGGACAACGTCGTGGAGAAGTCCCTCAAGGGCGCCAACCTCTGGAAAGAGGTCAAGGACCGGCTGAACAAGCCGGGAGCCGGCCTCTCCGGCGGCCAGCAGCAGCGGCTGTGCATAGCCCGCGCCATCGCCGTCGAACCGCAGGTACTCCTCATGGACGAGCCGTGCTCCGCGCTCGACCCGATATCCACGCTCGCCATCGAGGACCTGATGGGCGACCTCAAGGAGCGGTTCACGATCGTCATCGTGACGCACAACATGCAGCAGGCGGCGCGCGTCTCGGACCGTACGGCCTTCTTCAACCTGGCGGGCGTCGGCCAGCCCGGCAAGCTCGTCGAGATCGACGAGACCGAGCGGATCTTCTCCAACCCCTCGGTACAGGCCACCGAGGACTACATCTCCGGCCGCTTCGGCTGAGCCGCCCCCAACACGTCGTGCGGTGCTGCATGGCGGTGCCACCGCAAGACGAGGGCCCGCCCCTCAACCAGGGGCGGGCCCGCACCACCCGGCCCACGGCACTTGAGAACGAACAACCAAAGCCCGCCCCATCAAGCCCGTCCGGCGCTTGAGGACAGTCACAAACCCCCCGCCCCCATCAAGCCGTCCGGCGGCTTGAGGACAATCACAGACCCCAACCCCAACAAGCCCGTCCGGCGCTTGAGGACCAGGGTCCGGGGCAGAGCCCCGAAAAACCCACCCAACCGCCACCCGACAACGGACCATGCACCACCCAGCCCGCCCGACGCTTGAGGGCAATCACAAACCCCAGCCCCATCAAGCCCGTCCGGCGCTTGAGGACAGAACAGCCCGAGCCCGGGGCGCAGCCCCGAAAAGCCAGCACCCAGCCCCCAGGGCGAAGCCCCGCCCGGAGGGCCCCGTCAGCCGAAGACCAAGTCCACAGCCCAATAACTGAGCGCAGCCACCAGCGCCGCAGCCGGCATCGTGATGAACCACCCCATGATGATGTTCTTGGCCACGCCCCACCGAACGGCCTTGACCCGCTTCGTCGCCCCCACACCCATGATCGCCGAAGTGATCACATGCGTCGTGGAGATCGGCGCGTGGAACATGAACGACGCGGTGTACATGACCGAAGCCGCCGTCGTCTCCGCCGCGAACCCCTGCGGCGGGTCCAGCTCGATGATCCGGCGGCCCAGCGTGCGCATGATGCGCCAGCCGCCCGCGTACGTACCGAGCGAGAGCATCAGCGCGCAGACGATCTTGACCCAGATCGGAATGGGGTCGCCCTGGTCCTCGACGCCGCCGATGACCAGGGCCATCACCACGATGCCCATCGTCTTCTGCGCGTCCTGGAGGCCGTGTCCGAGCGCCATGCCCGCCGCCGAGACGGTCTGCGCGATCCGGAAGCCGCGCTTGGCCTTGTGCGGGTTGGAGCCCTTGAACAGCCACAGGATGATGACCATCACGAAGTAGCCGAGAACCAGCCCCACGATCGGCGAGAGGAACATCGGGAGAACGATCTTCTCCCAGACCCCCCACCAGTAGACCGTCGAGGAACCGGCGAGTGCCGCGCCCACCATGCCGCCGAAAAGCGCGTGGCTGGAAGACGACGGCAGACCGAAGTACCAGGTCACCAGATTCCAGGCAATCGCCCCCACCAGCGCGGCGAAGAGGATCATCATCCCCTGGCCGCCGGTCGGTGTGTCGATCAGTCCTTCGCTGACGGTCTTGGCGACCCCGCTGCCCAGGAAGGCGCCGGCGAGGTTCATCACCGCGGCCATCGCGAGGGCCGCGCGCGGGGTCAGCGCCCGCGTGGAGACCGAGGTCGCGATGGCGTTCGCGGAATCGTGGAAGCCGTTCGTATACGTGAAGAAAAGCGCGACCCCGATGGTCACGACAAGCGCGAAGGTGTCCACCGGGGGTCAGGACTCCTTGACCGCGATGGTCTCGACGGTGTTGGCGACGTGCTCGAAGGCGTCCGCCGCCTCCTCCAGCACGTCCACGATCTGCTTGAGCTTGAGCACGTCCATGGCGTCGTACTTGCCGTTGAACAGGTGCGCGAGGAGCTTGCGGTGGATCTGGTCCGCCTGGTTCTCCAGCCGGTTGACCTCGATCCAGTACTCGGTGAGGTTGCTCATCGTGCGGAGGTTGGGCATGGCCTCGGCGGTCAGTTCGGCCGCCCGCGCCAGCACCTCGATCTGCTGCTCCACGCCCTTCGGCAACTTGTCGACCTGATAGAGAACGACCAGGTCGACGGCCTCTTCCATGAAATCCATGATGTCGTCGAGGCAAGAGGCGAGGTTGTAGATGTCCTCGCGGTCGAAAGGCGTGATGAAAGAGGAGTTGAGCTGGTGGAAGATCGCGTGTGTCGCGTCGTCCCCGGCGTGCTCCGCTGCCCTCATCCGTTCGGCGATCTCGACCCGGGCGGAGGAATCCGCTCCGAGCAGTTCCATCAGGAGCTTCGAGCCCGTGACGATGTTGTCCGCGGAGGCGGAGAACATGTCGTAGAAGCTCGTCTCCCTGGGGGTCAGACGAAAGCGCACTGGGGGTCCTCGGGGTGCAGCGGATTCGGTCGACTTGATGCTAGGCGCATCATCAAGCCACGGCTAACTGGCATTCCATCAGTGTCGCCCATCGGGCAGAGTGCTCAGCAGGGGGTACCGCCTCGATGTGCGGCCCGGTTCGCTCGGAACAGCGGAAAAAATAGAAAATTCGGTACCATATACCCGGTGGGGGTATATGGCCCCATTCAGGACGACGGAGGACGCCATGACGACCAAGGAAGCCGCTGTGAACGGCAGCCCCGGCGCCCCCGACGCGCCCGCCCCGACCGACGCGACCGCCGAGGCCCTCGCCACCGCCGACCACGACCGCGGCCCGCACGGCTACAGCCACCAGAAGGACCAGCACCGCAAGCGGCTGCGCCGGATCGAGGGCCAGATCCGCGGTCTCCAGCGCATGATCGACGAAGACGTCTACTGCATCGACATACTCACGCAGGTCTCCGCCAGCACCAAGGGTCTCCAGTCCTTCGCCCTCCAGCTCCTGGAGGAGCATCTGCGGCACTGCGTGGCCGACGCGGCCACCCGGGGCGGCAAGGAGATCGACGCCAAGGTCGCCGAGGCCACCGCCGCCATCGCGCGCCTGCTGCGCACCTGAACCGGCCGGTTCGCGCCATTCACCTGCGGTGATCCGGACCATTTCCCCCCAGGAATCCCGGTCCCCATCGGGAATCCGGCCATCGTCGGGAAACCGGTCACCGCCGGGAATCCGGCCCCGGCGCGGACTCGGGCCGCCGCTGCCGCACCACCCTCAGCACCTCGTCGATACGGTCCGGACTGAGCCGTTCCTCATCCGCGCTGGACGCCGCGATCATCAACTCGCCGTAGAGATCGATCTCGACGAGGGCAGCCACGGGGTCCGACGTACCGGACGAAGGTCGACGCGAAACCACGGGTTCCACCTCCTTCTCCGATCGGCGATTTACCAGCGTACGGATCGCTGCACACCCCGTGCATGGCACAGACGGACCATTTCGATGGCCCGAGTCGGCGCCCCGCACTAATTCACCGGAGAAACGACCTTCCCCGTATAGATATCCGTAGCCGGGGGTAGCCGCACGGTGACTTTCGTCCCAAAGGCATACAGTTCCACCGTCGATGCCACATCCATCGCGCCGTGCCCGGCGTCCGGGACCGTGAAGCGGTGCCGCACCTTGCGCAGCCGCCCCTGGTCGTCCAGGTAGGCGTCGCACGCGACCGCACGGCCGAAGAACCCTTTCGCCGCCGCGCCCAGCGCCCCCCGCTGCCCCGAGGAGGCCCCTCGGGCGGCCCGCCCCAGGTCGCAGCTGCCCCGGAAGTGCCGGACCGTCGCCCCGCCGGACCGCTCGCTCCCGGCGAACTCCACCCGCCGCGCCCCGCGCAGCAGTTCGGCGGCGGCGAGCGGGTCGGTCGCCCCGTTCGCGACGAGATTTCCGTCACCGAGCGAGCCGGTGGCGAGGCGCACCCACTTGTCCGCGGGCACGCCCGCCCCCCGGTTCTTCATATAGAGCGCGCCGGGCGCGAAGAGCTCGGTGATCGACGGGCGCCCCGCGGGCTCCGCCTGCCCCGGCGCCGCGCCGCCCGGAGCCGGTACGCGCACCCGCAGCCGGCCCAGCGACTCCCCGAAGCCGTAGTCACCCGTGCCCAGGATGGTCAGCCGGGTGCCACCGCTGACCGTCTCCAGGTACGTACGGACGCGGGCCCCGCCCGCCCTCGCGAGCACATCGGCGGCGTGCCGCACGGCGGTGAGGGCCTCGCCCGGCGCCGGTGCGCCGACCGCGCGGGCGGCCGCGGCCTTGCCGTGGCCCCCGGCGGGGGCCTCCGCCGAGCAGCCGGCCGTCGTCAGCAGCCCCACCGCGAGCCCGCTCGCCACGGCGGCGGCGACGACCGCGCCCCCGCGTCCCCGCTCCTGCGCCACCATCGACGGCCGACCCCCTGGTCCCGCTGCACCTGGACACCCGCCCCGTTCAACGACGGTTCCGGGGCCCCGTCACGGCCGGTAGCGTGGCCATGTGTCCGATCCACCCCCGCACGCCCACCACACGACCACCACGGAGAACGGCTCCTTCTGCATCGCCCGGTGCGCGTGCGGCTGGTACGGTCCGGCCCGCCGGGCCCGTGCGCGCGCCCGTGAGGACGCCGATGCCCACCTGGTCGAAACAGGTGACGGAACCCCGCACGCGGGTAGGCCATCTGTCTGAACAGACGTGTCCGAGCGGCGCCACGGCCACCGAGCGCCTCGACCACGGCATGAGCACGGCATAGGGGCGGAGACCACGATGGACAGGCGCAGACTGCTGGCGACGGGCGCCGGACTGGCGACGAGCGGTGCCTGGCTCGCCGCGTGCAGCAGTGACGCGAGCCACGCCGCCCCCGACGGCAACGGCGCCTCGGCGCCCGGCCGCAAGCAGTCCGTACCGCCCGGCCGCAAGGCGCACGCCCCCGACTGGACCGCGCTCGGCAAGGGCCTCTCCGGCGACCTCATACGCCCGGACGACGCCGACTACCCCACGGCCCGCCAGCTGTACAACACCCGCTTCGACAGCCGCCGCCCGGCCGCCGTCGCCTACACCGCCGGCGCTTCCGACATCGCCGAGTGCCTCGCCTTCGCCCGCCGCCACGGCACCCCCGTCTCCATCCGCAACGGCGGCCACAGCTACGCCGGCTGGTCCAGCGGCGACGGCCGCCTCGTCATCGACGTCTCCCGGCTGAACTCGGTCCGTACGACCTCCTCGTCCGCCGCCACGATCGGCGCGGGCGCCAAGCTCATCGACGTCTATACGGGCCTCTCCGGGCACGGCGTCACCGTCCCCGGCGGCTCCTGCCCCACGGTCGGCATCTCCGGCCTCACGCTCGGCGGCGGGCATGGGGTCGTCTCCCGCGCGTACGGCCTGACCTGCGACAGCCTGACGGGCGCGACCATAGTCACGCCCGACGGCAAGACGCTTCAGTGCGACAACTCCCGCAACCCGGACCTGTTCTGGGCGCTGCGCGGCGCGGGGAACGGCAACTTCGGAGTCGTCACCGAGCTGCGGTTCCGTACGCAACGGGCGGCGAGCGGAGCGACCGGGTACGTCTCCTGGCCCTGGTCCCGGGCGGCCGCGGTGATCCGCGCCTGGCAGCAGTGGGGGCCGAACCAGCCGGACGAGATATGGACGGCGTGCGACCTCTCCGTGACGGCGGGCCAGGAACCGCGCATCGCCGTCTCCGCCTTCACCATCGGCACGGCGGGCGATCTGCGCAACGCCATGGACCACCTCGTGGAATCGGCCGGCGGCGCGGCCCGCGCCGTGACGGTCTACCAGCACACCTATCTGGACACGATGCGCCGCTACGCGGGGTGCGGCACCAAGTCGGCCGCCGAGTGCCATCTGCCCGGCAGCACTCCGGGCCGCCGGGCGGAGGGGACGCTGGGGCGCGAGACGTACGCGGCGCGCTCGGACTTCTTCGACCGGGAGCTGACGGCGCTGGGCCTCCAGACGCTGGTCGGCCAGTTCGAACGGTTCAGCCACAGCGCGGGCAGCGGGAAGGGGTCGGTCCAGCTGACGGCGCTGGGCGGGGCGATCAACCGCGTCAAGCCGCTGGCCACCGCGTTCGTGCACCGCCGCTCGCTGTTCCTGGCCCAGTACCTGACCTCGTGGTCGGCGGGCGGCTCCGGCTCGGCCCAGACTCCGTGGCTGGACGGCATCCACTCCGCCATGCGCCGCTTCGCCTCCGGCGCGGCCTACCAGAACTACGCCGACCCCGGCCTCAAGGACTGGCGCAAGGCGTACTACGGCGACGCCGCCGACCGCCTCACCAAGCTGAAGGGCCAGTACGACCCGGACCGCGTACTGGATTTCCCCCAGGCGCTCTGAGGCGCTGCGGGACGCCCCCGAGGCCCTGCCCTCCCGTCCGGAGCGCGGGCCGGGAGGCCGCTGACCGGGCGCCGCCCCGGGCGTCAGCCCGCTCTACGCGGCGAGATCGCTGTCCCGGCGGCGCGGCTCCGGCAGCTCCGCCTCGCCCTCCAGCGCCGCCGACGGCTGCCGGGGCCGTACGAGCCAGCCCGCCCGCGAGCCCGCGATCCTCGTCATCAGGGGCGTGAGGAGCATCATCGCGAGGGGCGCGAAGAGCAGCGTCACCGCCGTGCCGAGGGCGAAGCCGCCCACGACGTCCGTCGGGTAGTGCACACCCATGTAGACGCGGCAGAAGCCTTCCAGGAGGCCGAGGGCGATGCCGACCAGGCCGTACTTGCGGTTGGCGCAGAAGAGGCCGACGCCGACGGCCATCGTCAGCGTGGCGTGGTCGCTGACGAAGGAGAAGTCGGTTTTGCCCTTGACCAGGACGTCCAGTCCCTGGTGCTCCATGAAGGGCCGCTGCCGTTGCACCAGGTCCCGGATGGGGATGTTGACCAGCAGCGCCAGTCCGGCGGCGAGCGGCGCCCAGACGAGACCGGCCACGGCGCCCGGCGCGTCCTCGCGCTTGCGCGCGCTCCACCAGGCGAAGAGCATCAGCACGGCGAGGCCGATGACGATGCCGTATTCGCCGGTGAACTCCATCACGCGGTCGAACCAGTGCGGGGCGCCCTTGGCGAAGCCGTTGATGTCGTAGAGAACGCTGACGTCGGGGTTCGAGCCGTCCATCGCGAGTCCAGCCATCTGCCGCGGCCCCTTATCTTTCGCCTGTCACTACGTGCAGCTGCCAACCCCCGTGGTCGATAACGCCGGTAACAGCGCGCCGCGTGCCCACCTCAATGGAACGTCAACTCACTGCCCGGCGTTCCGTTCTCCACTCAATGATCACCAGGACGTTACCGAAGGGTGACCCATCGTCGCAGCTCAGAGCCGGGTCTTTAGGCGGCATCGGGCTCGGGTAGTGCTTTCGCGCCATCTTCCGTCACACGCGTCGCACCGATGTAATCGGGTTTATCAATCTTGTCGTACCGGATCACCGCGCCGGTGAACGGAGCGTTGATCATGTAGCCGTCCCCGACATACACCCCCACATGGTGAATGCTGCGCGGATCATTCAGGTCATTGGCGAAGAAAACGAGGTCGCCCGGCATCAGTTCGTCCCGCTTCGGGTGTTCACCGGCATTCCACTGGTCGTTCGCGACACGCGGCAGCTCGATGCCCACCGAGTGGTACGCGGCCTCCGTCAGTCCCGAGCAGTCGAACCGGCCGCCCTGATCGGCCGTGCCGGTGCCGCCCCACAGATACGGCGTGCCGAGCACCTTCTGCGCGAAGTAGATCGCGCCGGCCGCCTGCTGGGAGGAGGCGACCCGGCCGACCGGCTTCGCGAAGCTCTTCGCCAGCGTGCGGATCGTCTTCACATAGCCCTGGGTCTCCTGGTACGGCGGCACCCCGGCGTTCTTGATCACCGCGTACGCGCCCGCGTTGTACGAGGCCAGCATGTTGTCCGAGAGGTCCCCCGGCACGTTCTTCACGTACTTGGCCAGATCGCAGTCGTACGTCGCCGCGGAGGGGATCGCGTCCTCCGGATCCCAAATATCCTTCTTGCCGTCCCCGTTGCCGTCGACGGCGTGCGCTTCCCATGTGCCGGGGATGAACTGCGCTATCCCCAGCGCGTTGGCCGGGCTCACGGCCTTCGGGTTCCAGCCGCTCTCCGAATAGAGCTGCGCCGCCAGCAACGGCGGGCTCAGCGCCGGGCAGAGGCTGCCCCACTTCTGCACCAGTTGCTGATACTGCGCCGGCACCGCGCCCTTCGCCAGCCCGACGGCCCCGGCGGTTCCGCCGCCCACCAGGTTCGAGGCAGCCGAATACACGCCCACGACGAGCAGGCCGATGAAGCAAAGGGACAGCCCGATACCGACGCTGACGCCCAACCAGACTTTTCGCACCGCGCCGGCCTCCCCTACCCGCCCACCCACGAATCCGTAATTCCGCACGGTACGGCCACCCGCCCCCACCTGGCGAGAGCGCCTCCGCCGGCTCCTCTATGGTGGGTGCCGGCGTCAGCCCGGACACCTCACAAGGGGGCACAGTGACGGAGCTCAACTGGCAGCAGGCCACCGACGGCACCGAGAGAGAGTTCCTCGAAGTCGCCTTCGGCGCGGACGGCAACGTCTACCTGCGCGAGAACCTCAAACCCGACGAGGTCGTCATCACGACCCGGGCCAAGTGGGACGCGTTCGTCCTCGGCGTGAAGGCCGGCGAGTTCGACCACTTCATCGAGGACTGACGGACCGGCGGCGGCCGAGCCGGGGGCCTGCTGTCCTCCGGCCGGCACGCCGCGCGCCGGGACCTCCCGGGACACAGCGGGCACGGCCCTCATCGCCGCACCGCGCCCGGAGCCTGGCCCGAGTCGCCCGGAGGGTCCGACGACACCTCGGGGCCCTGCGAGCCCGTGCCGTCCGGAGCGAACACGGACGCGCCGACGACCATCGCCGCCACGAAGGCCACCCCGCCCGCGACCACGCCGAACAGCACCTTGTGCCGCCGCAGCCACGCCCGTACGCCGCTGAGCCCGGTCGGCGCCGCGGCGCCCCGACCGCCCCCGCCCGTCATGCTCTTCGGCGCGCCGGCGCGCACCACGACGCCGCGCTGCGCCCCGCCGCGAACCGCGCTTCTGCCGCCCGAGCCGCGCGCCGGCGTGCTTCTTCCCGCGGTTCTCCCGGCCGTGCTCCGACTCGCGCTCCGGTGGCCGGCCGACGGCAGCGCGTACGTCGCCATCGACTCCCGCTCCGGGGCCAGGACCGGGGCCGGGGCGACTACGGGCGCGGGCTCGGGCACCGGCAGGGGCTGGGGTATGTCGCGCCAGGAGCCGCCGCCGAACCAGTCGGCCGCCTCCTGCGCCGTCGGCCGGTCCTCCGGCTGCTTGGCCAGCATCCGCAGCAGATACGTCTCGAAGGAGCTGGGCAGCCCGCCGCAGTACTGCCGCGGGGGCACCGGCTCGGAGTCCACGTGCTGGTAGAGCAGGGCGGTGGGGGTGTCGGCCCAGAACGGCGGCTGCCCCACCAGCAGCTGATAGAGCACACAGCCCAGCGCGTACACATCGGAGCCCGGGCCCGCCGCCCGGCCGAGGGCGCGCTCCGGCGCGAGATAGGTGCTCGTGCCGACGATCTGGCCCGCGCTGGTCAGCCCCGCCGACGTCTCGTCGACGAACCGGGCGATCCCGAAGTCGCCTATCTTGAGCGTGCCGTCGGCGTCGGTCATCAGGTTTCCGGGCTTCACGTCCCGGTGGACGACGCCCTGCCGGTGCGCCGCGGCCAGCCCGGCGGCGGCCTGGGCCGCGATGTCCGCCACCCGGGCCGGGGCGAGCGCGCCGCCCGCGGCCGACGACAGCTCCTGCGCCAGGCTGGGACCCTGCACCAGCTCCATGACCAGGTAGAAGCGGCCGTCCCAGGCGCCGAAGTCGTACACCCCGACGACCTGGTGGTGATTCAGCCGCGCGGCGGTCTGCGCCTCCATGCGGAAGCGCATGGCCGCCGACTCGTCGCCGTCGTTCCCCAGCAGCAGCTTGACCGCCACCTGACGGCCCAGCACCTCGTCGGAGGCCCGCCAGACTTCGCCCATTCCGCCGCGCCCGAGCAGATCTCCCAACCGGTACCGATCGGCAACCAGCACCCGTACCATCCTCGATCTCGTTGCACCCCGAGCATGCGCAGGATGCGGTGAATGCGTTCAATCCGCTCGACGGCCGCAGGGCGCAGCGCATATGAGGGAGACCGCCACAGGGTACCCATCGAATACGCGGTCGTTTGAACATCGGTACTGGCCCCCGCTTCAGCGAACGTTGCTCGACGTCTACACCCGTGGTACACAGAGTGACGATAGGGTGCCCCACCGACAGCGCCGTGCGTCGCGACCCGAGACGGAGTGATCAGCGGCACGTGCGAGTCCGGCAAAAATTGACGCCAAGTCGACATGCGTTGGCGGCATTGTCGGCGAAGATAGGGCCTGGCCTTCGCCACCACGGTGAAGGGGTACACAACTACCCATAAGGGGCGGTGAGTTACATATGCTTTTGGCAGCCGCAAAAGGCGACATCACCACCATCATCGGCGGAATCGCCCCCGACTGGGGCCCGTTCGGGACCCTGGGCAACGAGGCGCGCATCATGGTCGAGGTCGTCATGGCCGTCGCCATCCTGCTGTGCCTGGGCATCGCGATCTGGGGCGCCGCGAAGCAGCGGATCGGCGCGACGGCGCTGCGCGACACCTTCAGCGCGGAACAGGGCAAGGGGCTGATCGTCGCCGGGCTCACCGGTGTGTTCATCATCGGGTCGCTGGGCACGCTGTTCACGATCGTCTACGGAATGGCCGTCTGACCCCCGCCCTGACCCCGCCCGCGCACCCGTACAACTCCCCCATATCGCACCATTTCGCACCACACCATCCCCCAACGCTGCCGCGCATCGTCCCCCGCGCAGACTCCTCCCCCCGAACCCGAACCCCCACAAGTCCCGCCCTCCGCACCAGAGGCTGCCTGCTGATGCCCACTCACCCCTCCGCGCCCGCAACCCCGTCCGCGCCGCTACCGTCATACACGGGCAGGCTGTCACCGACGACGTTTGAGGGGGCTTACGCGCTATGAGTCTCGACGGCGACGATGGCTACGGCAGCGGCGGTGACCACGGCAGAGGCGGCAGGACGGGCAGAGGCAGGGGCAACCCCGACGATCAGGGCCGCCCGACCCGTACGCGCCTGCCCGAGGGCGAGGGCGACTCCTACGACGGCACCCGGCGCGGCGGCCGACCCGGCCGTACGGGCGTCACCAGCCGCAATCTGATGACCGTCGTCGGCGTCGTGGTGCTCCTCGTCGCGGCCATCGCCTTCGCCAACCGCAGCGGCGGCAGCGGTGGACACGACGGGAACGACAGCGCCAAGGGCGGCGGCAAGAGCGCCCGCGCCCAGGCCACGGCCCCCACCGGCGTCAAGCCCGTGGACGGCAGGAACGACGGCATCGCCAAGGGCTTCGCCCACACCGAGCAGGGCGCGCAGAGCGCCGCCGCGAACTACGCGGTGGCGCTCAGCTCCGACGCCATGTTCCGGACCGACACCCGGCACCGCATCGTCGCCGCGGTCTACGCACCCGACGTGGTCACCGCCCGGCAGAGCGACTACGACCAGGCGTATTCCGGCGAACGCTCCGTCAAGATCGGCCTCAAGGCCGACGGCACCGCCCCGTCCGGCATGACCTTCGTCTCCCGCACCAACCCGGCCGGCACCAAGGCGGCCTCCTACCAGGACGGCAGCGCGAGCGTCGCGGTCTGGTACTCCACGCTGTTCGGGCTGGCCGGTGAACACTCGAAGAACCCCGTCTCCGAGGGCTGGTACACCAGCACCTTCCAGTTGAAGTGGGTCGACGGCGACTGGAAGGTCACGGCCTTCACACAGAAGGACGGCCCGACACCCGTCGGCCGCGACCAGGCCGCCTCCTCGGCCAAGGACATGTCCGACGCTGTGCAAGGTTTCGGAGGGTTCACCTATGCCCGGTAAACGCCGCCGACCCGCCCGCGCCCTGACGATCGCCGGCGCGCTCACCGCGGTCCAGACGACCGCGGTCCTGCTGTCGGCCAGAGCCTTCGCCGCCCCCACACCGCCCGCGACCCCCGGCGCGACCAACAGCCCCTCCCCCGGCGCGACCAAGGAGAACTGCCAGTTCCTCATCGGGTCGCTCAAGGAGGACTGCGAGAAGCGGCAGGGCGGCGCGCCCTCCGGCCCCAGCACCCCCTCGAACCCTCTCGACCCCCTGTCGTCCCTCGCCAAGGGGTGCGGCGACGCCGCCGCCTGGATCGTCGGGAAGCTCTCCGACGCCGTGAAGTCCACCGCCAACATCGACTTCACCAACAGCAACTTCCTGCGCCAGTACGCCGTCGTCTTCGCCGCCTCGACCGTCCTGACCCTCGTCCTGTGGCTGCTGGCCGTCGCCAAGCGCGCCGTCCGCGGAGTCCCGTTCACCGAGGCGCTGACCGAGGCCATCGGCTTCCTGTGGCTGACGGTCCTGGCCTCCGCGTTCACCCCGCTGATCCTCTACACCGTGGTCTCCGCCACCGACGCCGTCACCGATGCCATAGCCCGCGGCACCGGGGCCGACAACGACGCCTTCTTCGGGAGCTTCGCGAGCGCCCTCAAGAAGGGCCAGGACATCGGCGGCGGCCCCATCATGCTCATCGTCGTCTCCCTCGTCTCCGTGCTGGCCGCGGGCGTGCTCTGGCTGGAGCTGGTCATCCGGGCCGCGCTCCTGTACGTGGGCGCGCTGCTCGGCACCGCCGTCTACGCGGGTCTGGTCGACAAGAACATGTGGGGCCACGTCCGCCGCTGGGCGGGCATCATGATCGCGGTGATCCTCGTGAAACCGATCATCGTGGTCGTGCTCGGCCTCGCCGGGGCCCTGTCCACCGGCAACGGCCCGAACGCCTTCTCGGCCGTCGTCTCCGGCCTCGCCATCATCATCCTCGCCATCTTCGCGAGCGCGATGATCTACCGCTTCGTCCCCGGCTTCGGCGACGAGATCATCAACAGCCGCAGCGCCAGCAGGGACCCGGCGTCCCGGCAGGCCGCCGCCGTGATCTCCTCCCCGGCCGCCCTCGTCAAACAGGGCATCAACACCCACAGCGCCCGCGGCTCGGACGGCGGCGGTGGCGGAGGCGGCGGTCAGCAGGCCAAGCCCGCCAACCCCGTGTCCGGCGGCGTCGCCGCCCACAGCACCCGCGCCCCCAGCGGCGGCGCGGCGAGCAAGGCCGCCGCCCCCGCGCCCCGCACGCAGGACAGCGGCACCGGCAAGACCTCAGGAGGTGACGGGCGTTGACGACTCAGTCACAGGCCCAGCCGATCGCACCCCGCCGTACGTATCTGATCGGCCGCGCCCGTCCCAACGCCGTTGTCGGCAAGAACCGCGAGACCGGCGAGATCGCACTGATCATCGCGGGCGCGTTCCTCGGCATGATGTGCGGCCTGGCGGTGCAGATCCTCCCGCTGCGCATCGCGGCCCTCGTCGGGTTCCCGATGCTGGCGCTCGCCGCCGTGTACGTCCCGTACAAAAACCGCACCTTCTACAAGTGGTTCGAGATCAACCGTTCCTTCAAGCGCACCCTGCGCCGCGGCACCGCCTACCGGTCCACCGTCTCCGAGGCCGGCACCTCCCTCGACGGCCGGGAGGTCGAGGTCGGCCCGCCGCCCGGCATCGGCCGGATCAACTGGCTGGCCGCGCCCTTCGGCCCCGACGAGATCGCCGTACTGCTCCACGCCGACCGGCGCACCGTGACCGCCGCCATCGAGATCGAGGGCCCCGGCGTCGGACTGCGCGACAGCGAGGACCAGGAGGCGCTCGTCGACCGGTTCGGGACGCTGCTCAAACACGTCGCCAACGGGGACGGCTTCGTCACCCGCATCCAGATGCTGGCCCGTACCCTCCCCGCCGACCCCGACGCCCACGCCAAGGACGTCGAACGGCGCGGCTCCGACAAGTCCCCCCGGTGGCTCCAGGACTCCTACGACCAGCTCCAGTCCATGGTCTCCACCTCCTCCGAGCAGCACCGCGCCTACCTCGTCGCCTGCATGCACTTCACCCGCGAACTCGCCGCCGAGGCCAACGCCATGGCACGCGCCTCCCGCCACGAGAGCGGCAAGCGGCGGCTGGACCGGGACGCCGGGCTGGCCGTGGTCATGGCGCGCGAGCTGACCGACATCTGCGCGCGCCTCGCCGAGGCCGACATCCGGGTGCGCCAGCCGCTCGGCCAGGGCCGGCTGGCCTCGCTCGTGCACTCCATGTACGACCCGGACCACCCCATCGACCACATCCAGGCGATGACCAAGCGGAACGCCTGGCCCGCCGAACTGGACGCCATGGAGCCGACCTTCCTCCAGGCGAAGACCCGCGAGTCCGCCACCCGCGCGCCCTGGTGCCACTCCACGGCCTGGGTCAAGGAGTGGCCGATGACGCCCGTAGGCGTCAACTTCCTCGCCCCGCTGCTGGTGCACACGCCGGATGTGATCCGCACCGTCGCGGTCTGCATGGACCTGGAGCCCACCGATGTCGCCATCGAGCGGATGCTCACCGAGAAGACGAACGACGACGCCGAGGCGTCCCGGCAGGCGAAGATGAACCGCGTCGTGGACCCGCGCGACAGCGCCCACCACATCCGCGTCGACCAGCGCGGCGAGGACCTGGCGAGCGGCGCGGCCGGGGTCAACCTGGTCGGCTATCTCACCGTCTCCTCTCGGTCCCCCGAGGCGCTCGCCCGCGACAAGCGGACGATCAGGGCGTCGGCGGGCAAGAGCTATCTCAAGCTGGAGTGGTGCGACCGCGAGCACCACCGGGCCTTCGTCAACACGCTGCCGTTCGCGACCGGCATCCGACGATAGGGGCAAGCCGTGCTCGATCCGCTCGCCGCAGTGACCGAGGCGTTCGCCAGCTTCCTCTTCGGAAAGGTGGAGACGACCCGGCTGCCCGTCCGGACCTCCACCGGCCAGGCCCAGGCCGTCTACCTGCCCACCGCCGCACCCGGCCTGGGCGACTCGGGCGTGATCATCGGGCGCGAGGTGTACAGCGGCAAGGGGTACATCTACGACCCCTTCCAGCTGTACGGGCAGCAGCTGCCCGCGCCGCACTGGCTGGTGCTCGGCGAGTCCGGCAACGGCAAGTCGGCGCTGGAGAAGACCTACGTCCTGCGCCAGCTGCGGTTCCGCGACCGCCAGGTGGTCGTGCTCGACGCGCAGGGCGAGGACGGCGTGGGCGAGTGGAACCTCATCGCCCAGGAGCTGGGGATCACCCCCGTCCGGCTCGACCCGATGGCGGCCCTGAACGGCGGCATCCGCCTCAACCCCCTCGACCCCTCGATCACCACGACGGGCCAGCTGGCCCTGCTCCGTACGATCATCGAGGTCGCGATGGGCCACGGGCTCGACGAGCGCGCCGGCTTCGCCCTCAAGGTCGCGCACTCCCATGTGCACCAGACGGTCACGGACCGGCAGCCGGTGCTGGTCGACATCGTGGAGCGGCTGCGCCACCCCGAGGCGGAGTCCGCGGAGGCGATGAACGTCGACATAGACGACGTACGGGGCTGGGGCCTGGACGTCGCGCTGGTACTGGACCGGCTGGTCGACGGCGACCTCCGCGGCATGTTCGACGGGCCGACGTCGGCCGGCATCGACCTGGACGCCCCGCTGATCGTCTTCGACCTCTCGCACATCGACCGCAACTCCATCGCCATGCCGATCCTGATGGCCATCGTGGGCGTCTGGCTGGAGCACACCTGGATCCGCCCCGACCGGAAGAAGCGGATCTTCCTGGTCGAGGAGGCGTGGCACATCATCAACTCGCCGTTCGTCGCCCAGCTCTTCCAGCGGCTGCTGAAGTTCGGCCGCCGGCTCGGCCTCTCCTTCGTCGCCGTCGTCCATCACCTCTCCGACGTGGTGGACGGCTCGGCGGCACGCGAGGCCGCCGCGATCCTGAAGATGGCCTCCACCCGCACCGTCTACGCCCAGAAGGCCGACGAGGCACGGGCCACGGGCCTGGTGCTGGGGCTGCCCCGATGGGCGGTCGAGATCATCCCGACGCTCACGCCCGGCATCGCGGTGTGGGACGTCAACGGCAACGTACAGGTCGTCAAACACCTGATCACAGAGGCGGAACGGCCGCTCGTCTACACCGACCGGGCCATGACGGAGGACGGCCTGGCCCTGGAGCTGGCAGCGGAGACCGTGGCGGAGGAGCGGGCCGCGGCGGCGATGGAAGAGCGGCTGGCGGACGAGGCGTTCGGCTCGTCAGAGTCGACGGTGGCGTGAGATGACGCTCTCGGGACCCTCGGGACCCTCAGGACCCTCAGAACCGCGACCGAGACGCGACGGCCAGCGGGGCATTCCGGACGGTCTGCTGGTCGGTCTGCTGGCGTTCCTGCTGGGGCTGACGGTGCTGGTCTGGACGGGCACCGGCCTCGCGGCCCTCTTCGCCCACGGCTCCTGGCCCGACGGCGTCACCTTCACCCGCACCCCGCAGGCCATACGCCGCCTGCTGTCGGCCCCTCATGACCTCGCCACCGCCTGGCCGGACGCCCCGCACGACTCCCTCTCCGGGTACGGGCTGTTCTGGGGCGTCCTCATCAGCGAACTGATGCTGCTGGCCGTGGTGACCATCTTCGCGATGGGCACGTACGCGCGGTGGAAGGCGGTACGGAGGGAGCGCCGGGCGGGGGCCGGGGCGGCGGTCGCCAGTGGTACGCCCGGTGCCGCGGCCGCGTACGAGCCGGCCGGGGCGCCCGGCGCCGCCGGTCCGTACAGCGCGGCCGCCGCGCCGCCCGGTACGCCGCCCGTACCCGAGTCGGCGGAAGCGGTCCCGGCCACGGGAAGCGCCCCGAGCGCGGCGGGTACGGCCGCCCCCCAAGGCGCCCCGAACGCCGGGCCCACCACCCCGGCAGAGCACCCCGCCGCCCACACCCCGACGCCGTCCGTCGGATTCCCTGCGCAGGCCGGCGGGTTCCCGGCGCAGGCCGGCGCGACCGTCGCGGCCGGCGGCGGCCCGCCCTGGGCGGCGGTCGCGCCCGGCCCGCGCGACGCGACGCCGCCGCGCGGCCTCCGCTACGCGACCTCGCACGGCGACGCCGCCCTGCTCGCCGTGTTGGAAGCCGCCGGCCCCGTCCTCGTCGTCACCAGCGACCCCGCCCTGTGGGCCGACACCAAGGACTCGCGCGCCAAGCTCGGACCGACGCACGCCTTCGACCCGAGCCATCTCCTCGACACCCCGGACCGGCTGCGCTGGAACCCCGCCGCAGGCTGCGAGTCCCGCGAGACGGCCGCCGCCCGCGCCGCCGCGCTGCTGGCGCCCGTACGGCCGTCCGGCTCGCTCGACTCCGCGACGGCGGAGGCCGCCGAAATCCTGCTGCGCTGCTGGCTGCACGCCGCCGCCGTGGGCGGCCGGCCCTTCCGCCTCGTACACCGCTGGGCGCAGGGGAACGGCGCACACGAGCCCGTACGCATCCTGCGCACCGACGCCAAGGCCGCGACCGGCGCGGCCGGCGAGCTGGAGGCCACCCTCACCGGGCACCCGGAACGCCGCGACCGGGCGCAGGAGCTGGTGGCCCGCGCCCTGGCGGCGCTCTCCTCGATCCATATCCGCGACGCGTGCAACGCCCATCGCGCCGATTCGCTCGCGCTGGAGTCATTCATCGCGGAAACGGGCACGCTCTACGTTGTGGGTGAGGCGATTGAGGACCCTCGCACCCACCCGGGTGCGATGCCGCTGCTCACCGCACTCACCGCCAGCGTGGTCGAGCACGGCCGGAGCGTGGCCGAACGGTCACCCGCCGGTCGGCTCGACCCACCACTGACGTGCGTGCTGGACGATGTCGCCGCCGTCGCCCCGCTGCCCGCCCTGCCGGAGCTGCTCGCCGACGGCGCGGCGAAGGGGCTCCCGACGCTCGCCCTGATGCGCTCCGAGGAACAGGCCCGCGCCCGGTGGCCCCACCGCGCCCTCACGGGGTAGCCCTGGCAGCACCCCCGATCCGCCTGCTGCCCCCACTGCCTCGCGCGCCGCACTCCGCGAGAGTCGGAGCATCACCCGGCGAACGGCGAAGGCGGAACCCATGTCCACTGAAGTGTCCAACGGCGCGCGGGATGTTCTCGCGCTGACGCACGCCACCGTGATCGACAGCACCGGCACCGGGCCCGCCCACGACATGACGGTGCTCGTCGAGAGCGGCCGGATCACCACGATCGGCAGGTCCGCCGAGGTCCCGGTGCGCGAGGGCGTACGGACCGCGGACCTCACCGGCAAGTACCTGATACCCGGACTGGTCGACGCGCACGTCCACAGCCCGGCGCTGGAGGACATCGCCCCGCCGCTCTACCCGCTCGCCGGCGTCACGACGGTCCGCGAGATGTGGGGCGAGCCGCTGCACCACGAGTGGCGACGGAAGATCGGCCGGGGGGAGCTCCTCGGCCCCAACTGGGTCATCGGCAGCTCGATGGTCGACGGGGTGCCGTCGCTGTGGGCCGACGACGCGGGCCCCGTCATCCTGGTCCGCGACGAACACGCCGCCCGCCGGGCGGTGCGCCAGGTCAAGGCGGACGGCGCGGACTTCGTGAAGGTCTACTCCCGGCTCTCGCGCGAGGCGTACCTGGCGGTCGCGGACGAGGCGCGCCGCCAGGGCATCCCGTTCGCGGGTCACTGCCCCGACGCCGTGCCGGTCGCCGAGGCCGGCGGCGCGGGCCAGCGCAGCATCGAGCATCTGCACGCGCTCCTGCTGTCGACGGCCTCGCGGGAGCAGGAGACGGAGATCCGCCGCGGCCTCGCCAAGGTCCGCCTGGAACCGGTGCCGAGCAGTCTGGACCGCTACCACCGCTGGTTCCAGCAGATCCACGACCTGGAGGGGCAGGCGGTACGGGCCTACGACCGTGAGCGCGCCAGGTCCCTCTTCCACCGCCTGGCCGCCGACGACACCCACATCACCCCGACGCTGACGGTCCATCACATGCTGGAGCGGCCGGGCGAACTGCCCTCCCACGCGCCCGAGTGGACGTACCTGCCGCGCTGGATGACCGCGAGCTGGCCCGACACACTGGAGTCCCTGATCGGCGGACGCACGGCCGAGCAGGCCGAGTTGGTCCGGGCGGCCTACGCCCACCGGCTGCGCCTCGTCGGCGAACTGCACCGCTGCGGCGTACCGATCCTCGCCGGCACGGACACCGGCACGGGCTACGCGGTGCCGGGCTTCGCCCTCCACGGCGAGCTGGACCTCCTGGTCGAGGCCGGACTGACCCCCATGCAGGCCCTCCAGTCCGCGACCCGCACCCCGGCCCGGTTCCTCGGCATCGGCGACCGCACCGGCACCGTCGAGGAGGGCAGGACCGCCGACCTGCTCGTACTCGACGCCAACCCGCTCCACGACATCCGCAACACCCGGAAGATCGACTCCGTGGTCCTGGGCGGCCGGCTCATCGACGCCGAGGAACGCCGCAGCCTCCTGGCCACCGTCGAACGGGCCGCCGCCGCCGGCATGCCACCAGTCGGCGGGATGGCGGTCAGCGGTGGCTGCGGCTGCTCACTCCACCCGCGGCCCCGTCCCCGGCCCCGTCCCTGACCCGCCCGAACGCCGCCGCGGTGATCTCCCCGACGACCGGGTTCACCCCGTCGCCCTTCCCATCGGTGGAGTTGACCGAGTAGACGAGGGTCCGGCTCAGATCGCGGGTGGCCGCGATACCCGCGTTGTACCCGTACCGGGCACCGGACTTGCCCCACACCACCGTGCCGTCCGCCAGCTCCGCCCGGGTCAGCCCGCTGGAGTGGACGGCGGCCCGGCCCGGTGCCACCCCCGCCTCAGCGCACCGCCCCGCGCACCGGACCCACCCGCCATCGCCGACTCGACGCCCCCGCCCGTCACGCCTCCGGCCGCGGCAGCGCCAGTTCGTGTTCGCGGTCGCCGGGCCGGCCCGGTACCGCGAGGACCTTCCCGGTCGGCTCGAAGCCGAGCTTGAGGTAGAGGGCGCGCGCCCGGGGGTTCCGCTCGTGGACGTGCAGGCGTACGCGCTCGACACGCGGTTCCGCGAGCGACCAGGACCAGTCGATCCCCGCGCGCATCAGCTCCATCGCGAGCCCGGTGCCCCGGTGTTCGGGGCGTACGTAGACGGCGATGAGCTGCGTCTGCGGGACGCTCGCCTCCTCGCCGAAGGCGCGCTGCGCATCCGGCGCGCCCGGCCTCTCGACCTCGGTGGTCACGGTCCCAACCCACTCCCCCGCCGGGCTCTCGGCGATGAAGGAGATCACCGTCTCGCCCGCGGCGGTGTCGCGTGTCCGCTCCCGCCAGTAGCCGTCGGGCCGGGCGTTCGCCTCGGCGAGGGTGGTGACGAAGGCGACGGAGGCGTCGGGATCGGCGAGGGCGGCCAGCCGCAGGTCCTTGCTCCGCGCCCACTCATCGGCGCGTACGGGTCTGATCGTGTACTCCATCAGCAGATGGTCACCCGTCCCCACCTCCCTGGTAAAGCCGAATCCCCCCGGGCCGCACCCCCCGCACGCCCCCCGTACGCGCCGGGGCCCCCTTGCCTACAGCCGCACCGGCCCCATAGCCTCCGGCCGCCCGGCGGAAAACGCCCGCCACCACCCGAGGGGGCAGAGCGCGTGCCGGACCGACCGACCGCCGCCATGGCCATGGGCGCCGAGGAAGCCGAGGCCGTACTCCCCCCGGAGCTGCGCGCCCGCCTCGCCCGCCTCACCGATCTGCACCCCGACCCGCTCACCGGACCGCTGGACGCCCCGGCGGCCCGTACGGTCCTGGCCCGCACCGAACTTCTCGTCACCGGCTGGGGCTGCCCCCCGCTCACCGCGGACGTCCTCGCGCACGCCCCCCGGCTACGAGCCGTCCTGCACGCCGCCGGTTCCGTCAAACCCCTGGTCAGCGACGCACTCTGGGACCGGGACATCACCGTCTCCTCGGCGGCCGACGCCAACGCCGGGCCGGTCGCCGACTTCACCCTCGCCGCCATCGTCCTGGCCGCGAAGAAGGCCCTGCCGGCCGCGGCCGCCTACCCCGCCGGCTGGCCCGCGTTCCGCGACCGCCGGGGCGCCGACTCCCGCACCATCGGCGTCATCGGCGCCTCCCGCATCGGCCGCCTCGTCATCGCCCGGCTCCGCGACTCCGACCGCGGCCACCGGCTCCTGCTGCACGACCCGTACGTACGCGAGGACGACGCCGCGCGGCTCGGCGCGGAACCGACCGGCCTCGACGACCTCTGCCGAAGCGCCGGCATCATCACCGTGCACGCCCCCGAACTACCCGAGACAATCGGCGTGTTGAACGCGCGGCGGCTCGCGCTCATCCCCGACGGCGGTACGGTCGTCAACACCGCGCGCGGCTCCCTCATCGATACGGACGCGCTCACCCGCGAATGCGCCACCGGCCGACTCGACGCGTTCCTCGACGTCACCGACCCCGAACCGCTCCCCGCCGGCCATCCGCTGCACGCCCTCCCCAATGTGCTGGTCACCCCGCACATCGCCGGAGCCCAGGGCAGCGAGGCCCGCCGCCTCGGCGCGTACGCCGTCGACGAGGTCGCCCGCCATCTGCGCGGCGAGCCCCTCCTCGGCCGCCTCACCGCCGCGGATCTGCCGCGCCTGGCGTGACGGGGCGTCGGTTCCGCGCGCCGTTCCGTTCGGCCCATTCGGTACGGCTCCCCGCCCATTCGGCCCATTCGGCCCAGCGAAACGCGGCATGACGGGCTGTCACCTGTGAGCCTTGTCGGGTCGGCCGGTGGCCGAGGTGTCACCGGGGCGCGAGCGAAAGGCATTCCATGACCGAGCAGCGCGCGAGCGGACGCACCCGCTCCGCAAGAACGGCCACGGGGCTCCTGATGTCCTTGGGGCTGCTGACCGCCATCGGCTGGGCGGCCGGCCACGACGCCCGCGCCGCCCCCGCCTCCGCTGCCGCCCCCGGTCAGTACTCGCCGTTCTGGGTCGACCCGCACAGCCAGGCGGCCCACCAGGCCCGCCTGGTGGAGAAGAGCGGCCGGTCCGGCGACGCCGCACTGCTGCGCCGGATCGCGGACCGGCCCACGGCCGTCTGGCTCACCGAGCGGGACCCGGAGGAACGGGTGCGCCGGGCCACGCGGGAGGCGGCGGACGTCGGGCGGGTACCGGTGTTCGTGGCGTACGACATCCCGGGCCGCGACTGCGGCCAGTACTCCTCGGGCGGCGCGTCGAGCGACAAGGAGTACCGCGAGTGGGTCGACCGGATCGCCAAGGGCATCGGCGGCCGGCGCGCGGTCGTCATCCTCGAACCGGACGCCGTGGCCCAGGCCGCGACCGGCTGCGACGGACGGTCCCGCGTCGACGCCGAAACCGAATCGGGAGCCTCGTCCGCGACCCATCTGCGCACCGCGCCCGGAACCCGGTCCGACCGGCAGGCGCTGCTCGCCGACGCCGTACGTACGCTCAAGGCACGGCCCGGCGCGGCGGTGTACGTGGACGCGGGCAACGCCGGGTGGATCCGCGACGTGGGCCACCTCGCCGACGTGCTGAAGAGCGCGGGCGTGAAGTCGGCCGACGGCTTCGCCCTCAACGTCTCCAGTTTCCATACGACTCGGGTCAGCCGGGCGTACGGGGACAGGCTCTCCGCCGCGCTCGGCGGCGCCCACTACGTGATCGACACCAGCAGGAACGGCAAGGGGCCGGTGCCGGAGGGCGCCGGCTCCAGCGGCGGGGCCGAGCCGTGGTGCAACCCGCCGGGCCGGGCCCTGGGCACGCCGCCGACCACGAAGACGGGCAGCCCGACCGTGGACGCGTACCTGTGGATCAAGCGCCCGGGCGAGTCGGACGGCGCGTGCCGCGGCGGCCCGCCCGCGGGGCAATGGTGGACGGATTACGCGCTCGGGCTGGCGCGCGAGGCGATGAGCGAGCCGGAAGCGGGCCGGCCCGACCGGTCGACCGCTGATCAGCCCGAAAAGGAGTAGCCCGCCAGGGAGTAGACCGTCACGGACACAGCCCGGCAAGGAACAGGAACAGCCGGCCGCCAACCGGACGGACACAGACCAGCGAGCGCGAGCAGACGGCCGCCGGTGAACGACAGCGCACAAGGGCGGCCCACCGGTGCACACATCACCCACCGGTGGGCCGCCCGACCGCTCAGGAGCGCGTCACCGCACGTGCACCCACCTCGCCTGCGACGGCGTCCCCCGGCCGTCCGTGATGAAGAGCATGTACCAGCCGCGCGGCACCAGCGCCTGGTCGTGCGGCACCTTCACCTTCAGCTTCCCGCCGTGCCGCTCGACGGCCAGCTCGATGGAGCGCTGCTCGACGTCGGTGGCGTGCGTGACCGCACTGGGGCGCATGAGCCGCGCCTTCCGCACGGAAGCCGTCGCCGGAACGGCGAACTCCGCCGACCCGCCACGCCGCACCTCGGTCGGCCCGCCGCCCAACTTGGGCCGCGTACGCCCGTACAGGTACGGCGGGGTGTAGACCTCGATGCGCTTCTCGAAGGCGGCGACGGCGGTGTTCGCCCGGTCCGCGAAGAGCGGGTTGGAGCCGAACACCGCGATCCGGCCGTCCGGCAGCAGCATCGCCTCGGAGTGGTAGTCCCGCCCCACGGCCGGGTCGGCGGCGGGCCGGAACGCCCGGCGCGCCGGGTCGTAGAACTGCGCCTTGTGGATGTCGCTGGCGCCCTTGCCCCGGTAGTCCTTCGAGCCGCCCGTGGTGAAGACGGAGTCGTCCGGCGCGAGCACGGCGTTCAGATACCGGGTGCCCCGCCCGAGGCCGGGGCCGGGGCGGAAGGCGGGTTCGTCCTTGGTGAGGTCCGCGATGGCCGTACGGCCGGTGGAGCGGTGGGACTCGCCGACCCCGCCGCCCCCGAAGATCATCACCTTCTGGCGCTGGGCGGGCGGCAGCAGCACGGACGTCGACGTCTCGGTCTGATCGCCGTCGCGCAGCCCGGGCACCGGCTTGAACGTGTTCGCGTCGGTGTCCCACAGGCCCGGCCGCCGGCCCTTTTCGGCAGGGCCGTACCCGGCGTTCGAGCCGGAGTAGAAGAGATTGCCGCCCTTGGTCAGAAAGAGCGCCGGATAGGTGGGGAAATAGCGGTGCGGGCCCTCGGACCACTTCTTGGACTTCGGGTCGTAGACCTCGTTGTCCCCGGGGATGATCTCGCCCATGTCGTCGAGACCGGACACGGCCAGGACTTTCCCGTTCTTGAGCGTGACCAGGGTGGGGTACCAGCGGGCCTCGGTCATCGAGTCGACGGGAATGTACCGCTCGGCGATCGGGTCGAACTCGTATGCCTCCTTCAGCCCCTGGAAGTCCTTCTTGTCCAGCCCGAGCTTGGTGGCCAGACCGTAGTGGTTACGGGCATCAGCGCCCTTCTCCCCCACGATCTCGTACTGCGCCGCCGCGTTGGAGATGCCCTTCTCGCCCTTCCGCGCGGCCTCCACGAAGACGCGGGCCTGCCCGGCGGTGACGGTGACCTTCACCGTGGCCTGTCTGCCCGTGCCGTGCTTGGTGAGCTTCTTCTCGGCACGGGGCACGAGGACATTGACCTGGGAGATGTACTCCTTGCCGTCCGGTCCCCGGAATACCGTGCCCTTCGGATAGGTCTTCGGGGCGTCGGGGTCCTCGTTCTTGATGACCATCGCCCCGCCGGCCCGCGTGACGTCGCCCTTCAGCTTCTCGTACCGCGCGGTGCCGCCCGCCACGAGGAGATTGCCGCCGGGAAGCTGCGCGTGGCCGCCGCAGAACATGTCCTTCGGAGTGTCGATCTCCTTGAACGTGTTCTTGACCGGGTCCCAGAGCACGCTCTGGAACGTGCCCGCCTTGAAGTTCTTCTCGTCGTTGCCGGAACCGGCGATCATCAGCACTTTCCCGGTGTGCAGCAACGCCGCGTGGATCGCGTTGATCCGGTACTTCTGCGGCACGTCCACTACGTCCCAGTGACCGTAACGCGCCATGTACTCCGGCTTGTTGATCGTGTAGTCGTGGTAGGCGCTCTCGGCGAATCCGTAGACGGCCGGGGCGTTCATGCCCCCGAGTACGACGACGGCCGCGGCGCCGAACGCCAGCTTCCGCGTGCGCGAACTGGGACGGTACTTCACTGCGTTCCTCCCTTGTCTGCCGCTCGTTCCTCTCGGCCCGCCCGCCCGGCCATAACCGGAACCAGGTTGCCGCCCGGCTTCGATTTACCGCCCGGCTTCGATTCCTCCGACCGATCGGACCCGCCCGATTCGCCCGGACGGCTCGGTACGGACTCACCCGCCGGCTCTCCGCGCCGGGCCCGGCGCCGTTCGCGTACGAGCGTGAGCAGCCACAGCGCCACCGGGGCCGACGCGATCACCGTGGCGAGGCCGGCCCAGGTGCGCATCGCGATATGGGTGTGGCCGAGGAACCCGGAACCGATGACCGAGCCACCGAACAGGGCCGCCCACAGCAGATGGGTGGAGAACGTCCTGACCCGGTCGGGGCTGGCCGAATCGCCCTTCGAAGTGACGACGAAACCCGCCTTGCGCCGCAGGACCGCACCGACCAGCGAACGCGCGTACAGCGGGGCCGACAGCGCCGACATCGCCATTCCGGCCGCACCGGAAGAACCCTCCGGCTCGTGCGGGCTGACGTTGTGCCGGCGATTCCACAGATAGAGGCCGATCTGTAGCGCCGCGGCGTCGCTGTACAGCATCATCCAGATCTGCGACTCGATATGGATTCCCGAGGCGCCGAACCCCAGGAACAGCACGCAGGAGACTCCGCCGAGAATCCAGTTCACCGCGGTCATGGGGTAGTACGCGACGAGGAGCGCGTAATTCAGCGTCCGCCCCGGTGACAGCCTGAAGGCCGCCCGCCAGAACTGCCGGAAAAGGGTCTCGTATGTGCCGCGGCTCCAGCGCAGCTGCTGGTTGAAGAAGTCGGTCCAGGTCGAGGGCCCTTCACCGACGGCCAGCACATCGGGCGTGTAGACGGAACGCCACCGGTTCCCCGAGCGCGGATTGCGCTGCCGATGGATCTCCAGCCCCGTCGCCATATCCTCGGTGATGGAGTCGAACAACCCCCCGACCTGCTGGAGCGCGCTGACCCGCACGCAGTTGTTGGTCCCCACGAACATCGGGGAGCCATACGCGTTGCCGGCCCGCTGAATGAGCGCGTGAAAGAGGAACTGCTGGCTCTCGGACGCCTTGGCCACGGTGCTGTCGTAGTTCCCGTACACCTGGGGGCCGACGACGAACGCCACATCCGGGTCGCGGAAGAAGCCGAGCATCCGCTCCAGGAACTCCGGCAGCGGCACATGGTCGGTGTCGACGCAGGCCATGAACTCATAGCCGGAGCCGTGCGCCTCCAGCCAGGAGTTGTAGTTGCCGTGCTTGGTCTTCGCCCGAAAGGACCCGGTGGGCTGATTCCACTTCTCCACCCCTTTGCGCGAGAAGTGCCGGACCCCCAGCTCCTCGCACATGCGCCGCACCTCGGGGTCATCGCCCTCGTCCAGCAGCCAGATGTGCAGCGTCCCGTCGTGCCGCAGCCGCGTCGCGCCCTCCAGCGTGGCGCGCAGCATGTCCATCGGCTCCTTGCCGGGGACGAAACTGGTCAGGAACGCCACCCGGGTGCCGGGCTCGGCGGTCACCGGAATGGGGTCGCGGGCGACCAGCGTGGCATGGGCGTTGGAGACCACGTTGACGACGCGGAACGTCTCCAGGAGCCCGATGGAGACCAGCATCACACAGTCGGCGGCGGTCTCCCAGCCCGAGACGTACTGCCGGTGCACCCAGTGATCCGGCCAGATCAGCCACACCAGGAGGGCGAGGGAGACGATGGGCGCCGCGGTCAGCAGCAGCGCGGTACGCACCCGGTGCGCCCCACGGCCGAGAAGGCTGTGGTAACGGACGCGGTACGGCGCGTCACCCGTACGGTCGGGTTCGGTGAGCGGCCCGGCCAACCGGCTGAAACGCTCGTAGTCGTAGCTCTGACCGCGGTCCTGGTCCCGTGCCGCCTCCTGGCTGCCCCCACGGGCAGCGGCAGGAGCCGGAATGCGCCGGCGCTGACGGTCCTTGTCTCGGTGGGCAGTTCTCTGTGTGGTGGGCACGGCATCCCCACGTCCTTCTCCTGCCCCAAATGGGCAGAAAATAGAATAATGGCGAAGGAAAGATAACTAATCTGACCGACCATCAGGACATAGGACGACCCTCGGCGTGGCGCGGGTCACACAGGCGCACGTCGAACATCTGAGCCCGCATACGCGCGCCTCGTCGGCACACGCCGGCCGAGCACGTCACGCAAGGACGTTCCTTGAGGGCGTCACCCGAGCCGGCGTCGCGCCGAGGGGCGGCCGAAGGGTGGAGGCGCATCGGCACCACCGCACAGTGAACGCAAAAATGCCGGTGTCCCGGACCATAAGGTCCGGGACACCGGCTAAAAATTGTTCGGCGGCGTCCTACTCTCCCACAGGGTCCCCCCTGCAGTACCATCGGCGCTGAAAGGCTTAGCTTCCGGGTTCGAAATGTAACCGGGCGTTTCCCTAACGCAATGACCACCGAAACACTATGAAGATAACCACCCGGCAACAACACAGGTCATTACTTCAGAACCAACACAGTGGACGCGAGCAACTGAGGACAAGCCCTCGGCCTATTAGTACCAGTCAACTCCACACCTTACGGCGCTTCCATATCTGGCCTATCAACC
>NZ_JBWKFF010000003.1:376907-427195 GCF_056434425.1 Streptomyces sp. NPDC044033 | reverse complement strand
CCTCAAGCGAATGCAGCACCATCCCGGCCTCGTCGAGGGCTACCTCGCCAAGACCGGCTTGGACCTCGAACCCCCGTAACCCCAACCATTAATGATCTCTAGCACGTGAACCGACATTTAGGGCACCTGTCTTCAAACTCTACGGCCCATGAGGGGAACTCTTGATTACTGCGGTGCCCAGAGCGCAGCCTAAGAACGACCTTGGGGACTTGCGAAGCGGGCAGGGGGCGGACATCCTCTCATTCTGAAGAGAGCTGCTCCAGGCCATAGTTGTCCGAAGGGTCTAGGCCGCTCGGCGATGGATTGGCGTGCGTGGTGCGGTCCCCGCGTCTGCGGGGGTGATCCCTGGGGATCTCTGGTATTTGCGTGTTCCCCGCTCCTGCGGGGCTTGAGGTGGATTCGCAGGTGCTGCACGTTCACGCCCCCGGTCGTCCGCGAGTCCGCGTGCCGAGTCTGCGTCACGCCTGCGGAGCTCGCCCAGTACCTCAAACGAACTTCCATCTGTACGGCAGCTCTGGGGTGATCCTCGTGGTGTTTGCGCTGCACCAGCGGAAGTCATCCGTCGTGTCGGCGAATCTGTCTGCTCTGAGCTGTCACGCAGGCGAGGGGGCAGTTGGGGCAGGCCGAATATGGGCCTACCCCAGGGCAGTGACGGTCCGTAGTGAGCTCATTCGCTACGGACCGTAACCGAAGCAACGGGGCGTACTCGTGTGTTGTCACCCGCTAAGCCTCATCGTGGAGCCACGGTGTTCCTATGGACTGACTGACGCAGTCGTGGGGGTGTCCCCTGGTGGTTTCCGGTTCCCTGGGGAGGGGACGGGCCGTGTGGTGAACGCCTAACCACTCCCGCTCGAGCAGGACCCAGGAGGATGCAGCCGCATGGAAACAGGTGGGTATGTCCGTTCCTTCGGTGTCTCCGCAGGTGAGAGGCGTCACTTGAATGGGTTCGAGTCCCACCCGCCCCACCGCTTCTTCGTGGTGCAGAAATGTTCTGACCTGGGGAAACGCTTTTTTCCTGGGTGTTATGCGCGCAGCGGGCGCCTCTCGGGGCGCGGGAACGTGAGCCCTTCGTGTCGAAGCCGAGCCACGAACGGCTGTGGCTTGGGCCTGTGTGGTGGCGCGCTCGTGGGAGCGCCAAGAGCGGCCCCGCGGCTCCTCCGGTAAGGGGCCCACGTGTACCGAACATCTGAACGCCTGGTTCCTCGGTGATGCTGTTCCGTCTCTTTCGGGTTGCGGATGCCGGGCCAGGGATGTGCGGTGCCCGCGGCTGTGGGCCGGCGGGTGTTCCTTCGGGGCCGGCGCGCCCGCTGACCCGCGGTCAAGGGGGGCGATCACGTTCGGGCCGGTTTCGGTGCTGATCCGGCTGGAGTCGGGTGCCGCCTCGCAGCAGGACGTGCTCCATCGGATCCACAGGACGACGGCGAACCTGTGCGGAGAAGCGAGGACCGAGCGCGTCGCACGCCTTCGGCAGCGGTGGGCGGACGAGACGCTGACGGTTGCGCAGATCGCTGCGGGGCGGACATGTCCGGGCACCGTACACACGCCCCTGTACCCCTGGCTGGTCGAGTCCTCCGTGCCGAGCCGACGGGAATTCGGCACGATACGGAGGACTCGATCTCCGGCTTCAGAACCGAGACCCGTCGGTTGGGCTCCGGACCGTCTGGCGCGCCCGCCGCCAGTAAGCAGCAACCTCGGGAACCTGATCGAGAACTTGCCGGATCTGCTACTTCGCTTCCTTGCTCAGGATGTCGAAATGCTGAATCCGAGAGAGCGGCAACACCAGTCTGTGGTAACACTTCTGAGAGTGAAATCGCTTGCAGCAGTGTGACGCGGTGAGGTGCATGGGACTGGGACTCACCGCCGCGAAGTGAACGGATCTTATGCAGTGAGGTCTGCCGAGGGGGACTCGCGTGACGTCAACAGGACCGGCGGAGCAGCAGTGGGGTTCGCCGATAGGGGCTCAAGCCGAGGCAGGGGTTCCACCACCTCCGGCTGCCCCGCCGCAACCGCCATCCGGACCGCCGCGGGCCGCTGATCCGCACCCTGACGTGCCACCGGCGTCATCGGTGCAGCCGATGATCGGGGTCGGCCTGCGGGTCAGTAAGCGGCTGCTCTGGGTCGGTGATGCTTACTACCCCCTGCACAACATCGCGCGGGTGCACACACTCGTGATCCACCCCCGGCGCAAGGAAGCCGTTTCGCTCTTCGTGAAGCGGCTGCTGATGCTCGGGGTGGCGACGCTCTTCCTGAGCCTGTTGGCCGCGGCGATCGATTCGAACAGCGGCGGCAGCGGCGGTTCCTCCGGAGCCACCGCTCTTGTCCTGATCGCCGCGATCGCGGGGCTGGTCTACTCTCTGCTGGACATGCTGAAGGTGCTCAACGCGCCTGTGTACTTCGTCCTGTCCGTCGAAACGGCCGGCCCTTCCGCAGCCGTGGTGACCAGCCATGACTCCGACCAACTGCGGCGGCTCGCCCACCAGATCGCCCATGCGATCGAGAACCCCGCGGCCGAGTTCGAGGTGCAAGTGAATACCGTCGCATTCAACCCCAAGCATTACTATTTCGGGGATAACGTCAACATGTACGGTGGCGCGGGCAACGTGGGGGTGGCGAGTTGAGGAGCGGCGGAGAGCAGCACTATTACTTCGGCAGCGGCGACCACGTCACCATGCGCGGCGGCTCGGGCAACGTCGGCATCGACAAGCGTGTCGTCCCGGCCCAGGAGATGACTCCGGCCGCGCAGGAGGCGCTTCGCGAACTCATCTTCCTGGTGCAGGAGTTGCGTTCCCGGGTGTCGCAGGCCAGCGTCTCCGCCATCGATGACTCTCTGCCCGCGCTCCGCGCCGAGGCGAACGTCCCGGAGCAGGAACGGCATCGAGCGCTGTACGCCGTCGCGGGTATCGCCGCGACGGTCGGCGCACTCGGCGTACCGATCGTCGAGGCCGTCAACAAGGTTCTTGAACTCCTGGGTGTGCGATGAGCATTCGCGGTACCGTTCTTGTGCGGCTGGGTTCCGACATCCGATAGATGGCGGCGAGCGGCGTGAAGCTGGGCGACCGCGCCGCAGGTGCTTGTTCGGCGCCTGGCAGAGCCGTAGTCGGCGTGCCGCCGCGTATCGCAAGGGGCTGGTGCGTGCCCGTCCATGCTGGGGGCGTGGGTGCGGGCATCAGTCTTCGGGGGCTGCCGTCGTCGCGGCGGAGCGGATGATCTGTTCGATCCCGAACCGGAAACGGGCTCCGAAGTCTACGGACATGAAGTCGTCCAGCGCCGGTGCCAGCCCCGGGAAGCGCTCCTCGTCCGCGAACTCGCGCAGCTGCTCGCGGTCCTGGGTGAGCGCGGCCTGTTCTTCCTGGACGAGGCCGAGGGTGAAGTAGAAGACGTTCCAGGCCGTCCACGCGGCCGTCCTGGGGGTGGGGCAGCCCCGCCGGAGGGCGCCCACCATGCGGTCGGTGAAGGCCACGGTCCGGGAGGCCACGGGGAAGGTGCCCGCGACGAGGGAGGCGCCGTCGCGGTGTCCGAGCATCGCCTGCCGCAGCCGTTCCAGCAGCTCGGTCACCTGGTCGTCCCACCTCTCGGGCAGGTTCTCCAGGTCGACCTCCCCGAGGAGGGCCTCGGCCATCTCGTCCAGGAGCCGGTCCTTGGTGCGGATGTGCCACATGACGGTGTTCATGCTGACCCCCAGCTCGCCCGCGATCGCGCGGGTGGAGAGCTTGGCGAGGCCGCCTCTGGCCAGTACGTCGAACGCCGCGCCGACCACGTCATCGAGGGTGATCCCGACCTTGGCGCGGTCGGCGGTTTGCTTCTTGGTCACTGAACAAGTATACCTGCGGCATGACCTTCTTGGTCAGTGATAGAGAAGCAGGGTGAGGGCGACTGCCCGCGAGGGCTGATGCGGCTGGGGTCGGGAATGCCGCCGCGGCCGTCCGCGACCCCCGCCACCCACAGTTCGAAAGGCACCAGTCATGACCCATCACATCGAGCCGGAAGGCGTCTTCGGCAGCCCGAGTGCGGCCGGCCGGATATCGGCACCGGCCGACCGCGTCGCCCGGTCCGACAGAGGGCGGGAGCTCGTCCGATGACCGGTACGAGGGGCCGTACCGTCCGGCCCGGTCTGGCCCTGTTCGCGCTCACGCTGGCGGTCTCGGCCGTGCTGCTGGGGAGCACCATTCTCAATGTGGCGCTTCCGACGATGCAGCGCGAGCTCGGGGCCGGCAATACCGAACAGCAGTGGTTCCTGAACTCCTACACCCTCACCTTCGCCGGCTTCCTGCTGGTGGGAGGCAGTGCGGGCGACCGGTTCGGCCTGCGGCGGCTGCTGGTCTGGGGGACGGTGGCCTTCGCCGTCACGACCGCGGTGGCCGGGTTCCTCGACTCACCCGTCGCGATCATCGTCGTCCGCGCCCTCATGGGCGTGGCCGCCGCCATGATCATGCCCACCACGCTCGCGGTGATCCTGCGGGTCTTCCCGGCGGAGAAGCGCGCCCAGGCCATCGCCTCGTGGGCGGCCGCCTCCGGGCTGTCCATCTCGCTCGGCCCCCTGCTCGGCGGCGCGCTGCTGAGCTCGGGCATGTGGTGGGGTTCCGTGCTGGAACTTGTCGCCCTGGTCACCCTCGTCGCCCTCGCGGCCACGTTGGCGTGGGTCCCCACGATTCCGGCGAGCGGGGCCGGGGAACTGCGCATGATGCCCGTCGCCGGATCCCTGGGCGGCATCGGTCTGCTCGTGTTCGGGGTGGTGCACGCCACCGACAAGGGCTGGACCTACGTCGGCACCTGGCTGCCCGCGGTGATCGGCGTGGCCGTGCTGGCCGTTCTCGTCCTGGTCGAGGCGCGGCACCGCGAACCGCTCGTGGACGTCGGCCTCTTCAAGCACGCCTCGTTCACCATCGCCGCGGTGGCGCTGACGCTCGGCTCGTTCGTCGTCTTCGGCTACCTGTACTTCATCACGTTCTATCTGCAGATCCTGCGCGGCTACTCGCCGTTGCAGACCGGGCTGCTGCTCATTCCGCTGTCGGTGGGGCTGGTGGTCGGAGCGCCGCTGTCGCGCGTGGCGACCGAACGGTTCGGAGCGCGCGCGACGATCGCCGCCGGGATCGCGCTCATGACCGCCGGGTTCGTCTGCGTGGTCGGTTTGGGGGCCCGTACGAGCGTCGGCTGGTTCGTGGCGGACGCGTTCATACTGCAGCTCGGCTTCGCGCTCGTCCTCGCGCCCGGCATGACACTGGCCTCCTCCTCGGTGCCCACCGAGCGCGCGGGCGCCGGGTCGGCGCTGCTGAACACGTTGCGCCAGCTCGGCAGCGCGCTCGGCGTCGCGGTGCTCGGATCGGTTCTGTGGTCGCGGTACTCGGGTCTCGTGTACGACCGGCTCGCCGGCTCCCCGGACGGTGTCCGCCGTACGGCGTCGGACTCGCTCGCCTCGGCGCTGGCCACGGGCGACCCCGCGGCGATGAAGGCCGCCGGACCGGCGTTCCTGAGCTCGATGCACACGGCCGCGCTCGTCGCCGCCGGGGTGAGCGCGGCCGGCCTGCTCATCACCCTGGTCATGCGTACGTCCCGGCAGGGCGGGATCGTCGCTTCGGCCTCGGCGTCCGGGGCCTCCGAGGCGTCCGGGGCCTCTGGGGTCTCTGGGGCCTCCGAGGTATCCGGGGGCTCCGGTTCCGACCCTGGGGCTGCCTCTGAAGCGTCGGCCCGGAGGCGCGTTCCCGCTGATCGGAGCTGATCGCGGCCGGCCCCGGCCGGGGTGCCATGCGGCTCCCGGCCGGACGGTCGGCTCAGGCTTTCGGCTGGGCGAGGCGGGGGAAGAGGGCTTCGGCGTTGCCGCGGTCGATCGCTTCGGCCTGGCCCGGGGCGAAGCCGGGGTAGTCCTCCAGGAAGCGGTCGTAGTAGGTGATCGCCTCCTGCGGGGCGAAGGGCCAGTCACTGCCGTACAGGACGTGGCCCGGCTCGGCGAACGCCAGCAAGGAGGGGAGCGAACTGGGGCTCGCCGCCAGCGCGGTGTCGAAGTAGAACCGCTTGAGGTCGCGGATGACGTCCTCGGCCGTGCGGCCGGTGTCGAGCGCGGTGGAGGTCAGGCCGGAGAAGCGGTAGGCCGCGTAGGGCAGGAAGCCGCCGCCGTGCGACAGGATCACCTTCACCTGCCGGTGCCGGGAGAGTACGCCGTTGAGCGCCATGTTCAAGGCGGTGCGGGTGGTGTCGAAGACGAAGTCGGCCAGCGGCGCCGGGGTGCCGGGCAGCAGGGGCATCGGGGGCTGCGCCGGGTGGACGAACACGACCGCCGCGCGCCGGTCGAGTTCCGCCCACAGCGGCTCGTATGCGGCGTCGCCGAGGTAGCGGCCGCCGGTGTTGGACATCAGCACCACGCCGTCGGCGCCCAGGGTGTCCAGCGCGTACGCGGTTTCCTCCAGGGCGGCGTCGACGTCCGGGAGGGGGATGGAGGCGAAGGAGCCGATGCGGGCGGGGTGGTCCTTGGCCATTTCGGCGCCGTACTCGTTGACGGCGCGGGCCAGGGAGCGCGCTTGGGGGAGGGGGCGGTCGCCGTTGAGGTGGACGCCGGGCGCCGTGACCGACAGGACGCCGGTGGCGATGCCCTGCTCGTCCATCATCGCGATCGTGTCGGCCGCGCTCCAGGCCGGGATCGCCCAGCCGCCGGAGTCCAGGCCGAGGTCGCTCAGGGCCTTGGCCCATACCGGCGGAACGATGTGCTGGTGGACGTCGACGCGTCGCGGAGAGCTCATTTGCCTGCCTTCCTAAAGATTAGCTTGCTAACGACTTCATTTAGTAAGCTAACAACCGTGGAGGAAAGAAGCAATGGAGAGCGAGACCGGGGCCTGGACGCGTCTGAGGCGCCGGCCCCCGGCCCGGATCACGGCCCGGATCACGGTCCGGATCACCGTCCGGCCCCCGGCCCGGACTCGGGAGTGGAGTCAGGGGTGGACTCAGGAGTGGAAGAGCTGGCGCAGGCCGCCGACGCGCTCTTCTACGCGATGCGCCGCGCCCGCTCGGCCGCCGGCCAGGAGGGCTCCGGCCTGACCCTCGCCCAGCTGGCCTTGCTCAACCCACTGGCGACCGAACGGGAGCTGCCGGTGGGGCGGTTGGCCGCCGCGGCGGACGTCAGCGTCCCCACCGCCACCCGGATGCTCCAGCAGCTGGAGGGCAAGGGCAGTGTGGCCCGTAGGCGCTCGCCCGCCGATGAGCGCCGAGTCCTGGTCAGCCTCACCGAAGCGGGTGCCGATCAGCTCGCGGCCGTACGCGCCCGGCTCCGCGAACGCCAGGCCCGCCTCGCCCGGTTCCCGCCAGACGAACGCGCTCAACTCGCGCAACAGCTGCGCCGGTTGACCGGCCTGATCGCCGACGGGGACGACTGACCGGCGGGAACCGGCCGCGCCGTCGTCGGCGTCTTCCCGCGCGGCGCTCTGTCCCTGCCGGTCGAGAGCCGAAGCCGAGAGCCGAAAGGGAACCATGCCCATCACGCTGAACCACACCATCGTCCCGGCCGTCGACCACGAGGCGGCGGCGCGTTTCTTCGCCTCCGTCATGGGCCTGGACTACGGCGGCCCGGACCGGCATTTCGCCCCGGTGCGGGTCAATGACTCACTGACGCTGGACTTCACGCACGTCGAGAACCCCGTCGGCCACCACCTGGCGTTCGACGTCGACCCGTCGGCCTTCGACGGGATACTCGCCCGGCTCCGCGCCGCCGGGGTGCCGTACGGCAGCGACCCCAACGAGCCCGACAACGGCCGGATCGACCACCCGCTGTGCCCGCGCGGGCTGTACTTCGTCGACGACGCACGCAACCTCTACGAGGTCATGTCCTCCGGGTGACAGCCACTCCGTAATGCGGCAGGAGGTGCGGGGAGCCCCGTCGCGGAGCTTCCCGCAACCCCTTTCACGCTCCCCGCCGCGGTTGAGCCTGCCGATGCCGGTCCGGTTCACGCGGTCACGGGCGGCCTCTCCCGGCTGCCCGCGTCCAGCAGTACTTTCGCGGTCACCGTCGCCCCGTCTTTGCCCGTCTTCCCCGCGCCCGGTCGCGGGCTCGCCGGAGGGGCGCGTGCGGTGCCCTCCGTCTCGCGCACCTCATCCGTCTTCCCCGCGACCGGGCGCGGCGCCGGGTCGCGTGGGGGAATCGGCGGAACTCGCTGACCGGGGCGGGCCCGGCCACTACCGTGATTGCTTTCCGTAGCGGCGCGAACACGCCCGCCCGGCCGTCCCCGAGGAGCCGCACATGCCCGATTCCCTGGAACTGGAACCCCGTGGCCTGATCCTCGACTTCGGCGGAGTGCTGACCACCTCCGTCGCCGAGTGCGCCCGCGCCTTCTGCCTGCGCGAGGGCCTGGCCCCGGACGCCTTCACTCGGGTGATCTCGGCGGACCCGGTGGGCCGGGCGCTCTTCACCGACCTGGAGTGCGGCGCGATCGAACAGGCCGAGTGGAACGAGTGCACCGGGCCTCTGCTGGGCGTCGCCGGGACCGGCCTCCTGGGCCGTGTCCTCGCCGACCTGCGCCCCGAACCCCTCATCGCCGACGCCGTGCGGGCCGCCCGGAGCGCGGGCGTGCGGGTGGGCGTCCTCTCCAACAGCCTCGGCCGGACGCCGTACGACCCCTACGCGGGGTACGGCCTCGACACGGAGTACGACGCGGTGGTGCTCTCCGGCGACTACCAACTCCGCAAGCCCGACCCGGAGCTGTACCCGATCGTGCTGGGGCTGCTGGGCCTCCCTGCCGGAGCGTGCGTGTTCGTGGACGACTCCGCCCGCAACCTGCTGCCCGCCCAGGATCTCGGCATGGCCGTCGTCCTCGGCGCCGACCCGGCCGGTACGGTCGCCGAGATCGAGAGGCTCCTCAGCAGCGCGCCGGCCGAATGGAGCTCAGCGGTCGAATAGCGTCCAGGGGCGGCGAGTTGACGCCGGGGACGCGACCGCCGTCAACGGCGGCGAAGGGCGCGTTAACCGTTCAGGTGGCATTCGGCGCGACACTCGCGCAAGCGCGCCGCCCCGGCGTCCGGCCCGCCAAAGTGATCACTTCCGGGGCGCGCACCGCGCGCCCCACAAGTGGAAGGTGATCGCATGCGAGCGTTCACGCGTGCCGTCCTGGTGGCGGTCTGTGCGGCCGGTGCCGCCCTGTCCGTCGTCCCAGTGGCGCAGGCCGCCCCCGAGGCCGCCGGCTGCCGCTACTACTACACCAGCTGGGGCAGCGGCCCGAACGGCGAGACCACCGGTTCGGGGGAGTACGCCGAGGGCGACACCGACCCCGAGGGCCGCGTCTGCCAGGACGGCTGGTGGACGGAGCAGAACCAGCAGGACGACGGGGGCGCCTGGTAGCGGCGACCGCCGGGGGCGGGCCGTCACCGACGGCCGACGCCGTATCGGCGGTTCAGACGACATTCCGGGTGCGAGAACCGTCCGTTCCGCACCCGGGATGTCCGCCTCAGAGGGTCTCCCTGACCCACACAGTGGTCTGCGCGGATGGCACCGCGGGGCGTCTTCATCGTGGGTGTACCAGCGGATTCATCGTGGGTGTACCAGTGGATCCACACATCCGACGAGACGCCCGTCTGCTCCTCTACGTCAGTGAAGGACCACTTGCCCTGTGGTTCTCGGTCTGCGCTGACTGATTTCCGAACACAGCCGGGGCCGTGCGCCCATACACGTCGCCTCACGCGTCCAGTTGTGCGCGAATGAGCGTGTCGAGTCGCCGCCATGCTGGTGATGAGCCGTTCACCGCGCCCTGGATGAGAGTGGGGATCTCGGAGGCCGTGTCCAGCGTGGGCGGTTCGCCGGGGCCATAGCGTTTCCGGTTCGCGTCTGTGATGCGGCGGGCGAGGTCGTCGATTCGGGGATCGTCGGCGTCGAGGCCGTGCGCATGGTCGTAGTCGAGGAAGAGCTGTCGTAGCGCCGGGTCGGCCAGGGTCTCGGCCTGGTCGTGAAACAGGGTGATCGCGCCGTCCGGGCTGGTGGCGAACACGAGGATCCACAGGTCGCGTTGCAGGTCGATCCAGCGAGGGGTGAATCCCCAGCGGGACAGGTGCTCCAGATGGGCACCGACCTCGGTGGGCAGCGGTGCCGGCTGCCCGGTGGCGAGACGGCGCAGGTGCCTCTGCGTTGCTCGCAGGTCGCGGATGCGGTCGGTGAGCTCGTCGTCGATCTCGCGCAGCGCCTGCTGGAACTCCTCGTCGTCCGCTGATCTCAGGTACCGGATACGGGCCAGTGGGACGCCGGCTTCGGCGAGCGTCCGGATCTTGATCAGGTCGATGGCTTCGTCCGCGCCGTACCGACGGTAGCCGGACGCATCGCGGCTGGGCTCAGGGAGCAGACCTTTGTCGTGATAGACGCGGATGGTTTTGATCGACACTCCGACGTACCTGGCCAACTGGCCGATGGTGATCACCTGGTCATCGTCCCACTTGACCCTCCCCCTGGGGCAGGGGTGCAGCATGGCTTCATGGCGACCACGAACTTCGATCGGAAGACCCTGCGCGAGCTGGCCGACGCGGGCAACGAGACCGCCTTGGACCGGCTGGCCGACCTCGCCGACGCGTCGGGTGACCTCGGGGAGTTGCGCGATCTATTGGACGAAGGGTCCATGCACGCCGGATTCCTGCTCACTCGGCGTGCGGTCGCGACCGGCGACCTGCGCGAACTGCAACGGATCTCCGACGCCGGGTACGAAAGTGCCGGGGGCGAGCTGGACCGGCTGCTGGAAGCGCCTGCCGGCGGTCAGCGGGAGTGAGGCCCCCGACCGGCCGCCGCAGCCGCGCTCTCGGCCGCGGCCATCGAGTTCCGCTCATGGCCGGGGTGATCGCGTTCGTGCCCGGCCCGCTCGGCACCGCTTGAGCCGAACAGACCTCGCGTTCATCCGCATGGCCCGACCGCGCCCCCGCGGGCTGCGCGGGGGAGCCCGTCGAGGCGGTGGTTCTCGTGGCGGATGAGTCGGATGATGCCGCGCTCGTACGGGGCGGCGAAGGGGCCGGGGCCGGTCCGGGAAGGAGCCCGTTCCGAGTCGGCCGCCGGACCGTGCCCCGGCGGGATCCGGGTCCGTTCCATCCGCCTCAGGAGGGCGGTCTCCCGCCCCCGACGTGCGCGCGGCGCGTACGTGTGAGAGGGCACCGTACCTGGTGGGCTGCGGTGGACGAGGGGCCGGGGCTTCGGAATACGGTGGGGGAATCGCTGGTTTCCCGGCTGGGGATCCGGACCGCATCCGCGAGCTGAGAGGCAAGCATGAGCACGGTTGAGCTCACCAAGGACAACTTCGACGAGATCGTCTCCGGGAACGGTTTCGTACTGATCGACTTCTGGGCCGAGTGGTGCGGCCCCTGCAAGCAGTTCGCCCCGGTGTACGAGAGCGCCGCCGAGCGCCACGAGGACCTGGTCTTCGCCAAGGTCGACACGGAGGCGCAGCCCGAGCTGGCCGCCGCCTTCGAGATCCAGTCGATCCCCACGCTGATGATCGTGCGCGACAACATCGCCGTCTTCGCGCAGCCGGGCGCGCTGCCCGAGGCCGCCCTTGAGGACGTCATCGGTCAGGCCCGCGGGCTGGACATGGACGAGGTACGCGCGTCCGTGGCCGAGCAGCAGGCGCAGGCGCAGCAGGAAGGCGGGCAGGAACAGGTCGACCGTGGCTGACCTGCTGCTGATCCGGCACGGCGAGACCGAGTGGAGCCGGTCGGGTCAGCACACCAGCTGGACGGACCTGCCGCTGACGGCTCGCGGCGAGGAGCAGGCGGCCGCCCTGCGGCCGCTCCTCGCGGGGCTGACGGTGGTACGGGCGCTGGTGAGCCCGCTGGGGCGGGCGCAGCGGACCGCCGAGCTCGCCGGGCTCGGCGACCTCAAGGTCGAACCGGACCTGCACGAGTGGGACTACGGCGCGTACGAGGGCATCTCCACCGCCGACATCCACCGCACCCGGCCCGACTGGGACCTGTGGCACGACGGCGTCGCGCCCGGCCCCGCCGAGCATCCGGGCGAGTCGCCCGAGCAGGTGGGGGCGCGCGCGGACCGCGTGCTGGCGGGGATCGAACCGCTGCTGCGGGACGGCGGCGACGGGCCGGGGGACGTGGTGCTCGTGGCGCACTCGCACTTCCTGCGGGTGCTGACCGCGCGCCGGCTCGGCCTGCCGGCCGCCGACGGCGCGCTGTTCCGGCTCGACACCGGAACGATCAGCCGCATCGGCACCGAGCACGACCGCCCGGCGATCGTGGCCTGGAACGTCTCCGCGGAGCTGCTCCCCGGATGAGCCGGAGGCGGGGCGCCGCACACGGGCTCTCACAGCCCGTGCGCCGCCCCGCCCCGGCCGCCTCACCCCGGTCGCCCCGCCCCGGCCGCCCCTCCTCGCCTCCCGGCCGCCCCGCCCCGGCCGCCCCTCCTCGCCCCCCGGCCGCCTCACCCCGGTCGCCCAGGAGCGCGTACGTACAGGCGGCGGCCCCGCGGTCACTCGGCGGCACCGTCCCCACGCCGCCTCGCCCGCCGCCCCAGAAATCCGTACGTCAGCGCCACCGACGTCACACAGACGGCCGAGATCGCCAGCGGCCAGTGAATGCCGTGGTGCAGTACGAACCACGCCCCGGCGAACGCGCCCAGCGCCATTCCCAGCACCGATCCGACGCGGCGGCCCGCCCTCGGGTCCGTGCCGCCCGCCAGTGACGAGTCGGCGGCCAGGCCCGTGAGCGTCATGGTCAGCACCGTCGTGGTCATGTCCGGCACGGCCATCCGGCGGACCGTGGAGTTGCGGATGCCCATGGCTACCGCGAGGACGACGACCACCGCGTATCTGCGGCCGGTCCCGGTCGTGGTGGCCGCGACGACCGCCGCCGTGCCGGTCAGCGCGGCCTCGGCGGTGAGCGCGCCGCCGAACCAGGTGTGCGTCGGGTGCTCGGCCATCGCCACCGCGAACCGGCCGGCCAGCACCGCCCCGAGCAGGAAGCCCGCGACCGATACCAGCGACGCGTACGCCGAGAAGCCGGGGGCACCGGCCGCGGCGAAGCCGAGGACGACCACATTGCCGGTCATGTTCGCGGTGAAGACCCGGCCCAGGCCGAGATAGCTCACGGCGTCCAGGAAGCCGCTGACGACGGTCAGCGCCAGCATGACGGCGGGCAGCCGGTCCGCGGCCCCCGCCGCCGGTTTCGCGCTCATGTGTCGCTCACGTGTTTCGCGCTCACGCGGGGGAGGCCCCGGGACCGCCCTGCGCCCCTGCCATCACCCGTTGCAGCAGCCCCCAGGTGAACTCCGCGACGTACGGCCGCCGCGTCCCCGCCGCGTCCGGCGCCGTGAACGCCAGCTGCCAGCGGGTCGGGGCCGTGCCCTCCATGGGCCGGGCCGGTGCGAACGCCCGCGCCACCTCGTCGACCGTGCACGTCCACGGGCGCAGGTCCTCCGCCGTACGGAGGCCGGGGCCCGCGGCGCCCGGGGCGCGGACCAGCCACTCGTTCCACACCCCGCCGCCCGGCGCGGTCAGCACCTCGAACCGCAGGTCCGGCCAGAGCGGCACCGGCCACGTCAGCGCCTCGCAGGTCAGGTCGCCGACGCGGCGTCCGGCCACCGACTCGGGCGGACCCAGTACCGAGCGGTAGCGGGATCGCGCGCCGCGCCGCCGGGACGAGTGCAGCATGGCCTGCCAGCGCCGGTTGGCCTCGCGCATCTCCGGCCGCCGCACGCCCAGTTCGCGCAGCGCGTCCTCGACCAGGCCCGGCTGGTGGTCGGCCATCCGGCGCAGCAGTACGAGCTGGAACTGGAGCGGACCGAACGGCGGCGGGGCGGCGGCGTCACGCGTGGAGCTCATGCGCCCCATCGTCGCGCACACCCGCCCCGCCGGGGCGCTCGGTTCCGGGGCGGAACAGCACCGAATCTCCGTCCCGGCGCCGGTGAGCGGCGCAGCAGGCCGTCCTCCGCGACATGGGCCGTACGGGACCGGAGGGCGGCGCGGCCGAACCCCGCGAGCCCGCCGGGCGGTCCCGGTGGCCGTATCCCGCCGGCAGCGCCGGCACCGGGCCCGTACGGCCGCGCGGCGAACTCCCGGGCCCGGGCCGCCGAGAGCCCGGGACGAGCCCGCCTCCGGGGGCGGTCCGGCGCATCACTTATGGTCTGGTGAGAATTCACCGCGCTTACGGAGGGCCGATGGCCGCGAAGGACGACACGGCGCTGTTGAGGCTGCGCAAGGTGAGCCGGTCGTACGGCGACCGGCAGGCGCTGCACCCGATCGACCTCAGTCTGGCCGCGGGCACCTGCACGGCCCTGTTCGGGCACAACGGCTCCGGCAAGTCCACCCTGCTGCGCATCGCCGGCGGCCGGGACACCCCGACGAGCGGCAGCGCGCTGTTCGCGGGCCGGACGATCTCCGAGGACGACCCCGTCGTACGGGCCAGGGTCGCGATGGTCGGCGACACCGTCGCCTGCTACCCGGACCTCACCGTCCGCGAGCACCTGGAACTGGTCACCGTCGCGCACGCCGTGGAGGACGCCGCCGACTGGATCGACGAGGTGCTCGCCGACCGCCGTCTGGCCGACCACGCCAAGGCGCTGCCCGGTTCCCTGTCCTCCGGCCAGATGCAGTCGCTGCTGCTGGCCGCGGCTCTCGTACGCCCCCGGGACCTGCTCGTACTCGACGAGCCGGAGCAGCGGCTCGACCCCGACGCCCGGCAGCGCCTCGCCGAGCTGCTGATCGGCGAGAAGGAGGACGGCGTGGCCGTGCTCCTCGCCACCCACCAGGCGGACCTGGCCGAGGCGGTCGCGGACCGCATGATCGCGCTGGAGGACGGCGCGGTGATCGCCCGGGGCACCCCGGGCGCGGTCCTGAAGAAGCTCGGTGTGCGCTCATGAGCGTGCGTGGAAAGGGCCGGGACGGCGCGTCGGAGACCGCGGCCGGCGAACCGGCGGAGGAGCGCGGCGACGAGGCCGCCGACGCCCGGTTGGAGGAACACGGCGCCACCGACGGCACCGCCGAAGAAGCCGCCGAAGACGCCGCCGACGAGCCCGGCCAGGAGCACGACGACGAGGACGTCTGGAGCGAGGAGCACGACGACCGCACCGACGAGACGCTCCGCTGGCTGCGGGACAAGCGGCGCGCGCACCAGCGCGAGCGCCGCCGCGACACGGCCGTCCTCATCTACTGCGTCGTCCTCGCCGTCATCGGCTACGGCAGCGGCTTTGTCATCCGCTTCCTGCGGGAGCTCCAGGTCAGCGCCGACTACAGCGGCGTCGGCGACGACGTGCGGCACACCCTGCCCGCCGTGTTCGTCGGCCTGACCGTGGGCCTCGCCCTGTTCGCCGCCCGTGACGCGCTGTGGCGCGGGCCGGTCGTCGTGCCCGGCCCGAGCGTCGGCTGGGTGCTGGCCCATCCGGTGCGCCGCGCCGCGGTACTGAACCCCAAGTTCCGGTTCTCCGCGGCGCTCGCCCTGCTCCCCGGCGTGCTGGCGGCCGTCGCGGCGGCCGTGGTGCTGCGCGTCATCGACCTGGCGTCGTTCGGCGGCGCTCTGCTCGCCGCCCTTCCGGCGGCGCTCTGCCTGCCGATGTTCGCCGTTACCCTCGGCATGGTCGTCGAGGGCCGGCCCCGGCTGGCCCGCCGGGTGCGCCGGATGACGGCCCTCGCCGTGCTGCTGCTCGCGCTCCTGGCCGGACAGGTCGCGCTCGCGGGCGGCGGGCATCGGCTCGTTCCCCTGGAGTGGGTCGAGCTGTGGTCCGGCCCCTGGGGCTGGGCCGCCCAGCCGCTGGTCGCCGCCACCGGCGGCGCCGCGCCGGGCTGGCCCGCGGCCGTCGTGCTGCTCGTGGCCGCCGCCGCGGTCGCCCTCCGCTACGGGCACCGGCAGGCCGCCCACGTACCCACCGCCCAACTGCGCAGCCGGGCGGCGACCTCCTCCGCCGTCTCCGCCGGGATGTGGTCCCTGGAGCTGCGCGCCGCCAAGCTGGCCGTACTGGAGTCCGGCGGCGGCGAGCCCACCCGGCGCGTCAGCCTGCGGGCGCCCCGCAACAAGTACCTGGTGGTCCTGTGGCGGGACCTGCTGGCGCTGCTGCGCACCCCCGGCAGGCTCGGCCGGGCCCTGACCTGGACGGGGTGCGCCGCCGCGACCTCCGGCCTCGGCGTGGAGCTCGGCGGCGAGAAGCGGGTGATCGGGCTCGTACTGGGCCTGCTCTTCGGCTACTTCGCGATCGGCGCGCTCGCCGAGACCGCGCGGCTGGAGACGGACGACGTACGGCGCGCGGCCTGGTCCCCGTTCCGCTTCCGCTCGCTGATGCTCCAGCACGCGATCGTGCCCGCCGTGCTGGGCGTCCTCCTGGGGCTGCTCGCGGCCGTTCCGTACGCCCTCGCGGGGGTGCGCTGGCCGCTGCTGCTGATGCCGCTGTGCGCGGTGCCGTTCGCCGCCGCCGCCGTCTTCGCCGCCTGCCGCGGCCCGGCCCGTACGGACCTGATGTTCGTCGGCGGCGGCCTGCCCACGGGCGGCGCCGGGCCCTTCCTGTTCATCGCCTGGTACGCGGCCGGGCCCCTGGTGTCGGTGGGCGGGCTGACGTTCGTACTCAACTCCGTGCTCTCCCGCGGCCTGGACGGGCGGGGCGTGCTCGACGTGGCCTGGATGGCGGCGGCGCTGACCGCCGGACTCCTGCTCTTCGCGGCGCGCTCGGCCAACAAGCTGATCCGCCGCTGAGGAACCCCGCCCCCAGAAGGGGTCAGGGGTAGTGCTCCCCGCGCGCGGCCGTGATCAGGGCGGAGACGTCGCCCCACTCCAGCCCCGCCACCCGCGCCCGGCGCATCCAGTCGGTGAGCTCGCCGCGCAGCGGCGAGTCGGCGAGCGGCTTCGCCTTCGCCTGCTGCGCCGCCGCCTGGCTCACGAACGTGCCGACGCCGGGCCGGGGCTCCACCAGCCCCTGGTGCTCAAGCTCCCGGTACGCCTTCAGCGTCGTGTTCGGGTTCAGCTTGGTGTCGCGGGCGACCCGGGCCGCGGTGGGCAGCTGGTCACCCTCCATCAGAATGCCCAGGCGCAGCGCCTCCTGGACCTGTTGGACGATCTGGAGATAGGCGGCCATGCCGCTGTGCCGGTCGATACGGAACTCGACCACTCGCGCCCCCTCCCCGTCTCTTCCCGCTCTTGCCGCGCGGCGGTTCGTGCCCGCCGCATGTCCAGCCGTGCGTCCTGCCGTACGTCCCGCTTCACGCTCCCGGCGGCCGGGGCGGCCCTCACATCGGCCGGCGTCGGACCCACCACAGGACGAAGACGGTGACGGCCGCCGCCAGCGCCAGCAGGATCCCCGCGCCCAGCCACTGCATGCCGTGCATCTGGTCGTAGCCGAAGTATTCTACGTAGTTGTCGACGATGCCGAGCTTGGCCCGGCAGGCGTCCGGGTGCGCGTCGTTGACACAGGTGCCGTAGCCGAAGAGCTTGCCGTCGGCGGTGGAGACCCAGTTGTCGATCTGCACCGCGCCCGAGGGCAGCTTGTCGATGCCGTCGCTGTGGAACGGGTAGGTGAGCACGCGGTGGTCGCCGAGCAGCGGCCGTACGTAGTCCCACAGGTACTGCACCGCGGTGCCGGCGACGAAGGTCAGCACCATGGCTGTCACCACCCGCCGTACGAGCATGCCGATCGCGATGCCCATGACGAGGAAGAGCAGGGAGAAGGCCACCGGCATCGGCCCGGTGGTCTCGAAGACGCCGCTGATCAGCCAGTCGCCGCCCTGGTACTGGAGGTGCGCGGGCTCCCACAGCCAGGTGAAGGCCGCCGCGAGCGCGCCCGTGCACACCAGCGTGATCGCCGCCGCCATGCCGAGCTTGGTCGCGAGCCAGCGGCTGCGGCCGGTCGCCTGGGTCGTCACCAGCCGCGCGGTGCCGTTCTCCCGGTCGGCCGCGATCAGCGGGGCGCCGAGGAAGACGCCGATCAGGATGGGCAGGGACTGCAGGGACTCGGAGGCTTTCTGGAACAGCGAGTCGTAGCGGCCCTGGAACGAGGCGCCGTTCTCGGCGTCCCCCTGGCCCGGGTGGCCGGCGTGGTGCAGGAAGTCCACCAGCCCGGCGCGTTGGTAGATCATCACCGCGGAGCCGAGGACGGCCAGGGCGATGCCGATCCAGAAGGCGACCCGGTGCTGACGCCAGACCAGCCAGACGAGTCCGCGCAGGACACGTGGCCGTCGCGTGCCGGGCGTGGTCTCGGGACGTGCTTGTGCTGTCGTGCTCATGCTGCCGCTCCCTGCTCCTCGACGCGGGCGCTGGCCGTCAGCAGCGGCGGGGCGTCAGGCGCCCGCAAGTACCCCAACAGGACTTCCTCCAGAGTGGGTGTGCTGATCCGCCAGTCGTCCCCGACCCGGCCCTCCGGGCGGATCAGGGCGGTGAACTGCCGCCCGACGGTGTGGGATTCGATGACGGTGTGCCGGGCCAGCTCGGGCGGCATGCCCTCGGCGGACTGCGCGCCGATCACCAGGGAGTGCGCGGGCAGCAGGGCGTCGACCTCTCCGGCCAGCCGGACCTGCCCGTCCGCGACGACCACCAGGTAGTCGCACATCGTCTCCAGCTCGGAGAGCAGGTGGGAGGACATCACCACCGTCGTCCCCTGCTCCGCCGCCTCGGCCATCAGCAGGCCCGCCATCTCATGGCGGGCGAGTGGGTCGAGGTCGGCCATCGGCTCGTCCAGGAGCAGCAGTTCGGGGCGCTTGCCGAAGGCCAGCGCGAACGCCACGCGGGTGTGCTGGCCGCCGGAGAGCGTGCCGATCCGCGCGTCGAGAGAGAGGTTCCCGGACCGTACGATCCGCTCGGCGAGCGCCTGGTCCCAGCCGGGGTTCAGCTCCCGACCCATGCGCAGGGTCTCCGCCACGGTGAACCGCTTGAACAGCGGCTTGTCCTGGGCCAGGAACGAGCTCTTGGCGAGTACGGCGGTCTCGGTCACCGGCACGCCGAACAGCCGCAGCGTCCCGGCCGTGGGCTGTACGAGCCGCGTCGCCATGCCGAGGATCGTGCTCTTGCCCGCGCCGTTGGGCCCTACGAGCCCGCAGATCCGGCCGGCCGGCAGCCGGAAGGAGCAGTTCCGTACGGCCCACTTGCGGCCGTACCGCTTGCCGAGCCCGCGCGCCTCTATCGCGTCAGTCATACGTTCCCCCAACCTTGCTAATTAGCTAGTCGACTAGTGGAATGCATCGTGGCGGGCGAGTGGCCGCGATGTCAACACGGGTCCGGGCGGCGACGCGGAGTGAGGTGTGGCCGACGTCACGTGACCGCGGGGTCCGGGGGTGCGGGCGTTCCGCGTCATGAAAGACGCGACGCGTCTTCGGGGTGAACAAGGTGAACAAAGGGCGGCCTCGCCCTTTGTCCGACCGGAATGGCGGCGCGGGGTACCGGCGGAATGGAATAGTCCGCGGCGGCCGGTCGGATTCCGCTTGCTGATGTGCCGCCATGTCGAATGGTGCGGAATGAAATAGTCCGCAGCCGATCCCCAAGTGCCGGGATCATGAAGTGATATGTTCCGTCCAGTTCTCGGACTCGGCTTTGTGCGGCCGCCGTTGGTGTCGCCGCGCGACCATTGGGGGGAAAGCTGTGGTGAGGTTCGGTCCCGGGCGTGGATTCTCCGATAACCCGGTCGAGGCCCCGGTCCTCCCGGTGCGGGGGTAATCCGCCGACGCCGTGCGAGCGCACAAGAATTCACGCACGGCGTGGATCCGGGGTGCTGTACGAACGACAACGGAGGACACATGATCAAGCGAACTTCCCGTGGGCGGCGCGCCGCCTCGGTGCTGCTGGCCACGGCCGTCGTGGGCGTGGCCCTGGCCGCCTCGCCCGTGAACGCGGCGGCGCCGCCCGCCTGGGAGACGCTGCCCCAGCCCGTCAAGAACGCGGCCGCGGCCATTCTCCCCTTCGACGGAGAGAACTCCGTCGTCACCACCCGGCAGGGCGAGTGCGGTGACTGCGACTTCGACCAGCGGCTGTGGCAGCGGAACGGGTCGGCCTGGAAGGAGCTGAAGCTGCCCGCCGACGGCGCGGCCGACACGGTGACCGGCACCTCTCCCGACGACCTGTGGGCCATCGGCCGCAAGAGCGGCGCCGACGGCCACTGGCGGGTCCACCACTACGACGGCGCCCAGTGGTCGGCCAACCTCAGCCCCGACGCGAAGAGCGTGGAGATCCTCGCCGCGAAGGCGGTCAGCCGCACCAGCCTCTGGGGCGTCGGCAACACGCGGGTGGAGACCGGGTTCGTGCCGACGGTCACCCATTGGAACGGCAAGACGTGGGACACCACCAAGTTCGACGGTGTCGAGGGCAATCTGAGCGCCCTTCAGGTGAAGTCGGAGAACGACATCTGGGCCGTGGGCGAAACCAACGCCGGCGGCGTCGCCAACGACCGTTACCAAGGGCTCGTCATGCACTACGACGGCACCAAGTGGAAGAAATTTCCGGTGCCTTCGATCCCGAAGGTGAGTACCGCACTCAACGCCGTCATCAGTAATGGGACGAACGACGTATGGGTGTCCGGAACGGTCCTGGACGAGCGGGGCCAGGGGGAGAAGCGGACCGGCGCGTACGTCATTCACTGGGACGGCAAGAGCTGGACCCACCGGGATGTTCCGGGCAAGGAGGAGGCCAGGGTCGGGACCTTCGCCCATTACGACGGAAAGCTCTATGCCGGGCTTTCCGGTAACCAGAGGCTGGCCCGCTGGACCGGTTCCGCCTGGGAGCAGGTCGACGGGCTGGAGCCGCTGATGTTCGGCGTCCGCGACCTGACCACCGCGAAGGACGGTTCGCTGTACGTCTCCGGTGCCAGGGGGACGTTCTTCGGCTCCATCTACTACCAGCAGCGGCTGGCCCCGCCCGCCGCGCGCTGATCACGCGTCTGAAGGCCGCCCGCCACCGAGCGGCGGGCAGTGCTTCAGGCAGGCCGGAGCCCCGGACGGATTCCCGTCCGGGGCTCCGGCACGCTCGCGTCGCGGCCGTCCGCCCCGCCCGGCTCAGTCGGGGTCGATGCCCAGCATCCGCTGGAGCAGTTCGCGCAGGACCGTGCGCTCCGCGACCGACAGCCCGGCCAGCGGCTCGCGCGCGAAGTGCAGGGAGACCTTCAGGTGGTCGGCCGTGCGCTTGCCCTCCTCCGTCGCGGCCGCCAGCTTCACACGACGGTCGTCCGGGTCGGGCCGCCGCTCGACGAGGCCGCGGCCTTCGAGGCGGTCCACGATCCCGGTGATGTTCGACGGCTCGCACTTGAGGTGCACGGCGATCCGCCGCATGGGCAGCGGCTCGCGGGAGAGCAGTGCCAGTACGCGCGCCTGGGCGCCCGTGAGGGAGTGCTGGGCGGCCGCGTCCTCGTACTCCTCGTGGTAGCGGGCCACGACGGTGGCGATGAGGTCGACGACCTCCAGGGTCAGTGCGTCTGTACGAGTGGCCATGGGGACCAGGATAGCGTTTTGCTTGACAACATGAAATATCCAGGTGCACTGTTCTTTCAGTTGCTGAAACATTAGGAGGCTTCACTTCATGTCCGCACTGCCTACGACCGGCCGCGAATGGCACCTCGTCGCACGCCCGCAGGGCTGGCCGAAGCCCGAGGACTTCGCGCTGCGCGAGAGCGCGGTGGCCGAGCCCGGCGACGGCCAGATCCTGGTCCGCAACCTGCACATGTCGGTGGACCCTTACATGCGGGGCCGTATGAACGACGTCAAGTCGTACGCGCCGCCCTTCCAGCTCGACGAGCCGATGGACGGTGGCGCGGTCGGCGAGGTCATCGCCTCCCAGGCGGACGGGTTCGCCGTCGGCGACCACGTCCTGCACGGTCTCGGCTGGCGTGAGTACGCCCTGGTCGACGCCGCGCGCGCCACCAAGGTCGACTCCGAGGCCGCCCCGCTCACCGCCTACCTCGGCGTGCTCGGCATGACGGGGCTGACCGCCTACGCGGGGCTGCTGGACGTCGCCTCCTTCAAGGAGGGCGACGCGGTGTTCGTCTCCGGCGCGGCCGGCGCGGTCGGCAGCCAGGTCGGGCAGCTCGCCAAGCTCAAGGGCGCCTCCCGGGTCATCGGCAGCGCGGGCTCCGACGAGAAGGTCAAGCTCCTCACCGAGGAGTACGGCTTCGACGCCGCCTTCAACTACAAGAACGGCCCCGTGGCGCGGCAGCTCAAGGAAGCCGCCCCCGACGGCATCGACGTCTACTTCGACAACGTCGGCGGCGAGCACCTGGAAGCCGCGATCAGCTCCCTCAACCTGCACGGCCGCGCCACCATCTGCGGCATGATCGCGCAGTACAACGCGACCGAGCCGACCCCCGCCCCGCGCAACCTCGCCCTCGTCATCGGCAAGCGGCTGCGCCTTCAGGGCATGCTCGTCGCCGACCACTCGGCGCTCCAGCCGCGGTTCGTCGAAGAGGTGTCGTCCTGGGTGCGCTCCGGTGAACTCAAGTACCGGGTGACCGTGGTGACCGGCATCGACAGCGCGGTGGACGCCTTCCTCGGCATGCTGCGCGGCGAGAACACCGGAAAGATGATCGTCAGCCTTAACGACTAGGCTCACCAGTACGCCGCCGTGGACGCGCGCCCGCGGCGAACCAGCAGGAGGATCTCAGCATGAGCATTCAGTCCGTGGACGTTCTCTACACCGCTGTCGCGACGGCCGAGAACGGCCGTGACGGCCGCGTGGCCAGCGACGACCGTCAGCTCGACGTGGTCGTCAACCCTCCCAAGGAGATGGGCGGCAGCGGCGCCGGCACCAACCCCGAGCAGCTCTTCGCCGCCGGTTACAGCGCCTGCTTCCAGGGCGCGCTGGGCGTCGTGGCCCGCAAGGAGAAGGCCGACATCTCCGGCTCGACCGTCACCGCCAAGGTCGGCATCGGCAAGACCCCCGAGGGCGGCTTCGGCCTCAAGGTCGAGCTGGTGGCCTCCATCCCGAACGTGGACGCGGCCACCGCCAAGGACCTTCTGGAGAAGGCCCACCAGGTCTGCCCGTACTCCAACGCCACCCGCGGCAACATCGAGGTCACGCTGAACGTCGCCTGACCCCGGGCCGTTCCGAGGCCGCACCCCGCGCCGGGGTGCGGCCTTCGGCGTACGGTCCGCCGCCGCGCGCGTACGGTCCGCCGCCGCGCGCGTACGGGCCGCCTCCGCGCCGCCGTGCGCGTACGGGCCGCCCCGCGCGTACGGGCCGTCCTCGCGCCGCCGCCCGTACGGGCCCGCCTCCGCGCCGCCGCCCGCGCGGTGCGGTCTTGACCAGCGGCTACGCTTGCCCGCCATGCGAGATCTTGTGGCGGGGGCGGGCTATCTCATCAAGGGGCAGCGCTGGATGGCGCGGCACCGGCGGCTGTGGGCGCTCGGGATGCTGCCCGCGCTGATCACCCTCGTCGGGTACGCGGCCGCGGTCATCGCGCTCGGCTTCTGGGCCGGAGACGTCATCGGCTGGGCGACCCCGTTCGCCGAGGGCTGGCCCTCGCCCTGGCTCGGCGTCTTCCGCGGCCTGCTCGCCGCGCTCTTCTTCGGCGGCGGCCTGCTCCTCGCCCTCCTCTCCTTCGCCGCCGTCACCCTCCTGGTCGGCGACCCGTTCTACGAGGCGATCTCCGAGAAGGTCGATCTCGCCGAGGGCGGCACGGCGCACGAGTCGGGGCTGCCGCTCTGGCGGGAGCTGTGGATCGGCACCGCGGAGTGCGTCCGCGTGCTGGCCCGGGCCGCCTGCTGGGGCGTGCTGCTCTTCGCGCTCGGCTTCGTGCCGATCATCGGCCAGACCCTGATCCCGGCCATCGGCTTCTGCGTCTCGGGCTTCTTCCTCACCGAGGAGCTGACGGCCGTCGCGCTCCAGCGGCGCGGCGTGGCGCTGCCGGACCGGCTGCGGCTGCTGCGCGGCCGCAAGCTGCTCGCCTGGGGCTTCGGCGTGCCGCTGACCCTCCTCTTCCTCGTCCCGCTGGTGGCCGTCTTCGTGATGCCGGGCGCCGTCGCGGGCGCGACCCTGCTCGTACGGGACCTCACGGGCGAGGCGACGGCCGATGACGACAGTGCCGACGACGACAGCGCCGACGACGGCGGTGCTGACAACGACAGTGCCGACGACGATGGCGCAGATGACGCCGCTCCCCGAACCGTGAGTTGACGCCGCGTCCGGAGTGTGGCGCTCCGGGCCGGTTCGGCGCGGGGCGACAATAGGGGGATGTCCTTCGACCAGCTGATCTCCGCTCCGTACACCTTTGCCGCCCCCTTGTTCGCGAGCAGCGGACAGGGGGTCCGGCAGTTCGCAGAGCTGGGGATCGCGCTCCTGCTCTCCTCCCTGATCGGGCTGGAGCGGGAGGTACGGCAGAAGAGCGCCGGGCTGCGCACCCACACCCTCGTGGGGGTCGGCAGCGCCCTCTTCATGGAGGTGTCGATACACGGTTTCGGTGCGGTGGCGGGGATCGACGGCATCGAGCTGGACCCCTCCCGGGTGGCCGCGCAGGTCGTCTCCGGCATCGGCTTCATCGGCGGCGGCCTGATCTTCGTGCGGCGCGACGCGGTGCGCGGCCTGACGACGGCCGCGACCATCTGGCTGACCTGTGCCGTGGGCATGGCGTGCGGCGGCGGGCTGCCGCTGCTCGGGCTCGCCGCGACGCTGGTGCACTTCATCGTGGTGCGCGGCTTCCCGATGATGACGCGGCGGATGGTGTCGATGCCGTCCGTGGAACAGGTGGAGCTGCGGCTCTCCTACCGGACGCGCAGCGGGTTGCTGGGGCGGGTGCTGGAGCTGTGCACGAGCCGGGGGTTCCTGGTGACGGACGTACAGGTGGACTCCGCCGAGGGGGAGGCGGGCGGCCAGGCGGCCGTGGTGCTGCGGCTCGAAGGGAAGGGGTCCGCGCATCCGCTGGTCGAGGAGCTGACGGACTGGGACGGGGTGTCCGAGGTGGGGCTGCGGTCCCACCGGGAGAGCACGGAGTAACAGGCTTTCGGGCCTCTCCCGGCGGACCCGGGTCGCTCGGGCAGGCACCTTGCCCAGCAGCGCCGCGAGCAGCCCGGGCGCTCGGGCAGGCACCTCGTCCAGCGGCGCCGCGAGCGGCCCGGGCGCTCAGGCCGGCGCCTCGTCCAGCGGCGCCGCGAGCGGCCCGGGCGCTCAGGCCGGCGCCTCGCCCAGCAGCGCCACGAAGGTGCGGAACGCCGCCGGCATGTCCACGGCCTCGGGGTCCAGCAGCCACTGGTACTGCAACCCGTCCATCACCGCCACCAGCAGCGGAGCCACCGCGTCCGCGGCCATGCCGTTGGGCAGCCGCTCGCCGTACTCCGCGCGGAGCGAGGCCGCCATGTCGGCGCGCACCCGTTCGTAGCGCCGGGTGAAGAACGCGCGCGCCGGGTGCTCCTCGGTCACGCTCTCGCCGAGCAGCGCGGAGAAGGTCTGCACGACGCCGGGGCGCATCGCGTTGTACTCGACGAGCGAGGCGAGCAGGCCGAGCGGCCAGCCGCCCGCGCCGCCGCTCGGACCGGAGCCGGTGTCCCACCGGTCGCGGTCCTCCAACACGGCGAGCAGCAGCGCTTCCTTGGTGGGGAAGTAGTGCAGCAGCCCCTGCTGGGTGAGGCCGACGCGCGCCGCGACGGCGCCGAGCGTCGCGCCCCGGTAGCCGCGCTCGGCGATCACTTCGAGGGTGGCGCGGAGGATCTCCGCACGCCGCTCCTCGCCGCGCGCCCTGGCCGCCATGGGCCGCTCCTTCGAACGATATTGCGATTGGGTAACGACACCTACCGTGCTACAGGCAGGGCGCGGAATCATAGTGTCATTATTCGCGTCATCGGGCTTTTGGTATCGATGAGGAGGCCAGCCGTGGCTGACGCGAACCGGAACGCGAAAGGCGCTGTGGAGGCTGTGGCGTCCGCGCTCGCCCGCCTCGACCTCGACACCAAGGCGCGGCTGCTCGCCGGCCAGGACATGTGGTCGCTGCCCGCGGTCCCCGCCATCGGCCTCGGCTCCCTGGTGATGTCCGACGGCCCGATCGGCGTCCGCGGTGTCCGCTGGAGCGCCGACGACCCCTCCATCGCGCTCCCCAGCCCCACGGCGCTCGCCGCCGCCTGGGACCCCGCACTCGCCCGTACGGCCGGGCGGCTGCTCGCGCAGGAGGCCCGGCGCAAGGGCGTGCACGTGCTGCTCGCGCCGACCGTGAACCTGCACCGCTCGCCGCTGGGCGGACGGCACTTCGAGGCGTACAGCGAGGACCCGTATCTGACGGGCGAGATCGGCGCCGGTTACGTGGCCGGGGTGCAGGACGGCGGCGTCGGCACCACCGTCAAGCACTTCGTGGCCAACGACGCCGAGACCGAGCGCTTCACCGTCGACAACAAGGTCACCGCCCGCGCCCTGCGCGAGCTCTACCTCGCCCCCTTCGAGGCCATCGTCGAGAAGGCCCGCCCCTGGGGCGTCATGTCCGCCTACAACAGCGTGGGTGGCTCCGCCATGACCGAGCACCGCCACCTCCAGCGGGAGGTGCTGCGCGGCGAGTGGGGCTTCGACGGCTTCCTCGTCTCCGACTGGCTGGCCGCCCGGAACACCGTACGGGCCCTCGCCGGCGGCCTCGACGTGGCGATGCCCGGCCCGCGCACCGTCTACGGGCCGGCGCTCGCCGCGGCCGTACGGGCGGGCGAGGCCGCCGAGTCCGACGTCGACGACGCCGTACGGCGGGTGCTGCTGCTCGCCGCCCGCGTCGGGGTGCTGGAAGGCGCGCCGCCCGCCGTCGCCGCCGCCGACCTGCCCGCGGCGATCGACGGCGTGGCGCTCGCCCGCGACATCGCCCGCCGCTCCTTCGTGCTCGTACGCAACGAGGGCGGCGCCCTGCCCCTGGACCCCGGCGGGGTGCGCCGAGTCGCCCTCCTCGGGGCCGCCGCGCGCGACGCCCGCGTCCTCGGCGGGGGCTCGGCGCAGGTCTTCCCCGACCACGTCGTCACGCCGCTCGACGGGCTGCTCGCGGCCCTCCCCGAGGGGGTGCTCGACTACGCCGTCGGCGCGGAGCCCGGCGACGAGATCACCATCGCCGACCAGGGGTTCGCGCTGCGCGCCGTCTGCCGGGACGAGGCCGGGCGGGTGCTGGGGGAGCGGTCCCTGCCGACCGGCCAGGTCCAGTGGATGGGCGACCTGCCCGACGGCGTCGCCTTCGACGCGCTGCACACCGTCGAGGTCGTCGGCGCCTTCACCCCGCGCGAGAGCGGGCCGCACGCCTTCGGCACGAAGGGGGTGGGCGGCTTCGCGCTGACCGTGAACGGTGAGACGGTCTTCGACGGCGACCAGGGCGTGGCGCGCGGCGACCTCTTCGACGCGGTCCTCGGCTCGCCCGTGGAGCGCGGGAACGCCGAACTGACGGCGGGCGCGCCGGTCGATGTCAGCCTCGTCCACACCGTGCCGAAGTCCCCGGACGCGCCGATCGCCGCCGTCGCCTGCTGTCTGATGCACCGCGAACCCCGGCGTGACGCACAGGAGTTGATCGAGGAGGCCGTGGCCAAGGCCGCCGCGGCGGAGGCCGCGATCGTCGTGGTCGGCACCACCGAGCGGGTCGAGAGCGAGGGCTTCGACCGCGACAGCCTGGCCCTGCCCGGCCACCAGGACGAGCTGGTCGCCCGCGTGGCCGCCGTCAATCCGCGCACCGTCGTGGTCGTCAACTCCGGTTCCCCGGTGGAGATGGGCTGGCGCGAGGACGTCGCGGCGGTGCTGCTCTGCTGGTTCCCGGGCCAGGAGGCGGGCGCCGCGCTCGCCGACGTCCTCCTCGGGACGGCCGAGCCCGGCGGCCGGCTGCCCACCACCTGGCCGGCCCGGCTCGCGGACGCGCCGGTCGTGCGCGTCACCCCGACGGGTGGCGAACTCCCGTACGAGGAGGGCGTGTTCATCGGCTACCGGGCCTGGGAGAAGTCCGGCGCACGCCCCGCGTACCCCTTCGGCCACGGGTTCGGCTACACCGACTGGTCGTACGAGGCCATCGAGGTGAGCGGCGCCACCGTCACCGTCCGCGTCCGCGACACCGGGGCGCGGCCCGGCCGCGAGGTCGTGCAGATCTATCTGGCGGTCCCGGACGGCGACACCGCCGACCGCCCCGCGCGCGTCCTGGCGGGCTTCGCCGCCGTCGAGGCGGAGCCGGGCCGCAGCGCCGAGGTGAGCGTCGAACTGCCGCGCCGGGCGGCCGAGATCTGGGACGAGGAGGCCGGCGGCTGGCGGCTCGTCCCCGGTACGTACCGCGCGGAGGCGGGGCGCAGCGTAGCGGACCGCCGTCTCGGCGCACCGCTGACGATCGCCTGAGCTCCCGGCGCCGCGGCCCCGGGACCGCGGCGCCCTACGCCGCCGGGCTCCGCTCCGTGATCCTGCGGTACGCCATCGATGCCAGCTCCCGCTGGCCCTCCTTGCTGGGGTGGAACCAGTCCCACGGGCTCAACTCGGCCTCGGTGAAGCGGAAGTCGTTGACCGCGCCGTCGTAGCGGCACAGCGGGTCCTTGCCGCAGACGTCCTTCAGCGCGGCGTTGTACGCGGCCACCCGCTGCTCGACCTGCCCGCGCCGCGCGTCGGAGGCGGTGTCCCTCGCATCCGAGTCCCCCAGCATCGAGGGGCAGATCCGGGCCAGTTTCCAGACCTGCTTGCCGATCGGGTCCGCGCGCCCCTCGGCCCAGAGCCGCTTGAGGTCCGGCACGCTCGCCACGTACACCTGCGTCTTGGGCAGCGCGCGCCGCAGCTCCTTCATCGCCACCGCGAAATCCGCCCGGTACCGCGCCACCGACGTCATGTCGGCGACGTCCGCGCGGCACGCGTCGTTGGCCCCCATCAGTACCGTCAGCAGCTCCGGCCGGTGGGGGAGGGCCTTGCTCAGCTGGCCGGGCAGATCGGCCATCCGGGCGCCGGTGCTGGCGTAGTTCCAGCTGTGCGCCGCCGGGGACGGCAGCAGTCGGCGTGCCAGGCTGTCGACCTTGCCGCCGGTGGCCCAGGACGCCTCGGGGCAGTCGGAGAGCGGTGAACAGGCGTTGAAACCACGGGTGATGGAGTCGCCGAGGGACGCGATGGAGGCGGGGCGGGTGTTCCACGCGGGGGTGGGCCTGGGGGTGGGCTTGGCGGCGGAGCCGCCCGCGCCGGTGGGGCCCTGGTCGTCGCACCCGGCGGCACCCGCGACGACGAAGGCCGACGTCAGGGCGGCGACGGCGGCCCGTGCGATTCCGTGGCGGTTTCGCGCGGTGCTCCCCCGCATCCCTGTTCCCCCTCCGGCCGATGGGTGATATCTCTTCTTGACCGACGGTACGTCACCCGTGCAGTGTCGCCGCACGATAGTTTTTCCTGTGGCAGTTGGGCTCTTCCCCGTTCGGGCGCGTACTCCGGTACTGTTCGGATCACAGCACGTCACATCCTGTCCCTTTTCGGGATAATTGCTCCCAATAGTGTTTACTGTTGGTAACCTCGCTGGCTGGTGCGGGAGTGATCATTGGGGCAGAATGACCGATGCTGCCCCAGGCGGGACCGGCACAGGCGCGAGGCCGCTGGGGAAGGCGTACCTCGAACCGCACTGGAGGTCCCGGTGACGACACGTGGAGTTCTGTACGTGCACTCCGCGCCACGCGCGCTGTGCCCGCACGTCGAATGGGCCGTCGCGGGCGTACTCGGCGTGCGCGTCACGCTCGACTGGATCAGACAGCCGGCCTCGCCCGGCACCTGGCGGGCCGAATTCTCCTGGCAGGGCGAGGCGGGCACCGCCTCCAAGCTCGCCTCCGCGCTGCGCGGCTGGCACCTGCTGCGCTTCGAGGTGACCGCCGAGCCCTGCCCCACGGCGGAGGGCGAGCGCTACAGCTCCACCCCCGACCTCGGCATCTTCCACGCCGTCACCGGCATCCACGGCGACATCCTCATCCCCGAGGACCGGCTGCGCGCCGCCCTCGCCAGGTCCGCCCGCGGCGAGACCGACCTTCAGGCCGAGGTCGCCAAGCTGCTCGGCAAGCCGTGGGACGACGAGCTGGAGCCGTTCCGGTACGCGGGCGAGGGCGCCCCGGTGCGGTGGCTTCACCAGGTCGTCTGAGCGGGGCCGGACCCACGGGCCCCCGGCCCGCACCCGGCCCCCGCTCCCGCGGCCGAGCGGTTCCGGCGCGCAGGGGAGCATGAGGCACGGGAGCAGGACGCCGCGTACTGCGGGGCATCGCTCATACGAGGCGGTACGCGCGAGGGCCCGCCCGGTCGGAAAGACCGGGCGGGCCCTCGTACGTACGGCTACCGCGGGATCACAGGGAGCGGAAGGCGAGCACTACGTTGTGGCCGCCGAACCCGAACGAGTTGTTCAGCGCGGTGACCGGCCCCTCGGGCAGCTGACGGGCCTCGTCCCGCACGACGTCGGCATCCGCCTCGGGGTCGAGGTTGGTGATGTTGATCGTCGGCGGAGCGACACGGTTCTTCAGTGCCAGCACCGAGGCCACGGTCTCGATGCCGCCCGCGCCGCCCAGCAGGTGACCCGTCATCGACTTGGTGGCCGAGATCGCCATGTGGTCCACGTCGTCGCCGAAGACCTTGCGCAGCGCCTTGATCTCCGCCACGTCGCCCAGCGGGGTCGAGGTCGCGTGCGCGTTGATGTGCGCGATCTCGACGGGCTTGATGTCGGTGGAGTCCATCAGGTTCTGGAGCGCCTGCGCGATGCCGCTGCCGGAGGGCTCCGGCTGGGTGATGTGGTGGCTGTCGGCCGAGATGCCCTGGCCGATCGCCTCGCAGTAGACGTTCGCGCCGCGCTGCGCGGCGTGCTCGGCCGACTCCAGGACGACCACGCCCGCACCCTCGCCCAGGACGAAGCCGTTGCGGTCGGCGTCATACGGGCGGGAGGCGCCCTGCGGGTCGTCGTTGCTCTTCGACATCGCCATCATGTTGCCGAACGCGGCGATGGGCAGCGGGTGGATCGCCGCCTCCGTGCCGCCCGCGACGACCACGTCGGCGCGGCCGGTGCGGATCATCTCGATGGCGTAGCCGATGGCCTCCGCGCCCGAGGCGCAGGCGCTGACCGGAGTGTGCACGCCCGCGCGGGCGCCGACCTCCAGGCCGACGTTGGCCGCCGGGCCGTTCGGCATCAGCATCGGCACGGTGTGCGGGGAGACCTTGCGGACGCCCTTCTCCTTCAGCACGTCGTACTGGTCGAGCAGGGTGATCACGCCGCCGATGCCGGAGGCGATGACCGTGCCGAGCCGGTGCGGATCGACGCTCGCGTCCTCACCGGCCTTCGCGGTGAACCCCGCGTCCGCCCACGCCTCGCGGGCCGCGATCAGCGCGAACTGCGCCGACCGGTCCAGCTTGCGGGCCTGCGGACGGGGGATGCTCTCACCGGGTTCGACCGCACTGCGGGCGGCGATCCGGACGGGCAGGTCGGCCCACCGCTCGCCCTCCAGGGCTTGCACGCCGGACCGGCCGGCGAGCAACCCTTCCCAGGTCGATGCGCTGTCGCCACCCAGTGGTGTGGTTGCGCCGATACCGGTGACGACCACGGTGCGATTGGTCGCGTTCACAGGAATTCTTTCTCCACGTGTAGAGGGGTCTGAATCTACGGCGCCACCGCCGGGTGGCGACAAACGCGTGGGCTGTCGATCAGCCCTGGTGCTTGAGGATGTACGAGACGGCGTCGCCGACCGTCTTGAGGTTCTTGACGTCGTCGTCGGGGATCTTGACGTCGAAGCGCTCTTCGGCGGCGACGACGACCTCGACCATGGACAGCGAGTCGACGTCGAGGTCGTCGGTGAACGACTTCTCCGACTTGACGTCCTCGGTGGGGATACCGGCGATCTCGTTGACGATCTCCGCGAGACCTTCGGTGATCTCTGCCTCAGTGGCGGCCATTGCGGCGCTCCTTCGATGTTTTACGGTCTGACTGGTCAGTGGTGAAGCTCTGTGCAGCGTCCGGTGGCTCCGGGCTGCGCAGTTCCTGCCTAGGGGAGGGTAACGACAGTGGCGGCGTAGACGAGACCCGCCCCGAAGCCGATGACGAGCGCCGTGTCCCCGCTCTTGGCCTGCCCCGTCGCCAACAGCCGCTCCATGGCGAGCGGAATGGAGGCGGCGGAGGTGTTGCCGGTGGTCTCGACATCGCGGGCCACCGTGACGTGCTCCGGCAGCTTGAGAGTCTTGACCATCGAATCGATGATCCGCATGTTCGCCTGGTGCGGAATGAAGGCGTCGAGGTCCTCGGCGGCGATCCCCGCCCGGTCCAGCGCCTCCTGGGCGACCTTCGCCATCTCGAACACGGCCCAGCGGAAGACCGCCTGGCCCTCCTGGGTGATCGCGGGGAATCGTACATCGCTCACATCGGTGCGGCCCCGGTACTCCTCCCAGGAGAGGGTCTGCTTGATGGTCTCGGACTTGTCGCCCTCCGAGCCCCAGACGGTCGGGCCTATCGACGGCTCCTTCGCGGGGCCCACGACCACGGCGCCCGCGCCGTCACCGAACAGGAAGGCCGTCGCGCGGTCCTCCAGATCGGTCAGGTCCGAGAGCCGCTCCACGCCGATGACCAGCACGTACTCCGCGCTGCCCTCGGAGATCAGGCCCTTGGCGAGGGTCAGTCCGTAGCCGAAGCCCGCGCAGCCGGCCGAGATGTCGAACGCGGCCGGCCGGCCCGCGCCGACCCGGTCGGCGATCTCCGTGGCGATGGCCGGGGTCTGCTTGAAGTGCGAGACCGTCGAGACGATCACGGCGCCGATCTGGGCGGGGTCGATGCCGGCGTCGGCGATGGCCTTGCCGGACGCCTCCACCGACATCATGGCCACCGTCTCCTCGGGGCCCGCCCAGTGCCGGGTGGCGATGCCCGAGCGAGAACGGATCCACTCGTCGGAGGAGTCGATGTGCTTGAGGATCTCGTCGTTTCCCACCACCCGGGTCGGGCGGTAGCCGCCGACGCCGAGAATGCGCGCGTACGGGGAACCCTGGCTGGGCTTGATCTTCGCAGTCATGCTCTCGGGGCTCCTTATTCGGCCGGGGTCTGCGCGGAGTCGGCCGCGGTGTCCGCGGCCGCGTGCTCGGCTATCAGCGCACGGGCGGCGTCGAGGTTGTCCGGGGTCTTGAGCGCGAGCGTCTTGACGCCGGGCAGGGCGCGCTTGGCGAGACCCACGAGCGTGCCCGCCGGGCACAGCTCGATGATCGCGGTGACGCCCAGTTCCTTGAAGGTCTCCATGCACAGGTCCCAACGGACCGGATTCGAGACCTGGTTGACCAGCCGCTGAAGGATCTCCGCGCCGGTGGCGACGGTGCGGCCGTCCTTGTTGGAGACGTAGCGGGTGCCCGGGTCGCTCGCGTCCAGGGTGGGGACGAGCGCCTCCAGCGTCGCGACCGCCGGGGCCATGTGGTGCGTGTGGAACGCCCCGGCCACCTTCAGCGGCACGACCTTGCGGGTGCCCTCCGGCTTGTCCTCGGCCAGCGCCGCCAACTGCTCGGCGGTGCCGGCGGCCACGATCTGACCCGCGCCGTTCACATTGGCCGGGGTCAGGCCGAGCCGCTCCAGGTGCGGCAGGACGGCGTCCGGCTCGCCACCGAGCAGCGCGGCCATGCCGGTCTCGGTGACCGCCGCGGCCTCGGCCATCGCCAGTCCCCGCTTGCGGACCAGCGCCATCGCGGAGTGCTCGGACAGCACGCCCGCGGCGGCCGCGGCGGTGATCTCACCGACGCTGTGCCCGGCCACGGCGCCGGCCTGGCGGATCAGGTCGGCCGGGGACGCGAAGAGCTGCCGCGCGGTGAGCAGACCGGCGGCGACCAGCAGCGGCTGGGCCACCGCGGTGTCACGGATCTCCTCCGCGTCGGCCTTGGTGCCGTAGTGGACCAGGTCCAGGTCGACGACGGCCGACCACTCCGCGAGGCGTTCGGTGACGCCGGGAAGGTCGAGCCAGGGGGTCAGGAAGCCGGGCGTCTGAGCGCCCTGGCCGGGAGCGACGAGTACGAGCACCCTCACACTCTCTCTTGCGGACGGCCTCGCCCACCCGTGGGGACAGGGACGAAGAACCGTCGGGGTAATTGTGGGTTTCCGCTAAAAGCCTACGACTGGGTACCGGCGTCGGCCAGGCGCCCCAGGATGAGCGCGATACGCAGCGTGAACGCGGACCGCACATCGGAGGGTGACCATCCAGTGACGTCCGTCACACGTCGGAGGCGGTATCGCACGGTGTTGGGGTGCACGAAAAGCATCCGCGCCGCGCCCTCCAGACTGCTTGCCTGCTCCAGGTAGACGCTCAGCGTCTCCAGCAGAGCCGACCCCGCCTCCTCCAGTGGTCTGTAGATCTCCTCCACCAGCTGCTCGCGCGCCGCCACGTCTCCGGCCATCGCGCGCTCCGGCAGGACATCGTCCGCCAGCACCGGCCGCGGCGCGTCCGGCCATGCCGCACACGCCTTCAGACCGGCCGTGGCCGCCGCCGCGGAACGGTTCGCGGCCAGCAGGTCCGAGACCACCGGACCGGCCACCACCGGGCCCGCCGCGAACGGGCCGATCAGCGACTTCGCCGTCTGCAACGGGTTGTCGGAGCCGCCCGCGATCACCACCAGCCGGCTGCCCAGCACCCCGGTCAGCACCTGGAGCTTGGCGTGCCGGGCCGCGCGCCGGATCGCCTCGACGGTCAGCTCGCTGTCACCGTCCGGGGCGGTGCCGAGGAGCACCGCCACATGGTCGGGCGAGGACCAGCCCAGCGCGGCGGCACGGGACAGCGCCCCCTCGTCGGCCTCGCCGGAGAGCACGGCGTTGACCACCAGCGACTCCAGCCGGGCGTCCCACGCGCCGCGCGCCTCCGCGGCCTGCGCGTAGACCTGCGCGGTCGCGAAGGCGATCTCACGGGCGTAGACGAGCAGCGCCTCACGGAGCACCGACTCGTCGCCGGGGGCCGCCACCTCCTCGATGGCCGACTCCATGACCTCGATGGTCGTACGGACCATCTCCACGGTCTGGCGCAGCGTGATCGCCCGGGTCAGCTCGCGGGGCGCGGTCCCGAAGACGTCCGTGCTGATCGCCTGCGGGGTCTCCGGGTGCCGGAACCACTCGGTGAAGGCCGCGATGCCGGCCTGGGCGACCAGTCCGATCCAGGAGCGGTTCTCCGGGGGCATCGCCCGGTACCACGGCAGCTGCTCATCCATCCGGGCGATGGCGTTGGCGGCCAGTTTCCCGGAGGACTTCTCCAGCCGGCGCAGGGTGGCACTGTGCGGATGCGGGGTGTTAGCGGCGGGTTGAGGCACGGGACAAGCCTGCCCTATTCGCGCGGCGTGCGGAGCGGCCGGGCTACCGTAGCCGGATGACGCGGGTGCAGCGGGGCGACGAGCGGTACCGGGGCGGCGACCCCGCGGCCGGGATCGAGACACGGCACGCCTTCTCCTTCTCCGGCTTCTACGACCCGGACAACGTGCGCTTCGGGCTGCTCGAAGCCTGCAACGAGGAGCGGCTGGCGGGCGGCGCCGGATTCGCGGAGCACCCGCACCGCGATGTGGAGATCGTCACCTGGGTCGTCGAGGGCGAGCTGACCCACGAGGACTCCGCCGGGCATGTGACGGTGGTGCGCCCCGGCGATGTGCAGCGGCTGAGCGCGGGCACCGGCGTGCGGCACACGGAACGCAACGCCGGGAGCGCCCCGCTGCGGTTCGTGCAGATGTGGGTGACCCCGACCGAGTTCGGCGGCGACCCCGCCTACGAGGTGGTACGCGGCATCGCCGACGGCACCCCGTACGCCCTGCACCGCGCGGAAGCGGTCCTCCACGTCCGCCGCCTCGCCCCGGGCGAACGCACGGCGCTGCCGGCCGCGCCGTGGACGTACGCGCATGTGGTGCGCGGCGCGGTGAGCCTGGGCGACGAGACCCTCCACGAGGGCGACGCGGCCCGCGTCGAGAACACCACGCCGCGGGAGCCGCGCGAGGCGCGGTCCATCGGCAGGTCGGAGCTCCTGGTGTGGGAGATGCACAGGGAACCGTCGTTCGGCTGACGACCCGCTCCATCCGGGCAGGCCGCGCCACATTCAGCCCGTCAGGCGTCTGAGGACAAGGGCTTGCGAAGCAGAGCCCGGCCCAATCAAGCCCGTCCGGCGCTTGAGGACCGGGGTCCGGGGCGGAGCCCCGAGTCAGTGGCCCTGGCCGAGCTCCGCGAGAACGGCGTCGGTGAGCGGAGGCCACGCCTCCACCGCCCACGGCCCGAACGCCCGATCCGTCAACGCCGCGCAAGCGGCCCCGGCCTCGGGGTCGACCCACAGAAACGTTCCGGCCTGCCCGAAGTGGCCGAACGTGCGCGGCGACGAGGACGCCCCCGTCCAATGCGGGGCCTTGCCGTCGCGGATCTCGAACCCCAGCCCCCAGTCGTTCGGCCGCTGGTGCCCGTAGCCCGGCAGCACCCCGCTCACCCCGGGGAAGACCACCGACGTGGCCTCGGTCAGCGTCTGGCGCGACAGCAGCCGCGGCGCCTGGAGCTCCGCCGCGAAGCGCGCCATGTCGTCGGCGGTCGAGACGCCGTCCTTGGCGGGCGACCCGGCCAGCTCCGTGGCGGTCATGCCCAGCGGCTCCAGCACCGCCTGCCGCAGGTACTCCGGGAAGTCGATGTCCGTCGCCTTGGCGATGTGATCGCCGAGCGCCTCGAAGCCGGCGTTGGAGTAGAGCCGCCGCGTGCCCGGTTCGGACATGGTCCGGTGCTCGTCGAAGGCGAGCCCGGAGGTGTGGGCGAGCAGATGGCGGACGGTGGCGCCGGGCGGCCCGGCGGGCTCGTCGAGTTCGATCGCGCCCTCCTCGACGGCGAGCAGCGCGGCGTACGCGGCGAGCGGTTTGGTCACCGAGGCCAACGGGAAGCGGTGCCCGGTGGGCCCGTACGATCCGGCCCTCGTGCCGTCGGCCCGTACGACCACGGCCGCGGCGGTCTCGACCGGCCAGCTCTCGATCTTGCTCAGACTCGCCATGCTCTCCATGGCGACGAGCCTAACCCGCTCAAAATCCGGTCAAGGATCCGCTTGCTTGGAGTGCGCTCCAAGTCTCTAGCGTTGAGAGTCCACAAGGGCCGCCGAAGACGCCGAAGACGCAGCGAGGGCGAAGGGGGAGTGGCATGACAGTGACCGAAGCCGAGACCGGGACGATCAGGGCCGTGCGTCCGGACCGGTGCCTTGAGGTGCACGAGCACCCCCGGCCCGGCGGGCGGGGCGACTACACGATCAGCGAGGTGGCGACGTACACCGGGCTGTCCGCGTACACCCTGCGCTGGTACGAACGGATCGGGCTCATGTCGTACGTCGACCGCTCCCACACCGGCCAGCGCCGCTACGGCGACCGCGACCTGGACTGGCTGGACCTGGTGGGCAAGTTGCGGCTGACCGGGATGCCGGTCGCCGACATGGTCCGCTACGCGGAACTCGTCCGGGCCGGCGAGGAGACGTTCGCGGAGCGCGAGCGGCTGCTGACCGCTCACCGGGAGGACGTGCGCACACGCATCGCGGAATTGCAGAGCACCTTGGAAGTCCTCGACTACAAGATAGACACCTACGGAGACGCCCGACGGGCGTCCGAAAGGGCCTGATGCCTGTATGAGCACGGAAAAGATCGCACACGTCGCCCTCGGTACCGACGGCCCCCAGGTCGGTGTCCAGGGCCTCGGCTGCATGGGCATGAGCCACGCGTACGGGCCGGCCGACGAGAACGGGTCGCGGGCCGCCCTGGAGCGCGCCCTCGAACTGGGCGTCACCCTCTTCGACACCGCCGACCTGTACGGCGACGGGGAGAACGAGAAGTTCATCTCGCCGTTCATACGGGCCCACCGCGACGAGGTCGTCCTCGCCACGAAGTTCGCCCTCTCCGCCGACTCGGCGGACCCCGACAAGCGGATCATCGACAACTCTCCCGAGTACATCCGGGGGGCCATCGACGCGAGCCTGCGACGGCTCGCAGTCGAACAGATCGACCTCTACTACATGCACCGGCGCGACGTGAACGTCCCGATCGAGGAGACGGTCGGCGCGATGGCGGAACTGGTGAAGGAGGGCAAGGTCAAGCACCTCGGGCTGAGCGAGGTGACCGGCGCCGAACTGCGCGCCGCGCACGCCGTGCACCCCATCGCGGCCGTCCAGTCGGAGTGGTCGCTCTTCAGCCGCGACGTGGAGCGGAGCGCGGTGCCCACGGCCCAGGAGCTCGGCGTCGCCTTCGTCCCGTACTCGCCGCTCGGCCGCGGCTTCCTGACCGGCTCCTTCGCCAACGCCGACCAGGACCTGCCCGAGGACGACTGGCGCCGCACGCAGCCCCGCTTCACCGGCGACAACGCCGCGGTCAACGCCGCGCTGCTGGAGCCGGTACGGGCCATCGCGCGGGAGCACGGGGTGACGCCCGGCCAGATCGCGCTGGCCTGGGTGCAGCAGCAGGCGCGGGTGCGCGGGCTGACCGTCGTGCCGATCCCCGGCACGACCAAGAGCAAGCGGGTGGACGAGAACACGGCCGCGACGCGGATCGTGCTCGGCGACGGCGAGCTGGCCCGGCTGGAGCCGATCGCGGGCCAGGTCGCGGGCGGGCGCTACGCGGACATGGCGTTCTCGTCGGCGGGCCGGGAGTAACCACCGCCGAGGCGCGTGCGGCCGCCGGCCGGCCGCACGCCGCTACCGCTCGCCGGGGGCCACCAGCCCGGACTCGTACGCGAAGATCACGGCCTGCGCCCGGTCGCGGAGCTGGAGCTTGGCGAGGACGCGGCCGATGTGCGTCTTGACCGTCTGCTCGGCGAGGAACAGCTCCCCGGCGATCTCCTGGTTGGAGAGCCCCCGCGCGATCAGCCCCAGCACCTCCGTCTCGCGCGGCGTCAGCCCCTGCGGACGCGGTACGGGCGTCCGGCGCGGGGCCGGGCGCTGCCGGGCGAACTCCTCGATCAGCCGGCGGGTGACGGACGGGGCGAGCAGCGCCTCGCCCCCGGCCACGACCCGTACGGCCGAGATCAGATCGGCCGGCGGCGCGTCCTTGAGCAGAAAGCCGCTGGCCCCGGCGCGCAGCGCCTCGTAGACGTAGTCGTCGACGTCGAAGGTGGTGAGCATCAGCACCTTGGGGCGGTGCTCGCCGTCGGCGGCCGGGTCCGGGGCGAGGAGCAGCCGGGCCGCCTCCAGGCCGTCCAGCTCGGGCATCCGTACGTCCATGAGGACCACATCGGGGCGGGTGCGGCGGCTCAGCTCCACGCCCTGCCGGCCGTCCGCCGCGTCGCCGACGACGTCGATGTCGGGCTGCGCGGCGAGCAGCGCGGCGAACCCCGCCCGCACCATGGCCTGGTCGTCGACGATGATCACCCTGATGGTCATGGGGCGTGGGGTTCCTCTGCGGTGTCGGGGTCGATACGGGCGGCGGCGACCGGGAACCGCGCCGCCACGCGGAAGCCGCCGCCGGGCAGCGGGCCGGTGTCCAGGGAGCCGCCGAGCAGCCGGACGCGTTCGCGCATCCCGACCAGGCCGTGGCCCGTGCCGCCGCTCTCCAGCGGCGCGCCGGGCGCGGCGGCCGGGGCGTTGACGACCAGGACGCTCACGCCCGTACGGTCCGAGGCGACCGTCACGCGGGTGGCCGCGCCCGGCGCGTGCCGCACCACGTTGGCGAGGGCTTCCTGCACGACGCGGTACGCGGACAGGTCCACGGCCCCTGGCACCGGCCCCGGGCCCGGCTCGACGGACAGTTCCACGGGCACCCCGGCCCGTACCGTCGCCTCCGCCAGCCGGTCCACCTCGGCAAGGCCGGGCTGCGGCGCGCGCTCGCCGCCGCTCTTCTCGTCCACGCCGCGCAGCGCGCCTAGCAGCCGCCGCATCTCGGTGAGCGACTCGCGGGCGGTCGCGGCGATGGCGGCGAACTCCTCGCCCGTCCCGGGCGGCACGCCGCCGAGCCGGTACGGCGCGCTGTCCGCCTGCACCGTGATCACGGACATGTGGTGCGCGACGACGTCGTGCATCTCCCGAGCGATCCGGGCGCGCTCCTCAAGGAGGGTGCGGCGGGCCCGCTCCGCCTCGCTGACCTCGCGCTGCGCGGCCAGCGCCCGGCGCGCCTCGCCGCGCTCGCGCACCGCTCCGGTCAGCAGCAGCACGGCGCCGGTGAGGAGGAAGAGCAGCAACTGGGTGGCGTTCTCGGGTTCGGTCGGGAACACCGCGGGCAGTACGGCCGTGGCGCCCGTCGCCGCCCATACGACGAGCAGTCGGCGGCGCCCCTCGCGCAGTCCCACGGCGGCCGCCACCAGGAGGTAGCCGATCATCGCGGGCGGCGTCCACGGCCAGGACCGGCCGTGCAGGCCGTCGGCCGACAGCAGGACGAAGCCGCCCGCGAGATCGGCGGCGAACACGATCGCCCAGGCGGGCAGGGGCCGGCTCATCGCGAGGGGCAGCGGCACGGTCTGGGCGACGGCGAGTACCGCGGAGACCGCGACGCTCAGCCGGTAGTCGTTCACCAGCACGTTGAACGTGCTCTGGAGCAGCCCGGCCGCCACCGCGCACGCCGCGACGACGGGCAGCCACCGGGCCGGCCCGCGCACGGCGGGAGACGAGGGGAAAGTGGGCATGACCAGGTCAGCCTAGGCCCTGCGGCCCCGAGCCCCTCCCTCGGTGAGCCCCGGGCCGGGCGGGTTACAGCTCCGCGAGCAGCTCGGTCTTCTTGTGGCTGAACTCGTCGTCCGTGAGCAGTCCGGCTTCGCGCAGGGCGCCGAGGTGGCGGATGCGGTCGGCGATGTCGGCCGGGTCCGGGCGGGCCGCGGGGGAGCGGTCCGGGACGAGGGCCGGGGTCGCGGCCTGTACGGCCTCCAGGACCGCGGCGGCGAACGGCAGCGACTCGTGGGCGAGGCCGTAGCCCATGCCGAAGACGACGGCCGCCGGGTCCTGGTCGGCGGCGCCCGGCCGGTCCTCGGCGGTCGCGCCGCGCGGCAGGAGCCGCAGGTGCCCGTTGAATATCTCGGGCGAGCGCCACTCGACGCCGGACAGCTCGTCCACCGCGAAACGCTGGTCGCCAGCCTTCCACTTGACGGTGGACGCGCCCGTCCAGAACCAGCGGAAGACGACGGCCTCGCCGTCGAAGGACGCCTTGGCGTCGTACGCCTTGAAGGACGGCGGCGGGGGAGCGGCCACCAGATACCGCTCGGCCGCCGTGTCCGCATCGGGCCCGAGCCGGGCGCGCAGCTCGTCGGCGTAGTACTCGGCGAGGGTCTCCCGCTCGGCGGGCAGCACCAGCCGGTAGGGGTCGGACCCCTCCTTGAGCTGCCCGTCGGCCGCTTGGGTCAGCGGGTCGGCGCCGGGCCGGGGCGTGGCGCGCAGCACGACCGTGCCGCGCTTGCCCGGGGTGATCTCGACGGCGGCGAGCGCCTCGTAGGGCACGCGGCGCTCACCCAGCGCCTGGAGTAGTTTCGGTGTGCGCAGCCCCCGTTCGAAGCGGATGAGCACGGAGTCGGTGTCGAACTCCCAGACGGTGTGAAAACCGGCCAGCACATCACCCATGTCGTTCATCGTAGGCGGCGGTCGCCCGCCTGTCCCCCCTCCGGCGCTACGCGCGTAAAACCTCATGACACGTACGTACACGCGCCCGGGTGCGCGTCCTGAATCGTGCGTACTGGCTCGGGAATCGTGCGTACTAGCTCAGGTCCGCGGCGCAGCTTCCGTCGTCCGCCGCGCACCGTACGGAGTCGGCCGCGCCGACGCCGATCTTCGCGAAGTTCTCCAGGCTGGTGGTGCCCGGCTGGAAGTACCCGGGGTGGCCCACCGCCCCGTCGGCGGACAGCAGGCGGGCGCCGAAGGCGGTGGATACCGGGTCCGCGCCGTGGCCGAGACCGCCCCACTCCATGTGCGGGATGTCCTGGATCCAGTCGTCGCGGTCGCGCATCGCCCAGACGCGGGCGCTGGTGTGCAGGTCGGCCGCGCGATCGGCGCGCATGCCGGGGCTGCCGGCGACCGCGATGTCGGAGACCTTGGCGGGCAGGTCGCGGGCGGCGACGCCGCACACCACGGAGCCGTAGCTGTGGCAGAACAGGGAGACCCGCGCGTCGTTCGGCAGGCCCCGGACCATGGCGCGCAGCCGCAGCGCGCCTTCGGCGGCGAGCTTGCCGGTGGCCGCGTCCATCCCGAGTCCCGAGGGCGAGGTGTAGTCGGCCCAGGCGATGACGGCGGTCTTCGCGGCGGGCCGGGTCCGGCGCTCGGCGTTGTGCAGCGCGGTGGCCATGCCGGCGGACGCGGTGTAGGCGCGGGCCGTCTTCTCGTAGGTCAGCGCGGTGGTGTCGACGCCGGGCACCACGACGGAGACCCGGTCGGCGTGGGCGAGGTCGCCGAAGACCTCGGCGACCCGCCCCGATCCGGCGGGGTTGAACGCGAAGATCTGCCGCCCGTCGCGCATCAGCGAGGTGAAGCGGTGCATGCGGCGGTCGGCCTCATGCCGGCCGAGCGAGGTGAGCCGCTGGTCGTGCGCCCGCTTCTCCTCGATCGTGCGGGCCTGGCCGAGCGCGACGCGGTTGGCGCGGTAGCGCAGGGGCGCGGGCGCGCCGTTGAGGTTGCCGACGACCAGCGGGTAGCGGTCGACGAGGTAGCTCAGCTGGCTGCCGGTGAGGGTGGCGAAGAAGCGCGACAGGGCGCCCGGCGGGCTGTTCGGGTCGGGCAGCCGGTGTCCGGCGAGCGAGCCGTGCAGCCAGGCGGTGAGCGAGGCCGATCTCGGGTCGGATTCCCCTCTGTGACTCCGGATGGCGGTCCAGCCGGTCGTGGCGAGCATGACGAAGACCACGGCGAGGGCGAGCAGCGCGCGCCAGACCGTGGCCGAGTTCGTCCAAGGCAGGGGGGAGGGAGCACCGAGCTCCGGGAAGGAAGTCACCGCGGGCCACCCTAGGAGAAACCCGGCGGTAGCCGCCAAACGCGTGAGTCATCTCACGTTTGATAGCGGACAATTGTGCACAGGAGTGCGAGTTGAGGGTCAGGGTCGGGACGGGGTCCGCCAATTCCCGGACAGCGCGGGTCCCAGGACGTCGAGGGAGGTCTCGGCGAGGCCCCGCATGGCGTCCGAGGTCCAGTCGTCGCCCTCGCCCCAGATCTTGCCCGCCACCCGCAGCGCCCCGGTGAACGCCGCCACCAGGACGCGCGGCCGCGGGTCGGCGTCGACGTCCAGACCCTCCCGGCGGGCGATCTCCCGCGCGATCCGCTCCTCCGTGTCGTACTGGCGGCGCAGATGGGCCGCGAGCAGCGCGGGCGTCGACTCGATCACCTGGTACATGCGCATGTGCAGTTGGGGCGGCGCGACCGTCTTCACCTCCTCGTCGATGGTGGCCCAGGCGTTCGCGACGGCGTTGCGCAGCGCGGCCATCGGCGGCTCATGGGCGGGGCGCGCGCGGACCTCCGTGAAGAAGCGCGTCTCGATCAGCTCCTGGAGGGCGAAGGCGACTTCCTCCTTGCTGGAGAAGTAGCGGAAGAAGGTGCGCTGGGAGACGTCGACGGCGTCGGCGATCTCGTCCACGGTCGTCTGCTCGTACCCGTTCGCCACGAACAGCTCCAGGGCCGCGCGGACCAGTGCGTCACGGGTCCGCCGCTTCTTGCGCTCGCGCAGCCCGCAGAGCGCCGCCGGCTCCGCGGCCGACTGCTCGGTCTCCTGTTCGGTCTTCACCGATCGGCCCTCTCCTCGGCGGGTTTCCGCTGCTCACGATATCTGTGACCGACATGACAGTTACCGACTCATGAACTGGTTTGTCAATTGTCAGCCACTGCCATAATCTCCCCATATGACGTCTCAGACCACCGTCGCCGACGCGGCGCCGGAACATCCCGTACCGGGGCCCCGGAAGGGGCTGCGGGGCCATCCATGGCTGACCCTCATCTCCGTCGCGATCGGCGTGATGATGGTCGCGCTCGACGGCACGATCGTCGCGATAGCCAACCCCGCCATCCAGAAGGACCTCGGCGCCTCGCTCGCCGACGTCCAGTGGATAACCAACGGCTATCTGCTGGCCCTCGCCGTCGCGCTGATCACCGCCGGCAAGCTCGGTGACCGCTTCGGCCACCGCCAGACCTTCCTCATCGGCATCGCCGGATTCGCGCTCGCCTCCGGCGCGATCGGGATCTCCAGCAGCGTCGCGCTGGTCATCGTCTTCCGGGTGCTCCAGGGCCTCTTCGGCGCCCTGCTCATGCCGGCCGCGCTCGGCCTGCTGCGCGCCACCTTCCCGGCCGAGAAGCTCAACATGGCCATCGGCATCTGGGGCATGGTCATCGGCGCCTCCACCGCCGCCGGACCGATCGTCGGCGGCCTGCTGGTCGAGCACGTCAACTGGCAGTCGGTCTTCTTCATCAACGTCCCGGTCGGCGTCATCGCGCTCGTACTGGGCCTGGTGATCCTCGTGGACCACCGCGCCAAGAACGCCGCCAAGTCCTTCGACATCCTCGGGATCGTGCTGCTCTCCGGGGCCATGTTCTGCCTCATCTGGGCGCTCATCAAGGAGAACCAGTGGGGCGGCTGGGGCGAGACCAAGACGCTCCTCTTCCTCGGCCTCGCGATCGTCGCCTTCGTGCTCTTCGCCCTCTGGGAGACCAGGGTCAAGGAACCGCTGATCCCGCTGAGCATGTTCCGCTCCGTACCGCTCTCCGCGGGCACGATCCTGATGGTGCTGATGGCGTTCGCCTTCATGGGCGGCCTGTTCTTCGTCACCTTCTATCTGCAGAACGTGCACGGCATGAGCCCGGTCGACAGCGGGCTCCATCTGCTGCCGCTCACCGCGATGATGATCGTCGCCTCGCCGATCGCCGGCGCCCTCATCACCAAGCTCGGCCCGCGCATCCCGCTGGTCGGCGGCATGATCCTGACCGCCGTCGCCTGCTTCGGGATGTCCAGCCTCTCCTCGGACTCCGGCAACCTGGGGATGTCCGTCTGGTTCGCGCTGCTCGGCCTCGGCCTCGCCCCGGTCATGGTCGGCGCCACCGAGGTCATCGTCGGCAACGCGCCGCTGGAGCACTCCGGCGTCGCGGGCGGCCTCCAGCAGGCCGCCATGCAGGTCGGCGGCTCCCTCGGCACGGCCGTGCTGGGCGCGGTGATGGCCTCCCGCGTCAGCAGCGACCTGCCCGACAAGTGGGCCGGTGCGGGGCTGCCCAAGCTCACGCCCGAGCAGATGTCCCAGGCGTCCGACGCGGTCGCCGTCGGCGTCGGCCCGGTGCCGCCGAAGGCTCCGCCGCAGCTCGCCGAGAAGATCACGGGCGTCGCGCATGACACGTTCGTGTCGGGCATGGGCTTCGCCTTCACCGTCGCCGGCATCGTGGCGGTCGTCGCCGCCGCGGTCGCGATGTTCACCAAACGCGGGGACAACGCCGAGGCCGGAGCGGGCGCGGCGCACATCTGACGCCGTTCGCCGCGGACGCGGCGGCTCCCGACGAGCGAGGGGCCGAACCGGTTGCTGAACCGGTTCGGCCCCTTCGCCGTGGGCGGACGCCCGTAGCGCCCCCTATCCAGGTGAACCGCTCCGCACCCCCTTGGCGTCCGCTTCGGCGGCCCGCGATGCTCGGTGCCGCACCTGCCACGGGCAACTGCCCGGGCATGGAGCCGTCATCGAGGTCCGCGCGCCGATGGGCGCGCCGCACGGGGGAGCAGTCCACATGAACAAAATCGTCGTCGCCATGACGTTGGCCGCCGCCGCGGCCGTACTCCTGCCGCAGACGGGGCCGGCCACGGCCGCGGCTTCGAAGGCCCCGAAGGCAGCGGCCGCGGCCGCTGCCGCGCCCCGGCTCGGCGCCTGCGCCGCCGGCCAGCTGTGCCTGTGGCCCAAGAACGGCTTCCGCGGCACCCGCCAGACGCACGAACTCTCCAACACCGACATCGCAAGCTGCGAACCCCTCCCCGCCGGCACCTCCGCCGCCTCCCTCGCCAACCGCACCGGGCGCCCCGTCACCACTTACCAGAGCGCCGAATGCGCGGAGACCGGCGAGTTCAACACCTATCCGCCCGGCTCCTATGCCCCCGAATCCCCGTACCGGGTACGGGCCTTCAAGATCTGGGAGAACTGAGCCGCCGCTCGCCGGGGGTTCTGGCTGTGTGACCTTCGCGACTCCGCCACGAGGCCGCGACCGGCCACGAACGACCCGCAGGCGACCGGCGGGGAAGCGCTGGGCCCTGGCCGGGGAAGGGCCGATTCCGGCCGAGGGAAGGGCCGGGGCCTGGCTGGGAGAGCGTCGTGTTCTGGGGGAAGCGCTGGGTCTGGCTGGGGGAGCGTCGGGCTCCGGCGGGGGAAGCGCTGGGGCCTGGCGGGGAAAGCGTCGGGCTCCGGCCGGGGGAGTGCCGGGCCGGCCATGGTCGGCCCGCGTACGGCAGACCGCGAGAGCCATGGGCCCCGGCGCCGGTCCCGGCCGCGAGCGGCGCGCGGGCGGCGGGCCCGGCCTCGCGACGGCCTCGGCCACCGACCCGCGAGGGACCCGGCCCTGGCCCGCGAGAGCGCCGAGCCGTCGGCTCGGCGAAAGCTCCGGGCCCTGGCCCGTGAAATCACCGGTCTCCCGACCCGCGGAGGCTCCGGCCCCCGGACCCGGACCCGGACCCGCGGAGGCTCCGGCCCCCGGACCCCGGCTCGCGAAAGCACCGTGCCGCCGGCCCCGGCGGCAAAAGCACGGCTCCGGCCGTGAATACGCCGGGACCCCGGCCGACGAAGAGGTCGGCCGGGGTCCCGGCACTCGATACGGGCCGTACGGCCGTTACGCGTCGCCGCCCGCCGCGCCCGGCTCCGCCGCCGAGGCGTCGAGGAGCTGGTAGCGGTCGATGGCCTGCTTGAGCGCGGAGCGGTCCACCTTGCCCTCCTTGGCCAGCTCGGTGAGCACGCCCAGCACGATCGACTGCGCGTCGATGTGGAAGAAGCGGCGGGCCGCGCCCCGGGTGTCGGCGAAGCCGAAGCCGTCGGCGCCCAGCGACTGGTACGTGCCGGGGATCCAGCGCGCGATCTGGTCCGGGACGGCGCGCATCCAGTCGGACACGGCCACCTTCGGGCCCTCGGCGCCCTGGAGCTTCGTCGTCACGTACGGGACGCGCTGCTCCTCCTCCGGGTGGAGCAGGTTGTGCTCCTCGACCGCCACCGCGTCGCGGCGCAGTTCGTTCCAGGAGGTCGCCGACCAGACGTCCGCCTTGACGTTCCACTCCTCGGCGAGGATGCGCTGGGCCTCGACCGCCCACGGCACCGCGACGCCGGAGGCGAGGATCTGCGCGGGGATCGAGCCCTGCTCGCCCGCCCGGAAGCGGTAGAGGCCCTTGAGGATGCCCTCGCGGTCCACGTCGGCCGGCTCGGCCGGGTGCTGGATCGGCTCGTTGTAGACGGTGAGGTAGTAGAAGACGTCCTCGCCCGCCTTGCCGTCCGGCGTCTCGCCGTACATCCGGCGCAGGCCGTCCTGCATGATGTGCGCGATCTCGTAGCCGAACGCCGGGTCGTACGCGACGACGGCCGGGTTGGTGGAGGCGAGCAGCTGCGAGTGGCCGTCCGCGTGCTGCAGGCCCTCGCCGGTCAGGGTCGTACGGCCGGCGGTCGCGCCCAGCACGAATCCGCGCGAGAGCTGGTCGGCCATCTGCCAGAACTGGTCGCCGGTGCGCTGGAAACCGAACATCGAGTAGAAGACGTAGACCGGGATCAGCGGCTCGCCGTGCGTGGCGTAGGCCGAGCCCGCCGCGATCAGCGAGGCCGTGCAGCCCGCCTCGGAGATACCGTCGTGCAGCATCTGCCCGGACGGCGACTCCTTGTAGGCGAGCAGCAGTTCGCGGTCCACGGACTCGTACTGCTGGCCCATCGGGTTGTAGATCTTCGCCGTCGGGAAGAACGCGTCCATGCCGAAGGTGCGGTACTCGTCCGGCGCGATCAGCACGAACCGCTTGCCGATCTCCTTGTCCCGCATCAGGTCCTTGAGCACCCGGACGAACGCCATGGTGGTGGCGATCGACTGGTGGCCGGAGCCCTTCTTCGCGGCCGCGTACGCCTTGTCGTCCGGCAGGTTCAGCGGCTTGGCCCGGACGACCCGGGTCGGCACATAGCCGCCGCACGACGTGCGGCGGTCGTGCATGTACTGGATCTCTTCCGAGTCGCGGCCCGGGTGGTAGTACGGCGGGTTGCCGTCCTCCAGATCCTTGTCGGCGATCGGCAGGTGCAGCCGGTCACGGAAGCGCTTGAGGTCCTCGGCCGTGAGCTTCTTCATCTGGTGGGTCGCGTTGCGGCCCTCGAAGTTCGGACCCAGGGTCCAGCCCTTGACGGTCTGCGCGAGGATCACGGTCGGCTGGCCCTTGTGGGCCTTGGCCGCCGCGTACGCCGCGTAGATCTTCTTGTGGTCGTGACCGCCGCGGCCCAGGTGCAGGATCTGGTCGTCGGTCATGTTCTCGACCATCGCGCGCAGCCGCTGGTCGTCGCCGAAGAAGTGCTCGCGGATGTACGAGCCGGTCTCGGTCGCGTACGTCTGGAACTGGCCGTCCGGCGTGCTGTTGAGCCGGTTGACCAGGATGCCGTCGCGGTCCTGGGCGAGCAGCGGGTCCCAGGAGCGGTCCCACACCAGCTTGATCACGTTCCAGCCGGCGCCGCGGAACTGCGACTCCAGCTCCTGCATGATCTTGCCGTTGCCGCGCACCGGGCCGTCGAGGCGCTGCAGGTTGCAGTTGACGACGAAGGTCAGGTTGTCGAGGCCCTCGCGGGCGGCGATCGACAGCTGGCCGAGCGACTCCGGCTCGTCCATCTCGCCGTCGCCGAGGTACGCCCAGACATGCGAGTCGGAGGTGTCGGCGATGCCGCGCGCCTCCATGTAGCGGTTCATCCGGGCCTGGTAGATCGCGCCGAGCGGGCCGAGGCCCATCGAGACGGTCGGGAACTCCCAGAAGTCCGGCATCAGCCGCGGGTGCGGGTAGCTGGACAGGCCGTACGGGGCCTTCGACTTCTCCTGCCGGAACGCGTCGAGCTGCTGCTCGGAGAGGCGGTCGAGGAGGAACGCGCGGGCGTAGATGCCGGGGGAGGCGTGCCCCTGGAAGAAGATCTGGTCGCCCCCCTTGCCGTCGTCCTTGCCGCGGAAGAAGTGGTTGAAGCCCACGTCGTACAGCGAGGCCGAGGAGGCGAAGGTGGCGATGTGGCCGCCGACCCCGATGCCGGGGCGCTGGGCGCGCGAGACCATCACGGCCGCGTTCCACCGGGTCGCGTTCAGGACCTTGCGCTCGATCTCCTCGTTGCCGGGGAAGAACGGCTCGTCCTTGGTCGCGATGGTGTTGACGTAGTCCGTGCTGCGCATCTCGGGCACGGCGACACGCTTCTCGCGCGCGCGTTCGATCAGGCGAAGCATGAGGTAGCGGGCACGTTCCCGGCCTCGCTCATCGACGGCTGCGTCGAGCGAGTCGAGCCATTCCTGGGTCTCTTCGGGATCGAAGTCCGGGACCTGGCTGGGAAGGCCGCCAATGATGATCGGGTTGCGATCGGATCCGGAAGCCACGCTGTTCCTTCGCTGTTCGGGTCGTGACGTGCTCTGCACGCGATGATGCCGCGCACGCGGTTGAATACTGTCCCTGCTGGCCGCGCCGCTTTCCATCGTGGACCGCGGCGGCGCAATCGTCACCTCTACTGAGGGGTAACCACCACCTCACGAGGCGGCGGCCCCAGGCCGCCCGGCCGCGGACGGCCAAATCGCAACCATACGCCCCCTATGGAGGTCGCCTGCGTACGGCCGTTCGGCCTTAGCTGTCACAATGGAGGGGTGCAACTTCACAAACCGGGCAGATCGCTGTGGCGTGCATCACTTAGACCCGTTCCGTCATGGTTCGAGATGCGTCGAGACGGCCCCAAAGGTCACCGTTTCGGCGGTCTCGGAGGCCGGGTACTTGCGCGATCCGCCCGGCACGTGTGGACTACGCCCAATGCTTCGCGTACACGCGAGGTTCCAACGACTTATCGAAAGATGACAGGAGGCAATCCGTGAGCGCGACCGCGGACCACGCGGAGGAGCGGATCAACCCTGCCGCCAGGCTGGGTTTCGAGCCCGGACAGGTGGTCCAGGAGATCGGCTACGACGATGATGTCGAGCAGGAGCTCCGCGAGGGGATCGAGGCCGTCACGGGCCAGGGGCTCGTCGACGAGGAATACGACGACGTCGCCGACGTCGTCGTGCTGTGGTTCCGAGACGACGACGGCGACCTGACGGATGCGCTGGTCGATGCCATCGGTCTGGTCGACGAAGGCGGCCCCGTCTGGCTGATGACGCCCAAGACCGGCCGCGATGGCTACGTCGAGGCCAGCGACATCAACGAGGCGTCGACGACCGCGGGTCTGTCCCAGACCAAGAGCATCAACGCGGGCAAGGACTGGAGCGGCAGCCGGCTGGTGACCCCGAAGTCCGCTCGTTCGAGCAAGCGGTAGCACCTCGGCCCCCGAGGCAATCGCCCCACTTCGCCGATCCGGCGCGGGGGGGGGGGGGGGGGGGGGGGGGGGGGGGGGGGGGGGGGGGGGGTTGTTGGGGGGGGGGGGGGGGCGCTATCTCCCATCATAACCTGGGATGGTG
>NZ_JBWKFF010000003.1:252137-376897 GCF_056434425.1 Streptomyces sp. NPDC044033 | reverse complement strand
ACCCCACACCCCCCCCCCCCCCCCCCCCCCCCCCCCCCCCCCCCCCCCCCCCCCCCCCCCCCCCCCGCCGTCATGCCCATTTATTGCCCGGAAGGCCGCTCCGGACCGTGCCCTGAGGCCGCTGTGGGCCGTGTCGGAGGCCGCGCCGGGGCATGCCCGGAGGCAGTGACAGACTGGTGCCGTGCACGCGCCGGCGCCGGGCAGCAGTGACCGCCCCGGGGCCGGCTCTTGTCGAGACTGTCGAATCCGTCGAGAGAGAGATGGCCATCCATGGCGATTGAGGTCGGTACCAAGGCTCCGGAGTTCGAGCTGAAGGACCAGCACGGGCAGAGCGTGAAGCTCTCCGACTTCCGCGGCGAGAAGAACGTCGTCCTGCTCTTCTACCCCTTCGCCTTCACCGGCGTCTGCACCGGCGAGCTGTGCGCACTCCGCGACGAGCTGCCGAAGTTCGTCAACGACGATGTGCAGCTGCTCGCGGTCTCCAATGACTCGCCCTTCTCCCTGCGCGTCTTCGCCGAGCAGGAGGGCCTGGAGTACCCCCTGCTGTCGGATTTCTGGCCGCACGGTGAGGCGAGCCGCGCGTACGGGGTATTCGACGAGGACAAGGGCTGCGCCGTGCGCGGCACCTTCATCATCGACAAGGAGGGCGTCGTGCGCTGGACCATCGTCAACGGCCTCCCCGACGCGCGCGACCTGAACGAGTACGCCAAGGCGCTCGAAACCCTCTGACGCGCACGCTGCGTCGCGGGCGCCGGCGCAAGAGTCTGCAATCGGTGGGAACCGGTCACTAGGATCAAAACGTTGATCGGATGCCATCGCACAACGGGGGCGCAGATCTCGCCGTCCCCCTCGAAACCACTGGAGGACTCGTGGGAGTCAGTCTCAGCAAGGGCGGCAACGTCTCGCTGACCAAGGCAGCCCCCAACCTGACCGCGGTCATCGTCGGTCTGGGCTGGGACGCACGCACCACCACTGGCAACGACTTCGACCTGGACGCCAGCGCCCTGCTGACGAACGACCAGGGCAAGGTCGCCAACGACCAGAACTTCGTCTTCTTCAACAACCTCAAGAGCCCCGACGGCTCCGTCGAGCACACCGGTGACAACCTCACCGGTGAGGGCGAGGGCGACGACGAGGTCATCAACGTGAACCTGGCGGGCGTCCCGGCGGACGTGGCCAAGATCGTGTTCCCGGTCTCCATCTACGAGGCCGAGTCCCGTCAGCAGTCCTTCGGCCAGGTCCGCAACGCCTACATCCGCGTGGTGAACCAGGCCGACGGCAGCGAGCTGGCCCGCTACGACCTCAGCGAGGACGCCTCGACGGAGACCGCCATGGTCTTCGGCGAGCTGTACCGCAACGGCGCGGAGTGGAAGTTCCGCGCCATCGGCCAGGGGTACGCCTCGGGCCTGCGCGGCATCGCGCAGGACTTCGGTGTGAACGTCTGACGTTGTTGCTCGCACCGTTGTGAAGGTGCAACTCGAGGGGGCAGGCCCGTGAGGCCTGCCCCCTCTTGTGTTCGGCGTCTCATGATGAGATGCCGGCTGCCACACACCGGACCCATGCGTGGTCCGGAGAGGGGCTTGACGAACGCTCTGTCGCGCCTGCGAAAGGCGCACCAGCGGCGCAGGAGGTCCCAATCGAGTCCCGGCCTATGTGCCCGATGCGCGCGGCGGCCTGTGAGGCCGTCCCTGGCCGAGATGCGGCCCGGTGAGAGCGGGGCGCAGTACGGATCCACCGGGCCCTGTCGTACAGGCGGCTCGTCATCGTGTGAGTTCCCGGCATGATGAGGGGGCGGACAAAGTGCCGACTGCAGGACACAGTTGGCCTGGGAGCAAGGTTGAACTGAGCTCCGGCACTGGGGGCACACGTCAAAAGAGCCGGGTGCTCCTGTCCGTGCAGGAGCACCCGGAAACGTCCCCTGCGGGGGCGCCCTGGCTTACTTGCTGATATGGCAGCCCTGGGTGCAGACACTGGTAGTGCAGCCGGCGGCGGTGACGCAGCCCGGAGTGCACAGCGAGACGCTGGTGATGCGAGGGCTCATCTGGTCTTCGTCAGCATCCTGAATCTTAGCATTGAGGTCGAAATCAGACATATCTACTCCTTTTGATATGGGGCGTGTGCGTCCTTGGCGGCAGCGGATCGACTGCTCGCCGAGAAATAGAGTGGCAGTCCGGAATCACGTCCTGTTCACGCGGCAGTCACACGGGGATCAGTTGGCGATCGAGGGAAGAGGAAGTTTCTGGAGGGTACGCAATCCCCTTCACGTAAAAGATGTATGCCATCACCGCCAAACTTTTTATTTCTTCAAGTTGGGTGTTGATCCAGTGAAGCTCCTGTGACTAGCATGTAGCAGTCGCGTGACGCGCTCCCCTTCAGGGAACGTTGGTGGACCATCACGTCTGGGATGAAGGCTGGCGCGGCACATCACATGGGGTGGGGGATTTCTGTGGCGGTATCTTTTTTTCGTGCTCCCAGAGCTGAGCTGGGGGAATCGTCGCTTGCGCATCAAAACTTCGACTTGGAAGCTCCGCTGTCAGTGGGCATGCCCGCAGGGCTGAGGGTCAACGTACTCGGTCGCTACGAAATCAACGGCAGCGCGGTGACCAGCAGCAAGGCGATGGAGTTCATTACGGCACTCGCCGCAGCCGGCGGCTCCATGAGTCGTGATGGTCTGCTGCATCGTATCTACGAACGAGAAATATCTGTCTCTACGATTCCCACCCTGGCGTATCGCGCCCGAAGGATTGGGGTGAACGTCCGCTACGAGGCGCTGGGCCGTCGGTATGCGCTGCCCGCGCCGGTCGTGGTCGACGCTCTGGAAGTGTTGAGGCTCTTAAAGGCGAACAAGCCGGCGGACGCATTGATTCTCTACCATGGCCCCTGCCTTCCTGAGTGCAGCAGTCCGTTCGCTGCCGCCTTGCGGCAGTCCATAGAAGACCAGTTGGTCCGTGCTGTACTGGACTCGGGTGATCAGGGGCTGATCAATACAGCCAGCCGATTGATCGACCACTGGGGGCTCGCGGAACCGGCAGCGGCCGGAGGCGACCCGTTGTCCGCCGTCCTGTCCGGGGCATACCTGCGCAGCATGGAACTCGCCGGGGGAGAGCAGCGATGAAGCTGTCGCTGCTGGTCCCGACGGTGCCCGCCATGGTCGAGGAGGCGATCCCGTTTGCGCGCCACGTGATGTACGACTCGCAGCTCACCCGCCTGTGGCAGGGGCAGAGTTATGGACTGGAACCCACAGCGACCTTCGCCTACCTGGCCGGTGCCGGCTACCCCGTCGCCGCCGGGACATGCGTGCTGGTCACTCCCCTGCGGCACCCTGCTCAGGCAGCCTTGGAAGCGCGCACCGTGGCGGCGGTCACCCAGCAGCCGGCCATCGTCGGATATGGCCCGGGGAGCCGGGCAACGCAGGCGGAAAGGCTTGGCGCGGCGTACGGAAGGCCCGTCGAAACCTGCGTGGAGTTCCTGCGTGCCACCCGCACCTGTCTGGCGCAGCGCTGGGACCCGCCGTCGGGGGCGGTCACCTCAGGTACCTCACCCGCGTCCTTCCGTTCCGGTGATTCGTTGCCTCCGGTAGCCCACCCGCGCGTGCACTTGGGGCTGGGCGTACTGCGGCCGAAGATGGGTCGGGCCGCCGGCGAAGTCGCCGACGCCGCCATCACCTGGTTGGCCCCGGCAGGCTACGTACGGGACACCCTGCTGCCGGAAGTGACCCGGGGCGCCGAGTCCACGGGGCGCTCCCGCCCTTCCATGATCGCTGTAGTGCCCGTGGCGGTGGCACGGCCGGGACGCAGTTCCAGCGGCCTGGCGCATTTGGCCGTAGGTGGACATCTCAGGCTCCCGCACTATGCCGACATGCTGGCTCGCGCCGGGGCTGCCCTGCCGGCGAACGACCCCGCTTTGGCCGCACAGGTATTGATCGACAGCGGAGGATTCCTTTATGGCAGCCCGCACGCTGTCGCCGACGGCTTGTCCCGGTACGCGGAAGCCGGCGTCGACGAGGTGATCCTCAATCTGACCGGCGTGTATGCCTGGTACGGCGCGGATGAAGCACTGCTGGATGTCAACGAAATTCTTGCCGCGTCCGCTTGAACGCATTGGTGACTGATTTTCCATGACGAAATATTTAGAATATCAGGTGTCGGCCCGTGCCCTGCTGCGGTCCCCAATTCGATCAACTGATTTCTATCCAGATGAAACTGCTGGTCAAAGCCCGCTCGACTGCATTGATGAACTGTGGCGGGATGGCGCATTTCGAGAGTCAGTCCGTGTGGCCAGTTCCGTACTGGCAGACCAGGTTGATGCATTATTAGATTCCTCCGGAAGGGATGGACTGGAAAGTTCTGGTGCGAGTGGAGTCGGCGGAGAAAGAGGGCGGGAGAGAAGAGTTCGATCTCTCCACCGAAGCTTGGTAAAGTATGCGATAAGGATCTCGACCCGCACCACTCCCTTCGGGATTTTTGGGGGAAGCGCTGTAGTCGGCTTCGGTGATGAGCCACTCGTCCTGGGTCGGCTTGAAGAACACCGGAAAAATGCTCGGGTGGGATTCACTTATCTGAAACAGCTGACCGATTCTGTCATGGCGGCACTCGGCGATCGAATGCGTGTAGTGGCCAACCCGACCGCGCATAGGATTGGCGACCGGGTCGCGGTCATGGTGAATCCCCACGCGACCGATGGAAAAGTCAACCAGACGTCCAACGTCAGATACACGCCCCCGGTGCAGCACGTTCTGGATGCCGCCCATGAGCCGGGCACTCTGTCTGCGCTGCGCGACAGCCTGAGTGAGGCATTCCCGGACGCCCCGGGCGAGACCTTGACCCATTTCCTCGACGGGCTCGTTGACCACGGTCTGCTGATAACAGAGTTGGCCCCGTCGGCGTTCGACATCGACCCGGCCGGACGCTGGATACGCGCGGATCCGGACGCGGACAGCGAGGCTGTGCAGCAGCTCACGGGAGCGCAGACCGCTGTCGCTGCCTACCGTTCGACCGGGATCGGTCAGGGCATCGACGCGTTGAACGCCGCGTACGACGCGCTGCGCACCGATGCCCACGCTCCCCAGGAGCAACTTCAAGTTGACCTGTCCCTGGCGGTGTCGGGGCAGATCCCCGTTCATGTGGCAGCCAAGGCGACAGCCGCCGTCGGCGCGATGTTGCGGATGTCCCTCGTGCCGGTTCGCCTTCCAGAACTGCGGAGCCACGCCGAACGGTTCGTCGACGCCTTCGGCCGGTCCCTCGTTCCGCTGTACCGCGTGTTCGACCCAGTGCAGGGTATTGGCGCTCCCGCCGGTTACCCGTCAGCGCGGCACCGTCCGAGCGACGAAGGGCCCGATGACCGGGAGTGGACGCACGCCGTGCGACGTCTGCGGGCGGCCCTCCTCGACCGTGCGCGTCGCACCGGCGCGAACACTGTGCCCCTCACTCAAACCGATCTTGACGAACTGCCTCCTAATTCTGGTACGCCGCCGACGAGTTACGACGTGTTTTTCCAGCTCGACCAGAGCGAAGGCGATGAAGTGGAGATCACGCTGTCGCCGATCGGGGCAGCTGTCCCTGCGGGCAAGGCCAGCGGCAGGTTCGCCTACGGGGACCCCGCTGTCGAAGCGCACGTACGAGAGTTGACCGGCGCCGAGACGGCCGCCCAGCGTGACGTCATTCTGTGCGAGTTGGACTACATGAGTAATCGGTCTCGGGTGAACAACGTGGTCGTCGCTCCCAGCGTGTACGACCACCAGCTCAAGGTGACGACCGGAACCTTCGACGGCGACGCGTCTCGCCCGAAGCAGATCGCCTTCGCCGACCTGCTCGTCGGGGTCGAGGGCGGTCGGTTCCATCTGGTCCACGGCCCTACGGGGAAGCCGGTGGCGATCCGCACGGCCAATCTCGTGAATCCCGAGATCGCCGCGGACCCCGTCCGATTCCTTCAGGAAATCGCCCTCGACGGCGTCATCAGACCCACCTGGACCTGGGGCGAGGTGGAGCCGCTCATGGACTTTCTGCCCGGGGTGGAATTCGCCGGAGTGCGGCTTGCCCTGCCGACATGGCGCATCCCCCCGCTGTCCGGGGGGCCGGACGAGCAAGACCGGCAGCTCGTGCGGTGGGCGGCCGACACACAGTTGCCGGAGTATGTTTACGCTGGCGAGCTCGATAATCGCCTCCTGCTGCGCCTGTCCGACCGGGTACACCGGGATCTGCTGCGGCGGGAGGCGGCCGACGGCGTGGACCGTGTCTCGGAGGCGCCCAGACCTAGCGGGATGGGCATCGTCCACGACCTCGACGGACGTCGGTACGCCAGCGAAGCCGTCTTCTCAGCCGTCGCCCGGAAACCGGCGCCGGTGCTGCCGTCACCGCCGGCACCGCGCTTCGACGCCACGGCCGACGCCGTACGGAATCTGCGGCCGGGGGCCGAGTGGTGGTACCTACGCATATACGGAGACCGAGAAAACGAGAACGCGACCCTGTCTCGGCTGGCGGAGACCTATGCGGAATCCCCTGACCAGTGGTTCTACATCCGGTACGCGGACCCGGACGACCATCTGCGAATCCGCGTGCGCTCCGACGGTGTGACGTTCGAGCAGGTACGGGAAGTGGTTGACGAGTGCGTTCGAGCCGGCCTTGTCCACCGCTACCACGTCGACTCCTACATACGGGAACTCGAACGGTACGGGGGGCCCGACGCGATGCCTGCAGCCGAGCGGGTCTTCTGCGCCGAGTCCCATCTCCTTGCCGCTGATACTCGATTGTGCGTGGCACCCGAACTGGCGCGCGCAGCGCACCGTATCGGCGGCGAAGAGGATCTCAAGGGCGGCCTCGGCCAAATCCTGAGGGATGCCGCTTACCTGATGGAAGACTATCTCGCGGCCCTGGACCTCCCCGTCCAGGAGGAGCACGATCTGCTCCAGCTCATCACGACTGGCTACCGGACGGAGTTCGCCTCCGCCAGCCCGGCGCTGCGCAACGCGGTCCGCCCTCTGATACGGCAGCCCCCGTCGGGGGCTGCGCTCGCGGCCGGCCCGCGTCTGCGTCACGTACTGACTCCGAAGTTTCGGGAACTGACCGGAGTACTCGCCAAGAGCGACCTCTCGTGGCCGCTGCGCGCCATGACTTTGCAGAGCCTGCTGCACATGTTCGCCAACCGGATGGGGCTGCCCCGGAACCGTGAATATCAAGCGCTGTTCCTCCTCGGCGTGGTCAAGCGATCCCGGGCCCATCAGGGAGAGGCAGGTCGGTCATGACAGTCACACCAAGAATGGCTCCGCCGTCCATAGCTGGACGCACCAGGACCGAGGCGGTGAAAGCCGGTTGGGAAATCCTCCACCGGATCCGCGACTATGAGGGCGAGTTCGCCGACTTGCGTGTGCCTGATCCGCTTACGGCACAGTTGGTCGAGGCCTGGCACCCGCTCAGCACCGATCCGGGCGACTTGGGCCTGGCTCTCGTGTACTCGGCCGCGGACGAGCTCTGTCCCGATGACGGGTGGGATCAGCTCGCGTTCGAGCATGCCCGGCGCATGCTCGACCACTACACCCGAGCCGCGGACCTCGGGGTCGGCCTGGTCAACGGGACCGCGGCCGTCGCCTACGTGCTGCGGGCCCTGTCCCGTGGTGGAGAGCGGTACCAGCGGGCGCTACACGATGTGGAAGCGACCTTGATCACGCGTATCGAGCAACGTCTGGCCACCCTGCCGCCTGCCGGAGGACTCTCCAGCGCGAGCTACGACGTGATCTCCGGGCTCGCCGGTGCCGCGATGTACCTGTTCACCGCGGGCGACGCCGACGAACGCCGTCGTGATGCACTCGATCGGATAGTTGACCGATTCTGCGGTCTGGCCGCCATACCCGCGCCTGCGGGGCTCTGGACACCTCCCAGGAGGATCACGGAGATCGAGCGGACCAGGTCTCCGCACCTGCACGACGGCTATCTCAACCTGGGATTCGCCCACGGGATCGCGGGAGTCGCCTCGATCCTCGGTTCGGCAGCCGCCCGTGGTACCGGCCCGGCCACGCTGCCTAAAACGGCGGCGAGGCTGGGCGAGATGCTCACCGCCTGCCTGGTGGAAACCGACTACGGGCTCGATCTCCCGTATTTCCGGCTGCCCGCCGCCCGACAGCACGAACAGAGCGGGCTCGCGCGATCGGCCTGGTGCTATGGAAATCTCGGCGCGGCGGTCGCGCTCGCCAACTGCGCGCCGGTGGACCCGGCCTTCCTCGATACCGCGATCGAACTTCTCGAGTCGGTCGAGCGCCGCCCGCACGAACTCCGGCAAATCGACAACCCGTCCCTGTGCCATGGCCTCGCCGGGCAGATCAGCGTCCAACGCCACATCTGCGCGGTGGCCCGAACTCACGGTAGGCACTGGGACGGACCCGCGCAGTACACGGTGGAGCAACTCCTGGCCATGACCGACGGTGACATGGTCTTCGGGCTGAGAAACAACAACGTCCCAGGTGCCCAGACGGACTCGCCGGGTTTCCTGACCGGCTCGGGTGGCGCTGCGGTCGCCCTTATCTCCCTGGGCGGCGATCGGCTCACCGCGGCGGAACGCCTCCTGTGCGGAGGCGTCACATGCTGACTGTCTGCGAGATGTCGATGTTCTACCGCAAGGCTGCGGCTCCGCTGTTCAACGAGGTGTGCTTCACCGTGCCGGCCGGGCAGATCGTGCCGGTGCTCGGCGCCAACGGGGCGGGGAAGACCACCCTGCTGAAGATCCTGTGCGGGCTGATCACTCCCACGGCCGGCAGTGTGCAAATCGCCGGCTATGACGTGGCGCGCCGTGCCACGGCAGCTCGGGCGCACCTGGGGGTGTGCCTGTACCCGGAGCGCAGTTTCTACTTCCGGCTGACCTGTGCGCAGAACCTGCGCTATTACGCCTCACTGCGGAATCTCTTCGGCGTTCGGGCGAAGGAGGAGACAGCACGCCTACTCGACCAGGTGGGGCTGGCCGATCACGCAGGAACTCAGTTCATGCGGCTGTCGCTGGGGCAGCGCAAGCGCCTCGGTCTGGCCCGTGCCCTGCTGGGCAGCCCGCCGTTGCTGCTGCTCGATGAGCCGACGGCGAATCTCGACAGCGAGAACGTCGCTCGATTCCACCGCATCATCACCGACTACGCGCACAACAGTGGCTCGGTGCTGTTCTCCACGCACGGAGAGGGTGACGTGGCGAAGGCGACGGATCAGTTTTTGAGTATCGAGAACGGAAACGTGCTGCCTACGTCGCCTCCCGCCACGCCTGACCCCGGCATCCCATCCGATTCTCCCGGCCGGAGAGCAGACCTTCAGGAGTCTCGGTGAATGTCGTCCGGCAGTTCGGTGTTCACGTACTCCAGATCTACTGGGAGCGCCGCTCCTACAGGACGGCCATCGCCCTTGGCACCATCACCTCTCTGGTTTCCCTGGTCCAGTTCCTCCTGATGGGCAAGTTTCTCCAGGACGGGAACACGTTCAACGGCATCGAGGGGTATGGCGGCAACATCATCAGCTTCCTGATGTCCGGGTCCGTGTTCACCGGTTTCGTCGCTGTCAGTCTCGGGGCGTTCAGCAACCACCTCCAGGTCGAGCAGCGAACGGGCACTCTGGAACCGGCGGTGGTGATGCCTGTGCCGCTGACCCGGATCATGCTCTACTCCGGTGCCGTCGGCCTGATCGGCACGACGTTCGGCTCGGTGGTCATGTTCGGCTTCTTTGGAGTGATCTTCAACATCCCGTTGTCGGTGAACCTGCTCGCGACCCTGGCCGTGCTGGCCTTGCTGGTCCTCACACTGGGCAGTTTCGGTCTTGCCGGCTGTGGAGTGTTGCTCATCACCAAGCGCGGTGATCCCGTGCGATGGGGCATCACCATGCTGACCACCTTGCTGTCGGGCGTCATGTATCCGGTCTCGATACTCCCTGGCTGGATCCAGGCCGTGGCGCGGGCGCTTCCTACCACCCAGGCGTTGGACGGGATACGCAAGTCCCTTCTCGTCGACGCCGGCCTGAGTGACGTGGCACCGGCGCTGGGGCACATGGCGATCTGGGCCGCGGTGATGCTGCCTGTCGGGATGGTGGTGTTCGCGGCCGGGATGTCGAGGGCCCGACGGGCTGGTTCGCTCGGCGAATACTGATCCTGCTCAGATCCGGAAACAACTGCTATGCTCTGTAGCATGTCATCGTGGCGAAAGTCTCAACGCCAAGGCCTGGAAGGCTATTTCGGACCCCTTGAGCTGGCGATCTTGGAGGTCATGTGGTCGGCCGGCGCGATGGACGTCGCCGCGTGCGCGCGGCGTCTCGGTAGCGGCCAGGCGTACACCACGGTCAAAACCGTGATGGAGCGCTTGGTCGTCAAGGGGCTGCTGGGGCGGGAGAAGGAGGGTCGCCACTACGTGTACTGGCCTGAGCAGACCCGCCGCGAGGTCGAGCAGAACGTGGCGGCCGAGCAGGTGCGCCGTGTGATGGACGGCTTCGGTGACCTGGCTGTGGCCAACTTCGTCCAGAACGTGAGCGGCGATGCCGATCAGCTCGCCCAGGTGCGCGCCTTGCTGGCCGGCATCGCCGATCTACAGGGTGGTGCCGAGGCCGGGGGGCCCAGCCGGGCGGCGCCGGAGGCCGACGCGTGAGGGCGAGCTGGCTGGGCTACCCCCAGGTGGTGCTCGCCTGGTGGTGTCCGCTGGTCGCGGTCGGCCTGTGGCACCTGCTGCGCCGCCTTTCGGTGCGGTTACCGGCCCGCGAGCGGTTCGTTCTCGCGATGGCTACCGCTGTTACGCCACTCCTGGCGATGGCGGTCCCCTATGTGCCGCACAGTCCGCTGCGCGACGCGTTGCCGTGGCGGGCGCCGATGGCGTGGGGGATCAGCAGTGGGATCACGGATATCGAGAGCCGGCACCCGCTGACGGCCCTCGCGACACAGCTCATGCTCGCCGCCTCGGCGGCTCCTCTGGCCTGTCTGCTGGTGTCGTTCGCCGCCGGGGCTGCCAATGCGGTACGCACGGGACGTGCTGTCGCCCTGCTGGCACCCCAGCAGTGTGGCGACATTTGGATCACAACGGCACCGGGGCAGGCCGCACAGGGGGTGGCGTCCACGGTCGGCCTGCTGCGCCCGCGGATCGTCCTCGGCCCCCAAGTGGTCAAATCTGCCGAGGCGTCAGCGATCATCGAGCACGAGCGCGCCCATGCCAGGGCGCGTCACCCGCTGTGGATCTTCATCGCGACCTGTGTGCTGCGCTCGTGGTGGTGGATCCCCGGCCGTAAGGCGGTGCTTGCCGAGCTGAGGTTGGCCGCCGAGATCTGGGCGGACCAGAGCGCCCGTGAGGCCGATGGCGCCGCGGCCGTGGCCAGGGCGCTGTGTGCGCAGATAGAGGCCATGACCCGCTCGGCTCGCCAGGGCATCACGGCCGAGGGGGTCGGTACCGGGTTCCTCGACCCCGGGGTCGAACTCACCTACCGGGCGCAGGCGCTGGCCCGCCCACCCCGAGTGATCCCGCCCTCGCAGGCTTGGACAGTGCGCGGGGCGGCAGTTGCCGTCGCCGCCGCGGTGGCCCTTCTTCTCTGAGTCGGCCCACCGGCGGTACCGCTCATCGACCAACAAGAAGACGCACGGACCGCACGTCCGTGCGCTCGCAACTGCTACGCCGCATAGCAGGCTTATTTGCTACATGATGTAGCAGAAAGGATTCCGCACTGATGCACCCCACTCGCGACCAGGACTCTTCGCCCCCGGACGCACCTGTGATCGAGACCCGCGGCCTCTCCAAGGCCTTCCGTCACGCAACAGCCGTCGACTCGGTCGACCTCTCGGTGAGTCCGGGGAAGGTCTACGGCCTGCTGGGGCCCAACGGCGCCGGCAAATCCACCACGTTGAAAATGGTCCTCGGCCTCACGCTCCCCACCTCGGGTGAAGTACGGCTGTTCGGCCGGCCCTGGAGTCGGCAAGCCCTGTCCCGCATCGGAGCGAGCGTCGATGGGCCCAGTTTCTACGGCCACTTGTCCGCCAAACAGAACGTGATGATCCACGCCCACCTGCTCGGCTTGCCGGAAACCGAGGCGCACAGAGCCTTGGCCGAAGTCGAACTGGACCCTATGGACCGGAAGAAGGCCAAGAGCTTCTCCACGGGCATGAAGGGCCGTCTGGCGCTGGCGATCGCAATGCTGGGCGATCCCGACGTGCTCATCCTCGACGAACCGCAGAACGGCCTGGACCCGGAGGGCATCGCAGCACTGCGTACGATGCTGCGCCGCTTCACCGCCACCGGACGCGCCGTTGTGCTCTCCAGCCACCTGCTCGGTGAGGTAGCCTCCGTCGCCGATGACATCGGCCTGATCTCGGCGGGACGCCTGCGCTACCAGGGCGCCCTCGCCGACCTCGCTCCGGACGGCGACCTCGAGCGCGCCTACTTCCAGATGGCCGGTGCCGCACACGGAGCCGGAACGGTGACGTCATGACCGGCGGCGCGTTCGCGAAGCCCGCACCGTTACCCGGTCTTTCGGCCGCCCTACAGGCCGAACTCGCTACCTGGCGGCGCAGCGCAGTGGCGTATTTGCCTTTGGGCGGGCTTGCGTTCGCCCTCGTCAGCTCCGCAATGTTCGCCTCGGCCGGCTCGGGCAAGGACTTCAAGGACGTCCTGGGCTATCAGAACCTGTGGGCGATGTTCGTCGGCCCCATGCTCGTGGTGCTGCTGGTGGCCACTGCCACCCGTATCGAGGATGCCGCGCGGGGCGGCGGCACGCGGTGCCGGCCGAATACCCCCCGTCGCCGCAACCTGAGCCGGTTCGTCGCCCTCGCCCTGCGTACGTTGCTGCTCAATCTGCTGGGTGCGGGCGCCCCGATGCTGATTCTCGGCTTGGCCTCGGCGGCTCAGCGCGTCCCAGCGGGCCGCGCTGCCGAGGCCGTCATGGTGCCTTGGCTGTCCCAACTGGGCTTGCTGGCCATACTGTTGTGGCTCGCTCAGCGGGCCCCCTGGGGCGCCGTGCTCGGCGTTGGCTTCATCTGGACGATGCTGTCCGTCGTCACCGCCGAGTCCGGGTCCTGGACGGTCCTGCCGTTCGCCTGGCTCGGCCGGGGGGCGCTGCCGGTGATCGGCACACATGCCAACGGTATGGCCCTGCAAGCCCACTCGGAGCTCGCCGCCGGCTCCCCGTGGCCTCCCACTGTCTTGGGCGCGCTCCTAGCAGTACCGTTCCTCCTGCTGCCCCACTTGCGACTGCCGACCGGCGGGGCAGCCGCCCGCCACCGGACGGCTCCTCCTCCCGCCTCGCCCGCATCGGGCCGGAGCGCGGTCACAGGTGCGACGACGGCGAACGCACCGGCCCGGCCGGGCCGCCCCCGCGTCGTACTCGCCATGGTCAGCACCCTCCGCGGGACCGCGCTGACCTGGCTGTGTCCGACCACACTCGCCCTCATCGCGTTATGGCTGTCCTGGCATACTCCGGACGGGAGCATCCAGTTGTTCACCCTGCTGGTCCTGCCTATCGGGACCCTCGTGCTGAGCCTGGTGGCGTGGGGCGCTGGAAGCCAGGGCTGGCGGGCTGTCGCCTGCCGCACCACGGGAACGTCCGGACCGGCCCTCGCGCTGACCGCCTTCGTCATCGGAGTCGCGGTCACCATGTCCGTCCTCACCGCCCTCGTATACCTCGTCTCGGGGATCCCGGTCGGCCATGCCTGGCCACTCGCTCTTACCAGCACGGTCGTCGGAGCGCTGCTCACCTCCTTCACTCTCTGGCTGAGCATCCGCTTCTCCCCTCCAGCGGCACTGGTGGTGGGGATCATCGGAATCCTCTTCGGTGTCCTCGTCGGCGGCACAACCATGCAGCAAGCCGTGTGGCCGTTCATCCCCTACTCGTGGGCCAACTACCTCGACCTGTATCGGATGGCTTTCACCATCCCCATCAGCGTCGCGGCGACGGCCCTCTTCATCGCAGGCATCACTCGCGCGGCACGAAAGGCAGCGGAAACCTCATGACTTCCACTTCCCCTCTGACTGGGACGCGCTTGCCGGCCTCGGTGGTCACCGCACTGGCCGCAGCTCTGCTGCTCGTCGGCTGCTCGCAGGAGCGAGATGCCATCACCAAGTGGCCGCCGGCCACTCACAACCCTCAGTCCATCAGCGCCCACCAACTCGGCGATGCCTGGCCGATCACGCCGCAGAAGGGGACGGTCTCCTGCGTGAAGACGCGATACAGCGGCTTCGCGATCATCTTCACCACGCCCGAAGGCAAGCAGTACGCGCTCAACAACGTCGCCCACGACGAGAAGGGGCTGCCCAGCGCGGACACCCTCAAGGCATCCTCGAAAACGAAGACCATGTGGCGCTTGCGCACGTTCGGCATGCAGGTTTGCAGCGTCGAACGGGCCAAGCATGTGCAGTCCACCACGCCTTCGACCACCGGCTGAGAACCCCGCCCCTGCCCGGCGTCCTCGGGCGCCGGGCGGCAGCACCGGTCCAGTGTCACTGAGCCCCGTATGGCATCGGAGCGGTCGCCGGCACGGTCAGGTCTCTTCCGGCCACACCAATGCGAACAGCACACCACCGCCGACGACTGAGCGCGTGCAGGTGCTTTGAGATGTCCATAGGAGGTTGGTCACCCCCCCCGCGTCCCCGGAGCGAGGGCCCCGCTGGCTGCGGCCTCGTACCGACAAGGCGCAGGTGGACAATCGCACGCGTCTACGACCGGTCGTGCAGGCTACGTTTCACTCCGGGCACCGGGGTGGTGCACCCTGAAGACAGACGCGCTCGGCGGAGCCGGTGGCGGCATGATAGTGCTGGTTGAAGCAACTTGGATCAACATCGTGCTGATGCTGTACCGGACCGGGTAGCCTCCGATTGCGAATTACGCAGTTCAGAGACGCTCTCGCAGACGTTCGGCGTCAACGTCTGACCAGCCACACCGGCGTCCGGCGCCGCACACCCGCTGCTGCCTTTCGGCAGGAGACCCGGGGCCTTCGAGGAGGCACCCTGGAGGGAGTGCGGCGCCGGACGCGCTAGGACACCCACTGCGGGGAGGAACCAAGACCATGGGCGTAACGCTCGCCAAGGGAGGCAATGTCTCCCTGTCCAAGGCCGCGCCGAACCTCACGAATGTGACCGTCGGGCTCGGCTGGGACGCGCGCTCCACCACCGGCGCGCCCTTCGACCTCGACGCCAGTGCGCTGCTGTGCCAGTCGGGGCGGGTGCTCGGTGATGAGTACTTCATCTTTTACAACAACCTCACCAGCCCCGAGGGCTCCGTCGAGCACACGGGTGACAATCTCACCGGTGAGGGCGAGGGCGACGACGAATCGATTCTGGTGGACCTCTCGAAGGTGCCCGCCAGCTGCGACAAGATCGTTTTCCCGGTCTCGATTCATGAGGCGGATCTGCGCGGTCAGAGCTTCGGCCAGGTCAGCAACGCGTTCATCCGCGTCATCAACCAGGCCGACGGCAGCGAGCTGGCCCGTTACGACCTGAGCGAGGACGCGTCCAGCGAGACGGCGATGATCTTCGGCGAGGTCTACCGGCACAGCGGGGAGTGGAAGTTCCGCGCGGTCGGCCAGGGGTACGCGTCAGGTCTGCGCGGTATCGCTCTAGACTTCGGGGTCAACGTTTCGTAAAGCCGCGCTCGACGCGGGGGAATCCCTCTTAGAGAAGGATTGAGTAGCCAGTGCTCCTCAGAACATTCGGCTGGTCGTTCGGCATCACAGCCGCCGGCCTCGCCTTGGCCGGCTTGCTCTGGGGGTGGCAGGGGCTGGCGGTAGTCGCGATCCTCTCCGTCCTGGAGATCTCGCTCTCGTTCGACAACGCGGTCATCAACGCCGGCATCCTGCGGAAGATGAGCCCGTTCTGGCAGAAGATGTTCCTCACCGTCGGCATTCTGATCGCCGTCTTCGGTATGAGGCTCGTCTTCCCGGTGGTCATCGTGGCCATCACCGCCAAACTGAGCCCCATCGAAGCGGTCAATGTCGCGATCAACGACCACGACCGCTACGAGGCCCTGGTCACCAGCGCCCACCCGGCGATCGCCTCGTTCGGCGGAATGTTCCTGCTGATGATCTTCCTGGACTTCATTCTGGAGGACCGGGACATCCAGTGGCTGCGCTGGCTGGAGAAGCCGCTCGCCAAGCTGGGCAAGCTCGACACCCTCTCCGTCGTCGTGGCCATGGTCGTGCTGATGATCTCGGCCACCACCTTCGCCACCGCGGTGCCCGTGCACAACGGCCACGGCACGCTCGACAAGGGCGCGACCGTACTGCTCGCCGGCATCGGCGGCCTGGTCACCTATCTGATCGTCGGCGGCATCTCCGGCTTCTTCGAGAACCGGCTCGAAGACATGGAGGAGGACGCGGAGGACGCGGAGGACGCGGAGGAAGGGGCGGAGGCAGCGCCCGCCGCCAAGAAGAACGGCGAGCCCTCCGTCGTCGGGCTCGTCGGCAAGGCCGCCTTCTTCATGTTCCTCTACCTTGAGGTCATCGACGCCTCCTTCTCCTTCGACGGCGTCATCGGCGCGTTCGCCGTCACCAACGACATCTTCGAGCTGGCGCTGGGCCTCGGCATCGGCGCGATGTACATCCGGTCGCTCACCGTCTACCTCGTCCGCAAGGGCACCCTGGACGACTACGTGTACCTGGAGCACGGCGCGCACTACGCGATCGGCGCGCTCGCCGTCATCCTGCTCATCACGATCAAGTACGAGATCAACGAGGTCATCACCGGCCTCGTCGGCGTGGTACTGATCGCCGCCTCCTTCTGGTCCTCGCTGGTCAGAAACCGGCGGGTGGAGGCCATGGGAGAAAACTCCGAGAACAAGGCCGAGGTCACCTCCGGAGTGTGACGAAGGTAAGTTTGAGGAACGCTCTGAGCGGGGCGGTCGCGAGGTCCAACCTCCCGGCCGCCCCGCGGCAGTTGGCCCGAGCGGGGTGAGAGGTGGGTGTGCATTCTGTGGCATTCTGGAGCGGTTTCTTCAGCAACTGGAGCGGGGCGGCGCAGCAGTTCGACAGCGGCAGCGCGTCCGGTGCCGTCGAACTGACCAAGCGTCATCCCTCGGTCTCACTGACCAAGCAAGGAGCCCTCACCGGCAACCTGCGGGTCAACCTGTCCTGGCGGATGCGGACCTCCGACTTCGACGAGAAGGTCAGCAGGGGCGGTGGCGGCGGGATACGCCACCCCTTCGGCAAGTTCAGGCCGGAGGTCGTCCAGTCGCAGGGCCCCGCCGTCGTCAACGTCGACCTCGACCTCGCCTGCATGTACGAGCTCACGGACGGCACCAAGGGCGTCGTACAGCCGCTCGGCAACTTCCTCGGCAGCCTGAACACCGCGCCGTACGTGCAGCTCAGCGGCGACGACCGGTTCGGCTCGCCGTCGGGCGAGACGATCTACGTCAACATGGACCACCACGAGGACATCAAGCGGCTGCTGATCTTCGTCTACATCTACGACGGCACACCCGCCTTCGACCGTACGCACGCCATGGTCACCCTCTACCCGGGCAATGGCCCCCGGGTGGAGATCTCGCTCGCCGAGCGAGCGCCGCAGGCCCGCTCCTGCGCCGTGGCGATGCTGGAGAACAACAAGGGCGAGATCACCCTGCGCCGCGAGGTGAAGTACGTGTACGGCTTCCAGGCGGAGCTGGACCGGCTCTACGGCTGGGGGCTCCAGTGGGGCCGGGGGTTCAAGTCCAGGGTGTGAGCGCAGGCCCCCTCCCGAGCCCGCACCGCTAGCGGTTCTGGAACTGCGGTCCCTGCGGCGGCAGCCGGAAGGCCGGGTCGGGCAGCGGTTGGTACTGCGGGTACCCGTACGCCGGCTGCGGTGGCGGCGGATAGCCGTAGGCGGCCGCGGGCGGGGCGACAGGCTGCGGCGGGACCGTGGGCGGCGGCGGATAGCCGTAGCCCGCGCCCGGCCGCGGCGGGTCCTGCGGCGCGCCGTCCGCCGCCGGGGCCGGAGCCGGCATCGGGCCGGCCCCGGCGGCCGGCGGCCGGGCGGGGACCGGCGGCGGTTCCGAGGCCGGCTCGTGCCCGGGCCGGGCCGGGGCCTCGGCGGCGGACGGCGCGGCCGGGCCGTCCTCGGCGGGGGCGTCGGTCTCGTCCACCGAGATGCCGAACTCCGTGGCCAGCTGGATCAGCCCCGATTCGTACCCCTGCCCCAGCGCCCGGAACTTCCAGCCGTCCCCGCGCCGGTACAGCTCACCGCAGATCATCGCGGTCTCGTCGCCCGTCTCGGGCTGCACCTCGAAGCGGGCGACCGGCTCGCCGCCCTCCTCGGCCGCCGAGTCGTACAGCAGGACGCACAGGTCCCGTACGAGCCCGAAGGCGCCGCCGTCCGAGGACGCGGCCAGCACCACCCGGTCCACCGAGGCGTCCAGCGCCGCCAAGTCCGTCTCGACCGTGTCCGTCAGCCCCTCCGGCAGCCGCTTCTTCGGCAGGTGCCGCACCAGGCCGGACGGGTGCCGGGGCTGGTTGTAGAAGACGAAGTCCTCGTCCGAGCGCACGCGCCCCTCATCGCCGATCAACAGGGCGGAGGCGTCCACGTCCGGGACGCCCGGGCCGGGGGTCCAGCGCAGTACGGTCCGTACGGCCTGGGCCTCCAGCGGGATGTTCGACCCCTTCAGCATCGCGTGCGTCATGCCCGTCATCCTGCCTGCTGGGTCCGCGCGGGGACAACGCAGGGGCACCGCCGGTCGGCTGGACCTGCCCGTGCGGACTCGCCCGCGCGGACCTTCGCGCAGACGCGTGGGGCCGGGGGTTCGGCTGGGATCGCGAGGTATGGACCCGTGTGCCCTGGGCGGACCCGCGTGCCCAGTACGGACCCGGTGCCCAATACGACCCGCGCGCATCCGGGAGGGCGTGGCGCGGCCCCGCAGGCGCCGGGGGGACGCACCGGGCGCCGGGAACTCTCGCCCCACCGCCGGACGTACGATAATCGGCCATGCTTCCGGACCGGACGGGTCGAGGGAGGGCCGCCGCGCGACGGAGAGAACGATGAGGCATTTCGGATATCTGGCACCCGAGGAACGTGAGGCCCTGTTCCACCGGGAGCCCGGCGAATTCACCGCCGCCTCCCCGGCCCGTACGCTCGCCACCGCCCTCGGAGCCACGCTCTACAGCCCCGCCACCCGGCCCCGCCTCGCCGACGACATCCTCAGACAGGCAGGCCGGGGCGTGGTCTCCATGGTGCTCTGCCTGGAGGACTCCATCGACGACGCGGACGTGCCGGGCGCCGAGGAGAACCTGGTGCGGCAGTTCGCCGACCTCGCCGGGCGCGGCGCGGACGCGAGCCTGCCGCTCCTGTTCATCCGGGTCCGCACGCCCCGCCAGATACCCGACCTGACGCGCCGGCTCGGCCGCGCCGGGCGGCTGCTCACCGGCTTCGTGCTGCCCAAGTTCACCGAGGAGCGCGGCGTCCCCTTCCTGGAGGCGACGCTGGCCGCCGAGAGCGGCTGCGGGCGGCGGCTCTTCACCATGCCCGTACTCGAATCGCCCGAACTGCTCCACCTGGAGACCCGCACCGAGACGCTCGCCGGCATCGCCCGCACCATCGACAAATACCGCGACCGGGTGCTCGCCCTGCGGCTCGGCGTCACGGACTTCTGCTCCGCGTACGGGCTGCGCCGTTCGCCCGACATGACCGCGTACGACGTCCAGCTCGTGGCCTCCGTCATCGCGGACGTCGTCAACGTCCTCGGCCGCGCCGACGGCACGGGCTTCACGGTCACCGGGCCCGTATGGGAGTACTTCCGCCAGCACGAGCGGATGTTCAAACCGCAGCTGCGCCGCAGCCCGTTCGCCGGTTCGGCCGAGGCGCTGCGCACCGCCCTCATCGAGCACGACATCGACGGACTGCTGCGGGAGATCGAGCTCGACCGGGCCAACGGCCTCCAGGGCAAGACTTGCATACACCCCTCGCACGTCGCGCCCGTGCACGCGCTGTCCGTCGTCAGCCACGAGGAGTTCAGCGACGCCGAGGACATCCTGCGGCCCGGCCGCGACGGCGGCGGAGTGCTGCGGTCCGCCTACACCAACAAGATGAACGAGGTGAAGCCGCACCGGGCCTGGGCCGAGCGGACCATGCTGCGCGCCGAGGTCTTCGGCGTCGCACGGGAGGACGTCAGCTTCGTGGAGCTGCTGGCGGCAGGGCTGCGGACCGCGTGAACGAGCGCGGCAGCGACGAGAGAGCGGAGCACGGCGTGGTGTGGTCAGGACAGTGGGTCGCGGACCGGCTGGGCGTGGGGCTCGAAGGCGACCCACGGCTGCCGGAGCTGCTGGGCCTGGCGCTGCGGCGCAACCCCAAACGGGCCCACCTGCTCGTCTCCAACGTGCTCGGCAAGCACGTACCGCAGCGGCCTGCCGCCGTGTACGGGGCCGGGTACGGCCTCGGCCGCCGGGTCCGCGAGCTGCTCGGCGACGCGGACGCCGCGCGCGCCGTGGTCCTCGGCTACGCGGAGACCGCCACCGGCCTCGGCCACAGCGCGGCGGACGGGCTGGCCCTCGCCCCCTACCTGCACTCGACCCGCCGCCCGGTCGCGGGCACGGACCCCGTGGGCGGCTTCGAGGAGGAGCACAGCCACGCCACCTCCCACCTCCTCCTCCCCGAGAACCCCGAACTCCTGCGCGGCGACGGCCCGTTGGTCCTCGTCGACGACGAGTTCTCCACCGGCCGTACGGTCCTCAACACCATCGCCGCCCTGCACGCCCGCTATCCGCGCGACCGGTACGTCATCGTGGCCCTGGTCGACATGCGCTCCCGGGCGGACCGCGCGCGACTGGCCGACTTCGCGGCGAAACTGGGCGCGCGCATCGACCTGGTGGCCTTGGTGACGGGTACGGTGCGGCTGCCCGAGGGGGTGCTGGAGCGCGGGCGCGAGCTGGTCGCGGAGCACGAGGGGCCGGCGGTGTCCGGGGGCGCTTCGCGGGAGGGGCGCGCCGTGCGCCGGGTGGACCTCGGCTGGCCCGGCGGGCTGCCCGACGGCGGCCGGCACGGCTTCACCCCGGGGCACCGGGCGACATTGGAGGCCGCGCTGCCGGGGATGGCGGACCGTATCGCCGGGGCGCTCCGGGACGGGTCCGGGGCGCTGGAGGCCGTGGGTGCAACCCCCCGGCGCGTGCTCGTCCTCGGCTTCGAGGAGCTGATGTACGCGCCGCTGCGGCTGGCCGACGCGCTCGACGCCACGCTGGGGGAGCGCGCCGAGGTCTACTCCTCGACCACCACCCGCTCACCGGTCCTCGCCGTCGACGACCCCGGCTACGCGATCCGCACGCGCCTCGCCTTCCCCGCACACGACACGCCCGCCGACGGCCCCGGCGAGCGGTACGCCTACAACGTCGCGGGCGGCGGCTTCGACGCCGTGGTGGCCGTGGTCGACTCCACCGCCGATACCCCCGAACTCCACGCTCCGGGCGGCTTGTTGGCGCAGCTCTCCGTCCATGCGGGGCAGGTGCTGCTGGCCGTCATCCCCTCCTATCGACCCGCCGCCGAGCCCCCCGCCGAAGCCGAAAGACAGGCGCCGCCCATGCCAGAGCCGCTGCGCGGCCCCCAGTTCTCCTCGTACGCGCCCGACGAGGTCGGCTGGCTGCTCCAGGACCTCTCGGCGGTGCCGCTCGAAGCGCCCACGGAGGAGCGCGAGGAGGCGGTCCAGAACGGCGGCGCGCACTACGCGGAGTCGCTGCCGGTGGAGTACCAGCCGAGCGACGCGTACCAGGAGCTGTTCCGGTCCGCGCTCGACGCGTCCGCCGCCCGTATCGCGCGCGCCGTCGGCGCCGTCACCGAGACCCTGCTCGCCGAACGGTCGCCCCGGCCCGTACTCGTCTCGCTCGCACGGGCCGGCACGCCCGTAGGCGTGCTGCTGCGGCGCTGGGCGCGCTACGCACACGGCCTGGACCTGCCGCACTACGCCGTCTCGATCGTGCGCGGCCGGGGCATCGACGCGACCGCGCTGCGCTGGCTGGCGGCCCACCACGACCCGTCCGATGTCGTCTTCGTCGACGGTTGGACGGGCAAGGGCGCGATCACCCGCGAACTCGCCGAGGCGCTGCGGGACATCGAGGGCTGCGCGGGGTTCGACCCCCGTATCGCGGTACTCGCCGACCCCGGCGGCTGCGTGGACACCTACGGCACCCGCGACGACTTCCTCATACCCTCCGCCTGCCTCAACTCCACCGTATCCGGGCTCATTTCACGCACCGTGCTGCGCGCCGACCTCGTCGGGCCGGGCGACTTCCACGGCGCCAAGTTCTACCGGGAGCTGGCCGCGTCCGACGTGTCCCGGCACTTCCTGGACGCGATCGAGGCCCGTTTCGGTGAGGTGGAGGAGCAAGTGGCCGCCGATGCCAAGGAGTTGGCGGCAGCGGACCGCACCCCCACCTGGGCGGGCTGGGCGGCCGTCGAGCGGATCAGCGAGGAGTACGGCATCCACGACGTGAACCTCGTCAAGCCGGGCGTCGGCGAGACGACCCGCGTGCTGCTGCGCCGCGTCCCGTGGAAGATCCTCGCCCGCCGGGGCGCGGGCGCGGACCTCGCGCACGTACGGATGCTGGCCGAACAGCGCGGGGTGCCGGTGGAGGAGACCGACGACCTGCCGTACAGCTGCGTCGGCCTGATCCACCCCCGGTACACGCGCGGCGCGACGGGCGCGGACGGCACGGCGGTGACGGCCCCGTGACGAGGACCGATGCCCCGGCCGCGACGACCGTGACGGCCTCCGCGACCACGACCGCCAAGGCGGCCTCCTCCGCCACCACCATGATCGCGAGCGATCTCGATCGCACGCTCATCTACTCCGCCGCCGCCCTCGACCTGCGGATGCCGGACGCCGCCGCGCCCCGGCTGCTCTGCGTCGAGGTGTACGAGCACCGGCCGCTCTCCTATCTGACGGAGACCGCCGCCGCCCTGCTCGCGGGCCTGCGCTCGGCCGCGCACTTCGTACCGGCCACCACGCGCACCCGCGAACAGTACGAGCGCATCCAACTACCCGGCCCCGCGCCGGAGTTCGCGATCTGCGCCAACGGCGGGCAACTGCTCGTACACGGTGAGCCGGACCTCGACTGGCAGGCGCGGGTGCGGCGGACGCTGGCCGCCGAGTGCGCCGGGCTCGAAGAGGTCCGCGGCCACCTCCTGCGCTCCGCCGACCCGGCCTGGCTCCTCAAGGAGCGCACCGCCGCCGATCTCTTCGCCTACCTCGTCGTCGAGCGCGCCCTGCTGCCCGACGCCTGGGTCAAGGAGCTGGCCGCCTGGGCGGACGGCCGCGGTTGGACGGTTTCCGTGCAGGGCCGCAAGGTCTACGCGGTGCCGAAGCCGCTCACCAAGAGCGCGGCCGTCGCCGAGGTCGCCCGCCGTACCGGCGCCGAGACGGTGCTCGCCGCCGGGGACTCGCTCCTCGACGCCGATCTGCTGCTCGCCGCGGACCGCGGCTGGCGGCCCGGCCACGGTGAGCTGGCGGCCGAGGGCTGGTCCGCGCCGCATGTCACGGCGGTGGAGGCGAGCGGCGTCGCGGCGGGGGAGGAGATCGTACGGGCCTTCGCCGGGGCCGTCGCGGGGAGCTGAGCCGGCCGGGGTGGCCTCCCGCCCGGTCGACTGTATACAATCTCGGTGAGATCTGCGCAGTCACGGCGATGGATCGCCCAGGCTTGGAGGCGTCATGGACAACTTGGACCCCGAAGTGGTGCTGGGCATGGCGGCCCAGGCCCCCGACGGCATAGTGATCACCGACCGCGAAGGTCTGATCCGCTATTGGAACCAGGGTGCGGAGCGGATCTTCGGATACTCCGCCGCCGAGGTCGAAGGCCGCAGCCTGGACGTGATCATCCCCGAGAAGCACCGGCAGCGGCACTGGGACGGCTACCGGACGGCCATGGAGAAGGGGACGAGCAGGTACGGCGCGGACGACCTCCTGGCCGTCCCCGCGCTGGCAGCGGACGGCAGGAAGCTGTCGATCGAGTTCAGCGTGGTGATGCTGGCCGCCGCCGACGGCGGCGGGGACCATGTCGGGGCGGTCATCCGGGACGTCACCGCGCGGCGTGCGCAGGAGAAGGAGATCCGCCGGCGTCTGCTGGAGGCCGCGCCGGAGCGTGCGGGGGCCTGAGGTCTCTCCCCGGGGTCACCTCGGCGGGCCGGTGTGCGGCGGGCCCGCCGAGTGGCCGAGCGCGCGGCGGCTTCGGGCCCGGTCCTCGCGGGCGGCCTGTTCCGGGTGGCGGGCGCGCCAGTACGGGTTGTCGTGCGGGAGCCCGCCGCTGACCCGCCCGTACATCCCGAAGATCAGCAGCAGCACGCCGACGACAAAGCTGAAGAGCACGTTCTGGATGCGGAAGGCCAGGAAGTTGTAGCGGCCGTCCAGCAGGGCCAGATTGACGAAGCCGCTGAGGATGAAGAGCGCGCCGAGTCCGATGTTGAGCGTCGAGGCGAAGTTGCCGCCGATGACCATGCCGGCGAAGAGCAGGACGCCGACGACGATGGACAGCACGCTCAGCGTGCCGTTGGTGTTGAGCTCGGCGACGGTGTCACCGCGGGTCGAGAAGAACCCCACCCGGTCGATCAGCCCAAGGATTCCGAAGGCGAGCAGCACCAGACCGGTGAACCCGGCTCCGGCGCGGTAGACCTTGCTGAGGCGGTGGTCCATCGGCAGGTGCTCGTCGAGCCGGGTGTGCCGCTGATGAGCGGGACCGTGGCGCTGCGGAGCGGGTCCGTGACGCTGCCGCCGGGGCCTCATGTGCTCGGGCCCGTGCGTGGCGTGGCCTGTGGCCATGGTTCCGGCCCTCCTTTGCGGTGCGCTGAGGGAGGTGCGTTCTGGGCCGTACGTACGCGGTCGGCGCGCGTCGCGCGTACGCGCCACACGTACGTACTCCCAGGGTCCGCCCAGGGCCGGTCAGCTCAACTCAACCGCAGCAGCCACCGCCGCAGCAGCCACCGCCACCGCCCCCGGCCTGCGCCTGCGGGGCCTGGGCTGCGCCGCCCACGGCGACGGTCGACAGCAGCTTCACGGCGTCGCCGTGCCCGTGGGGGCAGCTGGCGGGATCGGCGGACCGGGCCATGGGCCGCTTGAGCTCGAAGGTGACACCACACGTCTTGCAGCGGTACTCGTAACGGGGCATGCCAGGCAGCATATCCAGCGATGCCCCGGCCCGTCGGCGGGGCGGGTGGCGGATGGCGGGCGCGGGCGGTGGGAGCAGACGGCGGGGGCAGACGGCGGGGGCGGGCGGCGCTAATTCCCGGCGCCGCGCGCCTCGCGGATCTTCTGGACCACGCTCGCGGCCGTCTGGCGCACGGCTTCCGTCTCCGTCAGGAAGTGCCACCAGTCGGGGTGCCGGCCGGTCAGCGCGTCGACGGCGCGGTCGAGGCGCGCCACGGCGTCGTCCAGCGGTCGGGCGGTCCGCGGGTCGGGGGTGGCCCGCCCCGCCATGGCGAGGCGCTGCGCGTCCCGGATGGCGAAGCGGGTCCGTTCGACCTCTTTCTGGTGGTCGAAGGAGACCTCGTCGAGCCTGCGCAGCCGGTCGGAGGCGGCGGAGACCGCCTCGTCGGTGGTGTTCAGCAGGGCTCGTGCGGTCGAGAGCAGGGCCGTGGCGTCCGGCCAGCGCTGCGCGTCCCGCGCCGTACGGGCGTCCCGTAGCTTCTCCTCGGCCTGCCGCACGGCCTGCTCGGCCTGTTCCGGAACCTGTTGCAGATCCTGCCAGCAGGCGGCGCTGTAGCGGCGGCGCAGTTCGCTGAGGACCGGGGCGACGCCGGCGGCGCGCGTGGTGATGGCCTGGGCGCGGGTGCGCAGCGAGACGAGCCGCTTGTCTATCTCGGCGGCCTTCTGCGGCAGGTGCTCGGCCTCGCCGCGGATCGCCTCGGCCTCCCGCAGCACCTGGTCGGCGCGGGCGATGGTCTCCGGCACGCCGTGCTGCCCGGCGCCCTGGTTGAGCTTGGTCAGTTCGGGGGCGAGGGTGGCGAGCCGGGCGGCCAGATCGTCGGCGCCGAGCCCGGCGGCCCGTACCGCGTCAAGGGCGTTGCTCGCGGCGAGCAGCCCTTGCCGGGCCCGCTCCACGGCGGGCGCGAGCCGGGCCAGCTGCGTCTCGGCCGTGCCCAGCAGGGGCCCGAGCCCCTGACCGAACCGCTCCAGATCGCCCTTGACCCGCTCCAGCTCGTCCTTGGCCTTCGACAGGTCACCGCGGGCGCGGGCGGCGGCCCCGGCGTCGAGGTCGTCGCGGTCGAGGTCGTGGGCGTCGACGGCCGTGATGTACGCGGTGGAGACCTGGTCGATGCGCTCTCCGAACGCGGCGAAGTCGGCGGCGGCCTTGCGCGCGGCCGGGGAGTCGTCGACCGCGGTGATCGTCTCGATCGAGATCTGGAGGTCGCGCTGGGCGGTGTCCAACTCGTAGAAGGCCGCGGCGGCGGCGTCCTTCGCGGCCTGCGCGTCGGCCCGCTGGCCCTCACCGCGGCCCCAGCCCCAGCGCCGCGTACCGCCTCCGGCGAAGGCGGCGGGCACGGCGGCGAGCAGCAGCGGCAGTGGCAGCAGCGCCAGCGCGACGCTATCGCCGAGGACCGCCGCGGCTCCGGCGAATCGGCGGCGTACCGGTCGTACAGACTGCGCGAGTGTCGCCGTCACTTGCCCTCTCCCGATGGATCGCCCCTGGCCCGGATGCCATTCTCCCACCCGTTAAGGACGAACACACCGGCCGATTAGTTCGCGGTGCGCACCTTCACCGGGCCGTCGCTGGTGTGGACGGTGACGGAGTGCTTGCTGGCGTCGTCCCGGGGGACGTCCACCGACTGCGAGCCGTTCTTGGTCTTGACATCCAGCTTGTAGGGGGAGCGGGGCAGCTCGATGTCGACGGGCCCGTTGCTGGTGGTGGTGTCCACGCTGTCGGGAACCCGGGTCAGCGCCAGGTGTACGGGCCCGTTCGAGGTCTCCAGCCTGACCTGGCGCGAGGTGATGCCGGTCGCCTTCACGGCGCCGTTCGACGTGCTGATGTCGAGCGGCCCGTCGGCGTCCCGCACCGTGACCGGCCCGCTGTGCGCGGTGACGTGGAGCGCGGTCTTGATGCTCTCGGCCCGCACCGGCCCGTTGTCGCTCTTGACGGTCACGGCGACCCCGGCCGGCACCTCCACCTTGTGCTTGGCGGAACACGTGGAGCTGATCCCGCTGCAGTGGATTCGCAGCTTGAGGATGTCCCCGTCCACCGCCCAGTCGGCCTTCGCCGACCCGCCGATGCTCTTCCCCTCGAACCACCGGGTGACCTTCACCTCCTTGGCGTCCTTCCCGCCGGCGGTCACCACCTCAAGCTCCGAGTTGTCACTGTCCACGGTCAGCGTCCGCCCACTGAGCGAGAAGGACTTGTACTCCGGCTCCGCATCCGAGGCATCGCCCCCACACCCGGCCACGGCGACCCCGGCCACCAGTACCCCCACCGCGATGAGGGACGTACGGGCGGCGGCCCGGGGGCGACGGGTGTGCGGGCTGGTGCGGGATGCCACGGTGGTCTCCAGGTGGGATTCGGTAAAGAGCAGCAAGATCATCCGGCACCGGCCGACCGGCCCGCACCATCGCCGCAACCCTACGAATCGATCACCGCCCGAACGATCCAGCTCACTACCGGAAAGAGGGTAGGGATAACCCCCGCCCCACCGGGTGCGGCCCGCCTGTCCAGGCCATGTAAGCTGTCACCTCGTTCACGGGCGCATAGCTCAGCGGTAGAGCGCTGCCCTTACAAGGCAGATGTCGCTGGTTCGAAACCAGCTGTGCCCACATAGTGCGTAGCCGCAGGTGAGCGGCTGAATGAAGGCCCCTGATCGTGATCGGTCAGGGGCCTTTTCCATCTAGGAAGTCCGCTGAAAGTCCCCATCCTCACGAAACGGGGATGGGGCACCTCGCGGGGGCGGCGTGAAGCGCCGTACGTGAGCGCCGTGTAGGAGAGGGGTGGTCGCGGCTCCTCCTTCCTTCCTCCTTCCTTCTCGCGCGCCTGATGCGCATCTCTCATCACCTGGGGTGCGGTGTGCCGTGTGCCGTGGCGGGGAGGCCGAGCCCGCGTAGGAAGAGGTCCCCGCCGCATGTGTCAGCGGGGGCCTTCGTTTTTCAAGTGGGGCCGATCCGTGGCCTGTTGGGCACGGTGCGGGGCGCTTTGACTGAGGTGCGGCGTCTGGTGGCGTGAACTGGTGGATATGGGTGGGCCGTTGCGCCGCTGGGCGGCCGTTCACGGCCACCGTCTGGGGAACGAGGCGCCCGTGAGGGCCATCAAGCGGGCCGCCGGTGAGGGGTCAGGGATGCGGTTCACCGGCGGCCCAGTTCAGGGGTTCCTACGGGTCGTGCTCGGCGGTGGGCGCTTGGAGCCGGGCGGCGAGCGCGCACATCGAGTGGGCGTAGTCGCGGTGCACGGTCGGCCCGTTGGGGACGAGGACCTGCTGGCAGTCCTCCGGCCAGGCGGCCCGCTCGCACACCGCACAGCGGTGAGCCGGTGGCCCGAGGATCAGGGTGGCGGCGTCGAGGGCGGTGTTGAGGGTGAGGGGGTCGGTGAGGTAGCCGCGTGGGCCGCCGCGCCAGTTGTCGGGGTGGGACCAGTGGGGCCCCGGCCCTGTGATCCGGCCCGTGTGGGGCACGGCTATGGCGTCGCCGTAGCCGGTGCGCAGGGTGGTGTAGCGGGAGATGCGGTCCCAGTCCCAGCGGTACCGTTCGGTGCTCCCGGGCGGTACGAGCCACAGCAGGTTGCCGCTGGTGGGGTCGGCGATGTGCGCGGTGTCGACCAGCCCGGCCGACCGCATCCAAGGGCCCACAGCATCCGGCACTTGTACCGCGTCCCACCAGCGGCCGGCGCGCAGTTCGGACAGTCCGTCGCCGCGGGGCGGGGACCAGACGCTCACGACGCGCCCCCGGGCTGGTCTCGGTAGGTGGCGGGGCGGGATCGTACGGCCTCGTTGACGGCTGTGTGCAGGGCTTCGGGTGAGGTGAGCCGCTGCCATGGTCGCGGGTCTTCGGGGGTGGCTTCGGGGAGGACCCACAGTCGGTCCCCGCTGTACGTTCTTCCGGGTGCTGGTGCGGTGATCGGGCAGCCGGTGGGGAGTACCTTCACCTGCTCGGCGGCGGCCAGCGTGTGGTTGCCGCCGGTTGTTACGAGCCACCAGGCTGTGCGCTCCGATCCGCAGAGCAGGTACGGGCCGACGTGCTGGCCGCGGTAGGTGAGGTAAGTCGAGGCCAGACTGGCGAGGCCCAGCGGCATCTCGACGGTGTCCCAGCAGGAGCCGGTGGTCAGCGTGGCGGTCTGGCCCTGGGCCCACAGTGCGAGGACGGCGCGCGGCTCTGGGGAGGATGCGGCCAGCCAGGTGGCCATCGACGGGTAGCACGTCCCTGTTGTGCGGCGGGTGGTGTTCATGGGTGGTCCGTGAGGTGCTGGTAGGGGCGGCTCTTGGCGATGCGCACGGCGTCGTCCAGGGCCCGGAAGGCAGCCGTGATCGGCATCAGGACGTCGTCCGGCAGCAGATGCCGGTGCGCGAAGACCGCCGTCCGGGCCTCGTTGAGAGCCCGGGTGCACATGGCGAGCTGCAACATCTCCATGGCATGCCCGAGAACAGGGCCGACGTCGAGGGCCTGTTGAACGGTGAGTCCGCCGTTGCCGTAGCGGTTCACGACTCGGCCTCCTCGGCTTCCGTGCCTGCTGCGATGAGGGCGCGCACGGCGGACGAGGGACTGAGGGCGGAGCCGGGCGGGATGATCCAGTGGGCCCGTGGTCCTTCGCAGGCGTGGGGTACGGGCAGGCCGATGTAGCGGGCTTCACGGTCGGTGGTCGTCATGCACTCGGCCGCCGCGTCCCAGGTGGTGGCGGTGCCGGGCGGGACGAGGACGATGTAGACCTCGCGTTCGAGGAGGACGGGCCCGATGGCGCCGAGGCGGTGGAGCACGGCCCGTACACGCCCCCGGTCGCCGCCCTGGGCGGCACGGTGCACCAGCGCTGCCGGCAACTTCACCGCGTCCCAGGCCGGCCCGACCAGGAACAGGGCGACACGGCGGCGCCACCACTCATCCTCAGCCGCCTGCGCCAACTCCTGACTGGTTGTCAAAAGCCTGGCCGCTGCATGGTCCTGCTTCAGGGGAAACATCAGATACCTTCCCGCCGTGTGTCCGCCGCGGCGTGTGACTCGGTGTCCAGGGCGCGGGTGATTCCCAGGCTGGGGCGGGAGCCCCTCGGGTGTGCGGTGTATGGGCGGCGGACCAGCAACAGCCGGGAGCCAGCCGCCTCAATCCAGCGCCCACGTTCCGCGGCTATGGCCTTCGGCCCCAAGTGCGACATAGCCGGGGCGATCACCCCGTAGACGTCCGGCAGGGCCAGAACGTCCAGCAATCCGGTGAACGCCGCGGAGTCAGCGCCTGAGCTCACGTCGCGGTCGGTGAAAACGCCGGAGAACAGTAACTCGTGGCTGCGGCAGTACTCGGTGAGCGAAGCGGTCAGCGCCGCCCGCCGGGCCATGGAGACTCGCACCAGGCGCAGGAAGCCGTAGACGACCGGGCCACTGACCTGGTGGTGCTCCGTGATAAGTCCCATGCTCAGAGCGTGGCTGCTGTCCAACGTCCAGCCAATCACCGCCTGTTCTACTTCCGTTCCACTTCCGTACCACCGACTGCACGACTGTGCTTCGATGACTGGCGGAAAGGAGTGGCGTGTGGCGACCGTGCACCGCTGGACCGGCCTGGAGGCCAAGGCGCTGCGCCTTGCTCTTCGGCTGAGCGTGCGGGCCTTCGCTGAGCGGCTCGGCCTGGGGGTGGCCACGGTTTCCAAGTGGGAGTCCAAACTCGCCGTCACCGAGCCCAGACCCGATACCCAGGCCATCCTCGACACCGCGCTCGGCCGCGCGGACGCTACCGTCCACCTGCGCTTCGAGACACTCCTGTCCGAGATGACCAGCACGTTGGCCCCCGCCCAGCGGCGGGCCAGCGCCTCCGGTCCCCGGGCTTGGGAGTACGAGTCATGGGCCGATGACCTGGACCGGGTCGTGGTCGCCCTGTCTCAGCAGAACTTTGCCTTCGCCGACAGCCTGCTCAGCCGGTGGTTGGGCCGTTTCAAGGCCCCTGAGCTGGACGAGAAGGGCCTGTATCTGTTCGCCCGTTCGACCGCCTTGCTCGCCGACCTCAAGCGGTACCAGGGGACCCTCGTCGGACTGCTGTCGGCCCAGCACTCCTATGCCGGCGCACGCGAGGTCTTCATACAGCTTGCAATCCCTCGCCGGGTTGCCCAGATCGACCTGTCCCTCGCGGTCGTCATGGAGATGTCCGGGATACTGGAGATCGCCGCCCGCCGCTACGAAACCCTCGCAGTCGACGACCGGCTTTCCCCTCGCGATCGTGCGAAAGCCCGGTTGTGGGTGGGGACCGCGCTGAGCAAGGACGGCAACCACGACTTCGCGACCCGTGTCATGATCGCCGCGACCCGTGACTTCGAGGACCTCGCCGAACCCGATGACTGGGCGGTGGCGCACCAGAAACTGGCTCTCGCCCGCCGCGGTGCCGGCGACCTCACGGCTGCGTTGCGGTTCCTGGACGTCGCCTGCACCACGGGCGGCGCGCAGTCCCCAATGCAACGGGTACAGCTGATCACCGCTCAAGCCCACATCCTGCGCACCGACCCCGTCACGCGTGGCGATGGGCTCCGTCTTCTCGATGAAGCCGCTCAGATCGCTGCGGAGTCCGGCCTCGGCCATCAGCTACGCAGCATCGAGGCCATCAGGCGGACGTGCGAGGGAGCTTTCAAACCTCTACATCACAGACCAGGGAGCAACGAGTGGCGGACGGACGACCGCAGGAAATCACCGAGGAGCAGCGGCAGGCCGCCCAGTTGATTTGGGACTACCACCAGATGCGTCACGAACCCCGCCCATGCGACGCGGCTATCGCGCTGGGCTGCAACGACATCGGCGTGGCTGCCTACGCGGCCGAGCTGTACGAGACCGGACTCTTCCCCACCCTCGTGTTCACCGGCGGCAACAGCCCAGCCACCAGCGGCGTCTTTCCTCGGGGTGAGGCGGTGCACTTCAACGAACATGCGCGTGTGCTGGGCGTCCCCGCGCACGTGGTGCTGCTGGAGCCGAAAGCCGCCAACACCGGGCAGAACATCGCCTACTCACGGGATGTCCTCACGGCCGCTGGTGTCCGGCCGGGCTCCGTGCTGCTGGTCACCATGCCGTACATGGAGCGACGGGCCTTCGCCACGTGCCGCATGCAGTGGCCCGAGGTCGAAGTGGTTTGCGCCTCCGCCCCAGTGTCGTTCGACGCCTACGTCAAGTCCATGGGCGATGAAGAGACCGTGATCAGCATGATGGTCGGCGACTTGCAACGGGTGACCGAGTACCCGGAACTCGGCTTCGCCATCCCACAGTTTGTCCCGGAGGGTGTGCATGCAGCCTACGAATCCCTCGTCCGCGACGGCTTCACCGACTACCTCATCGCCTCCTGACCTGCCCGAGCCGGGCGGGTTGTGTGCCATCCATCAGCCGAACTTCCTGCCTCGGCTGACCACGCTGGCCAAGCTGTTCGCAGCGGACTACTGGATCGTCCTGGACGACGTACAGTTCGCCCGCTGCGATTACCAGCAGCGCGCCCGTCTCGCCGGCCTCGACGATCCGGCTCGCCACCAGTGGCTGACCATCCCCACCCACCTGCCCCAGGGACGGCCCACGCTCATCCGGGACGCGGTGATCGTCGACCCGGACCGGGCCCGCCGCAGGGCCGTGGGGATGCTGAGGCAGCACTATGGCGTCAGCCCGCACTGGCCCGTCCTCGCTGAAGCTCTCGCCCCAGTGCTGGACGCCTTCGCCACCGGCCGGACTGCTGCGGTGGCCGAGACCTCCACCCGCGCCTTGCTGGGCCTGGTCGGCTGGAAGGGGCAGATCTTCACCAGCAGTCAGCTGCCCGCACGGCCGGGCAGATCCCAGCGCCTTGCCGACCTTGCCGCAGTGACTGGTGCCCGCGCGTACATCTGCGGGACCGGCGGCGCAAAGTACCTCGATGAGGCCCCGTTCGCAGATCAGGGAGTCGACGTAATCTTGTTCCGGCCGCCGAGCAGCAGCATCTGGTCCTCCGGTCGCCGACTGAGTGCCCTGTGGGCCTTCGCGGCGCTCGGGCCGGAGGCACTGGCTGCCCGACTCCAGGCACTCCCCGCCGACCTCGACGGCGGGGAATGACATGCCTGAGCCGCGCAGGCTTTCCGTGGCCGAGGACGGCATCTCTGTCACGGCATGGTCACCTGTACCTCACCCGTAGCGCCATACGGATGCGGTGCGCTCGCATATACACGCAGCCTTGGGGGGAACCACACATGTACCCCGCGCGGTCCGACGCCGCCGTTTTGCTCGCGGCGGCCTAGCCAGGGTCTAGGGGATCCACCTGGCGTTCTACCGGTAGTCGGTCCCGGTTCAGTAGCGGTCGGTGATGAGGTCACGCATCAGGCGATAGATCACGGCCGCCACTCCTCGCGGTAGTCGGAGGAGCGGCATACGGCAGGGCCAGCAGGCGCAGTGTCCGGCAGGTCGCCTTGCCCGCCTCCCCGTCCCATGCCTGAGCAGTGAGGCGCGTCATGCAGCCCGGGCCCCTCTGCGGCAAGGACTCGGGCCTGGACGGCGTGTACTCGTCGATGATCCGCCGCTTGACTTCGACCATGGCGAGGAGACGCGGATCGGTTCATGGCGGGCGATGTGCGAAGTTGTGGCGTCGAGTTGAGCCCGGAGAGTGCGAAGCCGTCGACCGCGGTCGCCTCATCCAATTCCTCGTTCGTGCACCACGGACCAGGGCTGGCCGCCCGTGCCCCCGCCTCGTCTTCGTGGAGCCGTGCCCGCAGGAACGCGGCCAGAACGATTGACGCATCGATTGTCACGACGACCTCCGAGGGGTGTAGTCCCTGCTTCGCGGACGGTGGCGACGACGGCGGTGGTGAGGGAGGCGCGGACCCATGCGTCGTGGTGCTCGGCGATGTCTGCGGGGATGTTGCCGTGGACGCGCAGGAACTGGCCCATGGTCTGGTCGGTGGAGTACGGGCGGAGCCGTGTGCCGTTCCAGCCCCAGGCGCGGGCGTCGCCCACCCGTGCGATTCGGGTGGCTGCGTCCCCGGGGGCGGTGGCGGCCACTACAGCCACGGCATCCGGTTCGGGTTCTTCCTCGGCTCCGGGGTCGGTCACGAGTTCGCCGGTGCTGAGGAGTCCGGCTAGCGGGCCGCGCCGGGCCGCGACGCGGGCGGCTACGGGAAGGGCTCCTAACACCCGTCTAACGGAGCCGAGTTGACGCGACCACTGTCCCTCTTGGGTGCGCCGCCAGCCTCTGGGGTTGAACCCCCGCATACGCGGGGAGCACGCCTAAGGGGGCCCACTGACAAACCATCACCGGGGACCACCCCCGTATACGCGGGGAGCACTGACGCTCCGGGCCCGCCGCGCGCTCGACCGAGGGACCATCCCCGCATACGCGGGGAGCACCCCTCCGCGATCTGCGGCGTTATGCGGGCCGACAGCGGTTTCTATCCACTTCCGTGAAGTCCGGCATACGGGGTAAAGGCATGGATAGCCGCGACCTCCTTGTGAGTGAACGCAGGGGGTCAGTATGTCTGCTCTCCCGGCCACAGGCACCCGGCAGGTCTACCGCTGGGACAGCGCCACGACGGCGGTCACCGACCCGGCGACTCCCGTTGGGTCACCCGTCGTCGGCAGCGGCCACCGGCCGCGTGCCAGCGCCGGTACTCGGTGCTTCAGGTCCGCGATATGTGGCCTCCGCGGTTGTTGTGCGTTGCGTTGCGGTGCGACCTCCAGGCGGCCGTTGAGTGTGGTGAACCTGGTGTCGGACCCGCGCCGCGCAGTCGCTTTGGTTCGACGGCCGCGGCGGCCTGTTCGCGTGGTGTCGGCTGCGCGGTTGTCGCTGTCCCACTGGCCCCGTCGTGCCGTGGCTGGTGGCGAAGGCAGTCAGTACCGTGAGGAGTGCGGCGAGGGCGCCGGCCCGGCAGTGCGGCGGTCGACGGTGCGTCCGGCACGCCGGTGGTGTTCGCGTCGAGGACCGCAGGGACGGACTGTGCGAAGGATCAGGCGAATTCGAGGGGCCTTCACGGGCGGCTAGGCGCGGCGACGGCTGAGCATTCGATCCATGTCGGCGACTCGGCCCGGTCCGTCGGCGAAGGCCAATGCCTTTGTCTCCCGCCCCTGCGGTGCGGCGGCCATTCGTTGCGGCGAGCGCTTCATGCGCATTCTTCAAGGGGTTTTCTGGTGGGGGTCTTCTGATGTCGCCGGGAAGGAAAAGGCAGGCGGTCGTCATCATCGTGATGGCCGTGTTGATCGCGGCGGGTCTCGTTGTGGCCTGGCTGGGCGGCGTGGACGTAGGGCGGGTGCTCATGGTGGAGGGGGCGGTCGTCACGCTTGTCGGGCTGACGCTCCTGGCCGTCGGCAGATTGCGGAAATAGAGCTCCAGGGGCGCAGCGAGCCCCTGGCCGATCGTGCGGTGGAGCGTGAGGCCCGCGAACGGCGAACGGCCCGGCCGTCGGCTTCACTCGGCCCCGCGGCCGGCAGAGTCTTCGGTGACATCTCAGGCCGGAAGTCTTCGGCGTCGCGCGGGCGCTACGCGATGGCGAGCGCTACGCGATGGCGGGCGCCACCCCCGGCCGGGCCCCGCGCCGTTCCGCCCCCCTGCCTCAGTGACGGCCCATCAGTGGCGGGTCCCTCAGCGACGGTCGACGTCGTGGCGGGCCTCTCGCGGTTCTGTGCGGGATGTGCGGTGCGTAAGCAACTCGACCGCGAATCAAAGCAGTTCGGACGCGTGGTACAACCATCCGCTCTCCCCGCATGTCTTGTGATGCGCAACGCCATTCGAAGTGGGGAGGGTTTCGTGAAGCACATTCGTATCGCGTCCGGGGCTGCTGTCTTTGCGGTGGCAAGTCTCGGGGTCTTGGCGACGAGCACTGTCGCCTCGGCGGCTCCGGTCAAGGCGGAAGCCGCCTATAACGGGGCCTGCGGCGACGGCTACGCCGTGGTGAATTCCGCGCCGATCGGAAGCAAGGGGAAGGTGTTTCTGACCTACAGCTCCGCCACCGGCAAGAACTGTGTGGTCACCGTCCGCACCACCGCCGGAGCGCCCGTTCGCATGGTGGCCTGGGGGCAGTTGGTGGAGGACCGAGAGTCGACGCCGGTCGTGGACTCCGGCGACTACGGTACGTACGCGGGGCCGGTGTACCTGTCCGCCAAGGGGCGGTGCGTCAACTGGGGTGGGGCCATCCAGAACCAGGACGTCGAGGTCGACAAGTCCAACTGCGGCGCGTTCGCGAAGACAGCTCACTGATAGAGGGAGAGTTCCTTGAAGCTTTCGATTCTCAAGGCTGGGGCCGTGGTATTTGCGGCAGCGAGCGTATCCACGGTGATGGCGGCCACCACTGCCTCGGCGGCACCCGTTCCATCAGCCGCCTACAACGGCGTGTGCGGCAAGGGCTACAACGTCGTGAATTCCACGCCCATCGGCAGCCGGGGCATGGTCTATCTGACCTACAGTTCCGCGACCGGCAAGAACTGTGCGGTGACCATCCGCAACACCACCGGTGCGCCCGTTTTCGTACGGACCTGGGTCGGCCAGAGCGGCGGGCACGGGTCTCTTGAGGCGGACGGCGGGCAGTACGGCTCGTACGCCGGGCCGGTGTACCTCGCGGCGCGCGGCTCCTGCGTGGACTGGGGCGGTGAGATCGACGGGGTCTCCGTCACCACCACCGCCTCCAACTGTGGGAGTTTTGCCCGAGGTTGAGTGAGCCCCGAGGTTGAGTGAATAGGGAGGGGGCTGCCCGCGTGTCCGCGCTCGGGCCGCCCCCTCCGTTAGCGCCCGCCACTGCGACCCCTCGTCCGTGGCCGCTCCGGCGGGCAGCGGAACGTGGACCGGTACGCGCTCGGCGAGACACCCAGCGCAGACTGGAAGTGCTGGCGCAACGAGGCCGCCGTGCCGAAGCCCGCGTCCATCGCGACGCGGTCGACGGGTAGTTCGGACTCCTCCAGCAGTCGCCGGGCGTGCTCCACGCGCTGCTGGGTCAGCCACTGGCCCGGCGACAGCCCGGCCTCCTCGCGGAACCGGCGGGTGAACGTCCGTACGCTCATCGACTCCCTCGCGGCCAGTTCGCGCAGGGACAGCGGCCGGTCCAGATGGCGGAGCGCCCAGGCGCGGGCCGCGCCGGTGGAGGAGATCTGCGGCTCTGGGACGGGGCGGCTGATGAACTGGGCCTGGCCGCCGTCGCGGTGCGGGGAGACGACGGTGCTGCGGGCGACGTCGTTGGCGACGGCCGCACCGTGGTCGCCGCGGATCATGTGCAGGCACAGGTCGATGCCGGAGGCGACGCCCGCCGAGGTGAGGACGTTGTCGTCATCCGTGTACAGAACGTCCGGGTCCAACTCGATGGCCGGATGCAGTTGCCGGAAGAGGTCGCTCGACTTCCAGTGCGTCGTCGCGCGGCGCCCCTCCAGGAACCCGGCCGCCGCCAGCACGAACGAGCCCGTGCAGATCGATGCCAGCCGGGTGCCTGGGCGGATCAGGTTCAGGGCTGCCGCCAGTGACGAGCCCAGGCTACCGGCGCGTAGGCCCTCGTAGTCCTCGTCCGAGCCCGGGAGGACCACCGTGTCCGCCTCTGCCAGAGCCCGCGGGCCGTGTTCGACGTTGACGGTGATGTCCGTGTCCGTACGGACCGCGCCCGGTGTGAGCGTGCAGGTCGTGACCGTATACAGCGGTTTCCCCTCGGCCGACACGGCCTGGCCGAACAGCCGGTGCACGATGCCCATCTCCATCGGCAGCAGTCCATGGCGTACGAACACGGCGACCCGGTGCCGACCGGGATGCGGAAAGAATGCCATGGCCCGATCCTCACACAACATGGCCATCAGGCCACTCGATCCGCCCCGGCCCGCCCCCGCACCATCGGAAACCGCACCAACGGAAACCGCACCAACGGAATCCGCACCAACGGAATCCGCACCGTCGGAAACCGGATCACCGAAGGCGCGGTCCTGCCGGATCGCGTCGCATCTTGAGAGGACGGCACCCATGAGAGTCCTGTGGCTCTTCGCCCACCCCGAACAGCGCTCGCTCAACGCCTCCCTGCGCGACGACGGCATCCGCGCCCTCGAAGAACTCGGCCACGAATGCCGGCTCTCCGATCTCTACTCCATGGGCTGGAACCCGGTCGTCGACCGCTCCGACTACCGACCGGATTCCCGCACCGACGCCGACGAGCGGCTCCTCGTCGCCCGGCACAGCAAGCGCTCCTACCTCGCCGGCGAGCTCAGCGACGACATCCGCGCCGAGCAGGAGAAGATCCTCTGGGCCGACACCGTCGTCATGCAGTTCCCCCTCTGGTGGCACGGCATGCCCGCCATCCTCAAGGGCTGGTTCGACCGCGTCTTGGTCAAGGGGTTCGCGTACGGGATTCCCGACCCGCAGACCCCCGGCCGGTCCCTGCGCTACGGGGACGGTGCGCTGGCCGGGCGACGCGCCATGATCGTGGTGACGACCGGGGCTGCCGCGCCCGATCTCGGGCCGCGCGGGGTGAGCGGCGACATCAACGAGCTGCTGTTCCCCGTGCAGCACGGCACGTTCTGGTACACCGGCATGTCCGTCGTGCCGCCGTTCCTCGTCACCAGCGCGGACCGGGTGTCGGACGTCGGGTACAAGGAACTCGCCGCAGGGCTGCGGGAGCGGCTCCTCGCCCTCCCGACTACCGAGCCGATTCCCTTCCGGAAGCAGAACGACGGCGACTACGACGAGGACTTCGTGCTGCACGACCGAATCGCCCCGGGGCAGAGCGGCGTCCAAGTGCACACCAGGGTTTCGGGCGCGGGATAGGGAGCGTCGCGTGCCAGCCGAACGCCGCTCCGCGCGGTTGGCGAGTCGACGGCAATGCCCCACCCCTCAGCAATCCGCGGGCTGAAAGCTCCCCCGCGCGTCGTCGTCGCCCCTCAGAGCGCGGCGCATACGGGCCGGATAGCCGGGCAGCGGGTCCTCGGGGGCGTCCAGCAGCGGGCTGCCGTGCTGTAGCAGCCACTCGTGGTAGACGGGGTTCGCGCGGGCCAGTTCCATGTACGACGCCTTGAGGTCCGCGTACAGGGCCTCGAATTCGGTGGCGGCGAACGATCTCGCTCGCGACACCAGCAGCAGCCGGACCACCATCGGATCGCCGCACAGCGGACGGATCACGGTGCCGCGGTACGGCGGCGAGGTGGGCTGGCAGGGGCGTACGGCCTCGCCGGCGGCGGCCAGTTCGGCGGCGGTGGTGTTGTCGCGGACGTGCACCACGCGCGGGTCGAGCCCGGCGATCGTGAAGACGCGGCGCATCGCGGCTCCTTCGTGGTCGGCCGTCGGGTCGACCATCCACGCGTCGTCGGCCAGCACCGACAGCGGCACCACCGGCCGCGCCGCCGCCTCGTGCGTGGCGGAGAGCGTGACGAACTGGGGCTCGCGGGGGACCAGTACGCGCTGCTGCACGCCGGGCGGCAGGCGCAGCGGGAACCCCTCGGGCTCGTGCACGAAGGCGATGTCGAGCTGGTTCGTCGCGACCATCTGGAGCAGGGTGTGCGCGGAGACGTCGATATGGATCGTGGTGTCCATCTCCGGGAACCGGGTGTGCACGCGGCGCAGCCAGCCCGCCACCGCCCGGCTGCCGACGCTGCCGATCCGCAGCCGCACCGCACCGGCGTCCACGACCGCGTCCCGCGCGGCGGTGACCAGGGCGGTCATCTCGGCCACGATGGGCCGGGCCCGGGACAGCACCGAGTGTCCCAGCGGGGTGGGTCTGCTGCCCGTCTGTTCACGGGTGAACAGCAGGCCGCCGATGGCCTTCTCGATGCGTCGGAGCTGCGTGGTCAGCGAGGGCTGGGTCATGCCCAGTTGCAGCGCGGCTTTGCGCACGCTGCCGGTGTCGGCGATCGCGCACAGAGCACGGAGGTGCCTCACATCGAGCTCCACGGCCGGAGCATAACGGCGCTCCCGCGGGGCACACCAGACTCTTAAACCGCGCGAACAGGACGTTTGTGCGAGGAGATCAGCTCAGGGAACGGGCCGGGGGATTGGATCGGCCTATGGCTCATTGGCATCATCCGCGCCACCGAGAACTCGGCAGACACTCTGCGGGACCAAAAAATTCCCCGGTGTACCCCCCGGCCGTTGCCCACCAGCGGCCGAGGGAGTCCCGGCTCGAATGGAGTCCCCCACATGACCCGTTCCAAGACCGTGTTCTCGGTGCTGCTCGGACTGGGCCTGGCCGCCTCGATGACGGCCCTGCCCACCGCCGCGTCGGCGGCCGACCACCCCGCTCAGCAGCGCACCACCTCCTCCTACGCCGGGTCGGCTGCGGACCAGGCCAACAGCAAGGCGTTCTTCGACGCCGTGATGAAGGTCGCCAGAGCCAAGAAGGCGGCGAACCCGAACCTGGCGGTCGTGACAGTCACCTACGATGCCAGCCGCGCGCCGTCCTTCGCCTCGCAGATATCCAGCAGCGCCCAGATCTGGAACAGCGCGGTCCGCAACGTTCAGCTGCGGCCGGGCAGCGGTCGCGGCGACTTCTCGTACCGCGAGGGCAACGACGCGCGCGGCTCGTACGCCAGCACGGACGGCCACGGCCGGGGCTTCATCTTCCTCGACTACCGACAGAACCAGCAGTACAACTCGGTGCGGGTGGTCGCCCACGAGACCGGGCACGTGCTCGGCCTCCCGGACCACTACTCCGGCCCGTGCAGCGAGCTGATGTCGGGCGGCGGCCCCGGCACGTCCTGCCAGAACACGCAGCCCAACACCCAGGAGCGTAACCGCGTCAACCAGCTGTGGGCCAACGGCGTCAGCCCGTACGCCAAGGACGCCTTCCGCACGGTCCGCTGAGCGTGGCGGTGAAAGCGGTGAAAGCGGTGAGAGTCGTGAGAGTGGTGAAAGCGGCGAACGGCCGGTAGTACGCGCGGCAGCGGTCCGGTCCTCTGCGGCCGGGCCGCTGCCTCGTTGGCTCCGGCCCTCTGTGGTCGGACCGCTGCCTCGTCGGCCCCTGCCCCGGCCCTCGCCCGTACGCCCTCGCCCGTACGCCCCCCGCCCGTACGCCCGTCAGTCGATGCCGAACGCCGCCGCGTAGCGCACCATCCCGCCCGGCAGTCCCGCCGCCGGGTCCAGGCCGAGCGCCATGAACGCCTCGTCCGGCCACTCCTGCGGTGCCAGGATGCCGAAGCGGGAAGCCGGCTCGAACCCGAACCTGGGGTAGTACGACGGGTGGCCGAGCACGATCGCGGTCCGCTCACCGGCCGCACGGGCCGCGTCGAGGAGCGAGCGGATGACGGCGTCCCCGGCGCCCTGCCGCTGCCGCGCGGGGAGGACCGAGCACGGGGCCAGCGCCACGGCCGGAGCGTCGCCGACCCGGCAGCGGGTCAGCAGGGCGTGGGCGACGACCTCGCCCTCCGGCGTCTCGGCGACGTGGCTGAGCCCCGGCAGCCAGCCGGGGTCGGTGCGCAGCGCGTCGACCAGGTCGGCCTCGCCGGGATTGCCGAAGGCGTCGAGGTTGATCCGGCGTACGGTCTCGATGTCCGCGGGGGCTTCGGGGCGGACGGTCCACGGGGAACTCATCGGCCCATGCTCCCACCGGGCCGATCAGCCGCGTGCGCGGGTCGAGCTACGGCGCCGGGCTCTCGCGGGGCCCGCGGGGGCGGCGCATCAGGAAGCCGGCGCCCGCGCCCGCCGCGAAGAGGGCGAACACCGAGACCGCCGTGCCGAACCAGGTCGCCCCCAGCCACTGGCCGCCGAAGTAGCCGAGGCTCACGCTGTACGCGGCCCAGACCACCCCGGCCAGCGCCGACCAGGGCAGGAACTCGGCGACGTCGCGATGCATGACGCCCGCGCCGATGCTCACCACGGAGCGGCCGGCGGGCGCGAACCGGGCCAGCACGACGAGCGGGCCGCCGCCGCGCGACAGCGCCGTGCCGATCTTGTCCTGGGCGGCGGCGAGCCGCCGGGAACGGGCCATGGCGCGGTCGAAGCGGGCGCCGCCGCGCCAGGCGAGCCGGTAGGCGACGAGGTCGCCGAGTACGGAGGCGGTGGCGGCGCACAGCATCAGGGAGAACATGGTGGAGACGTCGTGCGCGGGGTGGGCCGGGGTGGCGCCGCCGACCGCGTCGGCGGCGGTCGATCCGGCGGCCGCCGTGGCGGCGGTGATCACCAGGACGCCGCTGGGCAGTACGGGCAGGAAGACATCGAGCAGTACGGACAGGCCGACGATCACATAGATCCATGGGGGGTCGGCCAATGACCCCAACTGCTCCAACACGTCCTGATCTCCCGGTACGGTCCCCCGCCGCGGTGTCGCAGGGGAGCGGCAGGAGCGGCCTTCACAGCCGTACAGCGTACGCCTGCGACGCCCGGGCCACGGGTGCGGGGGTGCGTGACGCCGGTCCGCGGCGCTGGGCGGGGCCCCGGCCGATGGACGGGGCCCCGGTGGCGCGTTGAGCGGGGTGAGCGGAATGAGCGGAGGGAACTGGGCCGTCCGGATCAGCGGGGTGAGCTGATCAGCCGGGCCGTCCGGATGCCAGCCGCGTCAGCCGATGGCGCTCGGCTCGCGCTGCTGCGCCGCGGCGGGCGCGCTCTGGCGGGTGCGGGCGAGCACCCGGTCCAGGGCGAGGGAGCCGGGGCCGGTGAAGACCAGCAGCAGGAAGGCCCAGCAGAACATGGCGGACGCCTCGCCGCCGTTGAGCAGCGGCCACAGGCCGTCGGGGGCGTGGGTGCTGAAGTACGCGTACGCCATGGAGCCGGAGCAGATCAGGGCGGCGGTCCTGGTGCCGAGGCCGAGGAGCACCACGATGCCGCCGACGAGCTGGATCACGGACGCGTACCAGCCTGGCCAGGTACCGGCCGTGATGGTATCGCCGGTGCCGGACGCGCCGCCGATTATGCCGAAGAGGGCCGCCGCGCCGTGGCAGGCGAAGAGGAGCCCGACGACGATGCGGAAGAGGGAGAGGACGTAGGGCTTGGCCGTGGTGAGCCGTTCGCTGAGGGCGACATTGGTGGGGGGCATGGCTGATCTCCTCGTGTCGGGGACGGAAACGAGGGACCCAGGTTAGGTTGACCTAATCGTTACTTGCAAGTTCAAGTTCTTGTTTTGGTACAGACAAATTCGATGTACTGGCCACCCGCAGCCTCACCCGCCTCACCGCGTGGACATCCGCCGGTATGACGGAATCCATCCCTCCGGCCGGTGGGCCGGGGCGACGCCCGGATCACGGAGGCGAAGGGTCCCCGCGCGGCGACAGCTCCGCCTCCAAGGCCCCCTTCAGCCTCTTCGGTCCCTTCAGCCCCTTGCTCACGCGGCCGCTCCGACCGCCCTTACCCCCCTGGCCGCCCCGATCGCCCCGATCGCCCCGATCGCCCCCGTCACGGTCTCGGCCTCGGCCCGCGACCGCCTGATCGAGCCGCAGCCGAGCCCCGCGCCCGCGCAGCGTCAGCGTCATCAGCTGATTGCCGAACCAGGGGCCGCCCGTCTTGCTCCACTCCACCGCCGGCCGCGCCACCCGCCCATGCCGCGCGAAGCCGCGCCCCAGCCACCGCCCGGCACGGCTCCACCCGAACCGGAAGCCGTGCTGTATCGAGGCGGGGATGCTGTTGTGCACGGGCGAACAGGTCAGCTGGTGCACCCGGCTCTCCAGCCCGCCCGGAAAGCGGCCGAACTCCGGCTCGGCCACGTACGCGTGGTGCACGTCGCCGGACAGCACGCTGATCGTGGCGGGCGCGCCGGGCCCGCTGCCCACCGTCGAGATGAGGTCGGCGAGCGCGTCGAAGGAGGCGGGGAACGCCGCCCAGTGCTCCAAGTCCGCCCGCCGGCGCAGCTTCTCGCCGATCCGCGCCCAGCGCGGACCGCGCTCGCCACGGCAGACGGCCGCGTTCCACGCCTCCACGTCGTGCACGAAGTGCGGCAGCAGCCACGGCAGCGAGGAGCCGATCAGGAGATGGTCGTACGCGCCGGGGCCGCCGTCGAGCGCCGCCGAGCGCAGCCACTCGGCCTCCGTCGGGGCGAGCATGGCCCGGCGGCCCTCGTCCAGCACCCGAGCGCCCCGGGTGTCGACCATCAGCAGCCGTACCCGCCCGAAGTCGCGTCGGTAGCTCCAGCGGACGCCGGTGGGGTCGGCGTCGGCGCGGGACGCGAACTCCCGTACCAGCTCCGTGCCGTCACGCGCCTCGCACACCGCCCCGTACAACTTGTCGGCGGCCAGCTCGTCGGGCGAGAGGTTGCCCAGGTGCTGGTGGACCCAGTACGACATCAGCCCGCTGACCACCCGCTCCTGCCACCACGGCGTCGCGCGCATCCCCTCCAGCCACGCCTCGCTGGTGTTCCAATCATCAATGATGTCGTGGTCATCGAAGATCATCAGGGAGGGGACGGTCGAGAGCAGCCAGCGGATCTCGGGTTCCAGCCAGGACTCGTAATACAGCCGCGTGTACTCCTCGTAGTCCGCCACCTGGTGCCATGGCGGCTCGGCCAGATCGCGGCGCGCCGCCAGCCAGCGGCGGGTGTCGGCGGAGGTCTCGTCGGCGTAGACCTGGTCGCCCAGGAGCAGCAGTACGTCCGGGCGTTCGGCTCCGGGGCTGCGGGCGAGGGAGCCGGCCAGCGTGTCCAGGGCGTCGGGGCCGACCGGGTCGTGCCCGCTGTCGGACGGCGCCGCCGCCCACCGGCAGGAGCCGAACGTGACGCGCAGCGTGGCGTCCCGGCTCTCCGGCATCCGGATGGTGCTCTCCGGGAAGGGCGAGCCGGCCGGCGGCCACACCTGTTCGCCGTTGAGCAGGACGCGGTAGGCCGTCTCGGTGCCCGGCCGCAGCCCGGTGACCGGGATCAGCGCGTAGTGGTGTCCCGCCAACTGCCAGCTGCGGGCCGAACCGCCCGCGCCGTCCGCGCAGCGCACCTCCGCCGTACAGGGCCGGTCGGCCTCGATCCAGATCGTGGCGTTCTCGCCCGCTTCCCGGTCGATGTACCGAAGCAGCGGTCCCAATCGCAGGCCGGCGGTCATGCGGGCCTCCCTCCGTCGTTCCGTACGGTACGGAACGACGGAGGGAGGCCGTGAGTTTCCCGCCGGGCCGGGCCCGGTCGGCAGCCCGTCGACAGTCTGTCGGCAGTCGGCCGGTGGTCCGTCGGCAGTCGGCCCGGCGGTCGGTCAGTGGTCGGTCGGCAACCGGGCCGGAAGCCGACTCGGCAGCCGGATCAGCAGCCGGGGCGGCAGCCGGATCAGCAGCCGTTCAGGATCGAGGTGAGCTTGGTCTTCTCGGCGGAGTCGACGGTGAGTTTGTAGTAGTGCTTCACCGTGACCCACATACGGGCGTACGTGCAGGCGTAGGAGTTGAGCGGCGGCATCCACTGCGCCGGGTCCTTGTCGCTCTTCTGCTGGTTGACGTTGTCGGTGACCGCTATCAGCTGCGGCCGGGTCAGGTCATTGGCGAACGCCTGGCGTTGCGCCTGGGTCCAGGAGTTCGCGCCGGAGCGCCATGCCTGGGCGAGCGGCACGATGTGGTCGATGTCCAGATCGGACGCGGCGGTCCAGCTGGCCCCGTCGTAAGCCGACTTCCAGGTGCCCTTGACCGCCGCGCACTTGGAGTCCTGCTGGACATCCTGGCCGTCCCGCTTGAGCACGACTTCGCGGGTGTTGCAGGCGCCGCTCTGGGTGATCCAGTGCGGAAACTTCGACCGGCTGTAGCCGTCCATCGACCCCTCGGCCTTCACCGTCAGCTCGCCCAGGTACGTACGGGCGGTGGCGGCGTCCGGCGGGGCGGGCGGGTCCGCCTGGGCGGCCGGGCCGTTGAGGACGATCGCGCCGAGCAGGGCGGTGAGACCGCCCGCGACGGCTATGCGACGCGCGTAGACGCTGCGGGGGGCGGAGGCATTGCGCGGACCGGACATGCGAACTCCCTCTGTGTGGGGGGCATTGGCCGTTGAGGCACGGCCAGAATCCCGGCGCCGGGTTGCCGTGGGGTGGGCGCCAAGTAACAGGGTGACGACGCGATCATGTCAAGGCAAGAGGGTTGGGCCATCTGACGCAGTACCACTCACCCGCACCTGCCGTCGCGTTGGCCGCTCTCGTCCGGCCGTACGCTGATCTGGTGTTCGCTGCCCCACTGGCTCAGCTGGTCTCCTCGGATCCTCTGACCGCTTTCGACCCACTGGCCTCACCGCACTCATCCGGCCCGCCCCTCGCGTCCGCCGCGCTGCTCCCGGTCAACGCCACCCTCGGGGCGGTGCTGGCCGTTCTGCTCGTCGCGGCCGTGGGCATCACCGCGCTCGCCCGCCTCTCGGACGGCCGGGGCCGGGGCTACGCCCGCGCCATCGCCGCCTCCGGCGTGCGCGCCGCCGTCCAACTCGCCGCCGTCTCCTACGTCATCGGCTTCGTGATCCACTCCGTCCCGCTGCTGCTGGCGTTCATCGCTTTGATGTTCCTCGTCGCGGTACGCACCTCGGGCCGCCGCGTCACGGACAACGGCACCTGGTGGTGGACGGCCGTACCGATCGGGGCGGGGGTGCTGCCGGTGGTCGCCGCGCTGCTGCTGACCGGGCTCGTACCGGTCAAGGGCATCGCGCTCATCCCGATCACCGGCATCCTCATCGGCGGCGGCCTCACCGCGACCGTGCTCGGCGGGCGGCGCGCGCTGGACGAGCTGCACGCCCGGCGCGGGGAGGTGGAGGCGGGCATGGCGCTCGGCCTCCTCGACCGCGAGGCGCGGCTGGAGATCGCCCGCCCGGCCGCCTCCGACGCGCTGCTGCCGGGCCTGGACCAGACCCGGACGGTGGGGCTGGTCACCCTGCCCGGGGCGTTCGTCGGGATGCTGCTGGGCGGTGCGTCACCGGTGCTGGCGGGCGCGGTGCAGCTGTTCGTGCTGGTCGCGCTGATGGCGGTGCAGGCGGTGGCCGTGGCGGTCGTACTGGAGCTGATCGCGCGGGGCCGGATCCACCGGGACGGGGCCGGCGGGGCGGGTCGGGAGAGGGGCCGGGGCGGTCGGCGGGTGCGGTGGCCGAGGCGGTGACGGGGCGGGGGCCGGTGGCGGACGCGGTGCCTCGTGGGCCGCTGCGGGGCGTGCCCGGCGGTGGGGCGGTCGCGTAGGCTGTTCGGAGCAGAAGGGGAGTAGCTCTTCGCCGGACCGTCGACATACTGCCCAGGCCCTTTGACATTCTTCGGAATGCGGAGGGGCTGAGCCGGCGCCCGGAGGCGACTGCGCGAGCAGCCGCCAGCGAGACCTTCGGCCGCAGTGTCCATGACGCTGTCGTGCCGAAGCGACCCCTGATCACGCAGGTCTCTCGGTGCGGCACACCCGACCGATCGAGGAAACCATCCCGTGCTCAGCATCAGCATCACCGCGCTCGTCTTCGGCGTCGTCTTCCTGGCCGAGTTGCCGGACAAAACCGCACTCGCCGGGCTCATGCTCGGCACCCGCTACCGCGCGTCGTACGTCTTCGTCGGCGTCGCCGCCGCCTTCGCCGTGCACGTGGCCCTCGCCATCGCGGCGGGCAGCGTGCTCACGCTGCTCCCGCACCGGCTCGTACAGGGCGTCGTCGGCGCCCTGTTCCTGGCGGGGGCGGCGGTGCTGCTGCTGAAGAAGGACGACGGCGAGGAAGAGATCAAGAAGCCCGTGGACCAGAGCTTCTGGAAGGTGGCCGGGGCGGGCTTCATGCTGATCCTGGTCGCGGAGTTCGGTGACCTGACCCAGATCATGACGGCCAACCTGGCCGCCCGCTACGACGACCCGGTCTCGGTCGGCGTGGGCGCGGTGCTGGCGCTCTGGGCGGTGGCGGGGCTGGGGATCCTCGGCGGCCGCACGCTCATGAAGCACGTACCGCTGAAGCTGATCACGAAGGTGGCGGCGCTGGTGATGCTCGCGCTCGCGGGCTTCAGCCTGTACGAGGCCGTGGCGGGCTGACGCGCGCAATGGGGGCGGTGGCGGGCTGACGCGCGCAATGGGGGTGGTGGCGGGCTGACGCGCGCAACGGCGGTGGTGGCGGCTGACGCGCGTAACAGGGGCGGCGGTGGCGGAGGTCGGCTCCGCCCCGCCGCCCCTTCCGGAGGCGGGCCGCCCCCGGCCTCGATTCCGTGACGTGAGAAGCGGCGTCAGCCGGTGATGCGCAGGCGGATGCCCCCGCCGGGGAGCGCTTCGGCGCGCACCTGGTCCAAGTGCGTCACGTGCGCGTCCGGGGCGAAGGCCGCCGCGCGGGGCCCGACGCCGACGACCCGCATCCCGGCGGCCCGGCCGGCCTCGATGCCGGCCTCGGAGTCCTCGAACACGACGCACTCGGCGGGCGTGAACCCCAGCTCGGCGGCGCCCTTGAGGAACCCTTCCGGGTCCGGCTTGCTCGCGCCGACGCACTCCGCCGTGATCCGCACCTGCGGCATCGGCAGCCCCGTGGCCCCCATCCGCGCCGTGGCGAGCGCGGCGTCGGCCGAGGTCACCAGGGCGTGCGGCAGTTCGGCGAGCGAGGCCATGAAGGCGGGCGCGCCGGGCACCGGCGCGACGCCGTCCAGATCGGCGGTCTCCTGCGCGAGCATCCGGCGGTTGTCGGCGTAGTTCAGCTCCATGGGGCGGTCGGGGAGGAGCGCGGCCATGGTCGCGTAGCCCTGCCGGCCGTGCACGACCTTCATCACCTCGACCGGGTCGAGCCCCTGCTCCTCGGCCCACTGGTGCCAGCAGCGCTCGACGACGGGGTCGGAGTTGACGATGGTGCCGTCCATGTCCAGGAGTAGGGCCTTGACCCCGTTGAACTCCTCTGACCTGCGCATACTGCACTCCTGGGCTCGGTTGACGCGATGCGGCGGGCACTCGGCGCGAGCCGCTTTGTTTCTCAACGATACAAAGTGGGACCGTGCACGCCAAACGGCCCCGGGGGCGCGGGGCGAGGGGGTGGGGAAGGGGGAGGAGGGAGAAGGGGAGAAACAAGTGACCCCGCCCGCCGGTCAGGGAAAACAGGCGGGATCACTTTGTTCTTCAACGATACAAAACGAGTTCACGGCTCCGTCGGCGGGGTCGCCGAGCGGGGCGGAGGCCGGTATTCCGCGGTCGGCATCGGCATCGGCATCGGCATCGGCATCGCCGTCGGTCCGCCGGTCCGCGGCCTGGCGGTCTATGCGGTGCCCGGCTCGTGGGGGTGCGACAAGCCGACCGCGGCGGCCGGCGGCGTCGGCAGCGGTCGGCGCGGTTCCCGCACCCCGGCTCCGGGCGCGCCGCCCGGGCCGCGCCCGCCGGGCAGGGCCGCCCGGCGGCGCAGCAGCAGCCGGAGGAGGAAGAGGAAGGGGAGAAGGGGCAGGGCCAGGAGCAACCACGGATTCTTCATGTCTCCACGCTCCGCCGCGAACGGTGCGAAATTCATAGCCCCGACGGGCGGTCGGAGCCCCGACGGGCGGACGGCCAGAGCCCCGACGGGCAGGCGGCCAGAGCCCCGACGGATGGTCCGGTGGTCCGGCACGCCGCCGTGGATCGTCCGCGGGGCGCTCTACCGGCCGCCCGTCTCGGCCTCCAGGGCGTAGCGGGTCCGGGGGCCGTAGACCCCGGCGGGGTCGGTGGTGATGGTCTTGGACCGTTGGAAGTCGGCGACGGCGCGCCGTTCGTCCGCGCCGAAGTAGCCGTTGATCCCGCCCTCGTACCAGATGCCGGTCCGCGTCAGGCGCCGCTGCATGTCGGCCACATCGGACCCGCGCATCCCCTCCCGCAGCACACGTACCGCCGGTGGCCGCGGGGGCGTGGAGTGGAACGGGGACGGGGCGGCCGGGCTCGCGGCGGGCGGCCGGGGGAGGTTCGGGACCGGGGTGCGTGCCGGGGGTGCGGCCCGCGACGCCCGCCCGGCCGGGGCCCGGGGCGGGGCGGCCGGGAGGGGCGGCGGCGGGGCGGCGGGCGCCGATACCGGCGCCTGCGCCGGGTTCTCGTCGGGCATCCCCTCGGGAGGCGGCGCGCTCGTACGTTCCCGGGAGAGCGTTTGGCCGTCGTCGCGGTTCCCGCCCAGCGATCCGGTGCTGATCGCGACGGCGCAGGCGACGGCCGCAGCGGCCCCGGTGGCCAGCGTGACGATCGTGGCGGTCGGGCGCCGGCGCCGCCGATGGCGCGGGGGCGGCCGGTGGGGCGAGCGGTTCCCGGTGTGGGCTGCGGGGTTTCCGCCCGGCTCGGCGGCCGGTCCGATTCGGCCCGGCCCGGGGGCCGGAACGGGCCGGCCCGGTTCGGGCGGCGGCTGGCTCCTGGCGGGCGGCGGCCCGCCGGGTAAGAGGTCCTCTCCGGGGGCGACGGGCGGGACTCCGTAGCCCGCGCGGCCCCCGCCCGGGCCCCCGGAGCGCCCTCTGCCGGGAAAAGATTCCCCGTCGGTCAAAGGCCCTCCGCCGGGAAAAGACTCCCCGCCGGGCAAAGGCCCTCCGCCGGAGAAAGACCCCCCGCCGGTCAGGGGCTCCCCGCCGAACAACGGGCCCCCGCTCAATATGGGGCTCCCGCTGGGTAAGAGGTCCCCGCCGGACAAGGGTTCCCCAGCGAAACGTACGGGCGGTGGCTGCGGTCCGCCGTCCCGGCCCGCGACGCCGTCCCCGAGCGCCACATACGGGCGTAATCGCAGCGGGTCGAAGTCCTCGGAAGCCGCGATCTCCGCTACCCGTTCCGCCGCCAGGGCGTCACAGCGGCAGCTCGGGGCGCCGTCCGTGCGGGTCGGTGCGGAGCAGCGTGGGCAGAGCTCTCCTGTCACAAATGTCCCCTCCCTGACATCGCAGCGATTATCCAGAGCGGAATGGGTTCTGCACAGGCGGCCCTCAGCTGCTGATGGCGTATATCAGCGGGCCATACCGGGGCATTCGGACCAAGATGGAGGGCAGTGCCGAGCGGGCCCGTATGGCCCCGCACGGTTCGTACGGTCCGTACGGACGACTGCCACGGCTCAGCGTGGCCGGGACCCCAGGAGGCGTCCATGGCGCAGGACGGGAACCCAGCGGGCACACCCGCGCCCTCCGAGGGGCCGCCGGTCGGTGTGCCCGGCGCGGGGCAGCCCAGGCGGACCGTTCTCATCGCGATCAGCGCGCTGCTGCTCGGCATGCTGCTCGCCGCACTGGACCAGACGATCGTCTCCACCGCCCTGCCGACGATCGTCAGCGACCTCGGCGGCCTGGACCACATCTCGTGGGTGGTCACCGCCTATCTGCTGGCCGCGACGGCGGCGACGCCGCTGTGGGGCAAGCTCGGCGACCAGTACGGCCGCAAGAAGCTCTTCCAGGCGGCCATCGTCATCTTCCTGATCGGCTCCGCGCTCTGCGGTGTGGCTCGGAACATGCCGGAACTCATCGGTTTCCGCGCTCTCCAGGGGCTGGGCGGCGGCGGTCTGATGGTGCTGTCGATGGCCATCGTCGGCGACATCGTGCCGCCGCGCGACCGAGGGCGCTACCAAGGGCTGTTCGGCGCGGTCTTCGGCGGTACGAGCGTGCTCGGGCCGCTGCTCGGCGGGCTCTTCGTGGACCACCTCAGCTGGCGCTGGGTGTTCTACATCAACCTGCCCATCGGCGTGATCGCCCTCCTCGTGATCGCCGCCGTGCTGCACATCCCGACCCGCCGCACCCCGCACCGCATCGACTACCTCGGCACCTTCCTGATCGCCGCCGTCGCCACCTGCCTGGTCCTGACGACCTCGCTCGGCGGCGTCAGCTACCCGTGGGCGTCGTGGCAGATCATCGGGCTCGGGGCGCTGGGCGTGGCGCTGCTGGTCCCGTTCGTGTTCGTGGAGCGGCGCGCCGCCGAACCGGTGCTGCCGCTGAGGCTCTTCAAGATCCGTACGTTCGCGCTCTGTTCGGTGATCGGGTTCGTCGTCGGCTTCGCCATGTTCGGCTCGATGACGTACCTGCCGACCTTCCTCCAGGTCGTCCAGGGCGTCTCGCCCACCATGTCCGGCGTGCACATGCTGCCGATGGTGATCGGCATGCTGCTCTCCTCGACGGCCTCCGGGCAGATCGTCAGCCGCACGGGCCGCTACAAGGTCTTCCCCATCGCGGGCACCGCCGTCATCGTCGTCGGGCTGCTGCTCCTGCACCGGCTCGACCCGGCCAGCGGCGTCGTCGAGATGAGCGGCTACTTCTTCGTCTTCGGCTTCGGACTCGGCCTGGTCATGCAGGTCCTCGTGCTCATCGTGCAGAACGCCGTCGGCTACGCGGACCTCGGCGTCGCCACCTCCGGCGCGACCTTCTTCCGCTCCATCGGCGCGTCGTTCGGCGTCTCCATCTTCGGCACGATCTTCGCCAACAAGCTCTCCCCGCGCATCGCCGACGCTCTGGCCGGAAAACGGCTGCCGCCCGGCGTCGACCCCAAGACGCTCTCCTCCGACCCGCGCGCCGTCGCGGGGCTCCCGCCGGGGGAGCGGTCGGGGGTGCTCCAGGCGTACTCCGTCTCGATCACGGACGTCTTCCTGTACGCGGTACCGGTCGCCGCCGTCGCCTTCCTCCTCGCCTGGCTGCTCCGCGAGGAGCCGCTGCGCGGCAGCGTCAGCGTCCCCGACACCAGCGAGGTCCTCTCCTCCAACCCCGTCGAACGCTCCTCCCGCGACGAGGCCGCCCGCGCGCTCTCCGTACTCGGCACCCGCGAGGGCCGCCGCCGCGTCTACGAGAAGATCACCGAACGGGCCGGGCTGGACCTGAAGCCCGCCGCGAGCTGGATGCTGCTGCGTATGAACCGCTACGGCTCCGTCGAGCCGGGGCTGCTCGCCGAGCGCGTGCCCGTACCGCTGCGCGTCATCACCGAGGCGGCGCGTCAGTTGGAGGAGCGGCGGCTGGCCGTACGGGAGGGGCTGCCGCTCGTGCTGACCGACGAGGGCCGGCGGCTCGCGGGCCTGCTGTACCGGGCGCGGGCGGAGTCGCTGGTCGAGCTGCTGGGCGACTGGTGGACGCCGGACCGGCCCACGGACCTCATCGAGCTGGTCGAGGAGTTGAACGGGGAGCTGTGCGGATCGGACGGGGAACGGCCGCACAACGGCGACGCGCGGCGGCCGTCGCCGCCGGAACCGGTCTGAGGGCCATGGGGCCCGCCCGCCTTCTGGCCGGGCCCCGAGGAGCCTCGCGACGGGCCTGCGCCGCGCCGGGTCAGGCCAGCTCCTTCCCGTAGCAGATCTCGGCGTGCGGGCTGTCGGAGTAGACCGGGATCTCGGTGTAGCCATGGCGTACGTAGAGGGCGCGGGCCTCCACCAGGTCGAGCCTGGTGTCGAGCACGACGCGCCGCACGCCCCAGTCGCGCGCCGCCGCCTCCGCCGCCGTGAGCAGCATGGACGCGCCACCGAGGCCGCGCTTGCCGACGCGCAGGAACATCCGCCGCAGCTCGGCGGTACGGGCGTCCAGGCGGCGCAGCCCCACGCAGCCCACCGGTTCGCCTCCGTGGCGGGCCACCAGGTAGAGGCCGTCCGGCGGGGCGAGGTCGTCGCTGGGCATCTCGCTCAGGTGCCGCTCGATCTCCTCGGCGGTCGAGCGGCGGCCGTGGTGGAGCACGTACCAGCTGTCCGCGACGTCGATCAGGTATTCGCGCAGCAGGGCGGCCGACTCGGGGGCTCCGACGGGCTGTGGGGCGACGGTCCAGCGCGCGAGGCCGGTGGCGGTGTGCGTCATGGCCGCATCCTGGCAGGCAGGGACGGGCGGCGCAGCCGAGTTTGGGCGGGGGCGGCCGGGCTACCCGAGCGCGAACGGGCCCCGGAAGCAGGGGCTCCTGCGGAAGGGACGACATGTCAACTGGCGTGATCATCATGGTGATCGTCGCCGCCGTCATCCTCCTCGCGGCGCTCGCCGCCGGGCTGCTGCGCGGTGGCCGGGGACGCGGCCGGGGGCGTGGCCTGCGGCGACGCTTCGGCCCCGAGTACGACCTGGCCCTCGCCCGGCACGAGGGCGATGCCAAGGCGGCGGAGAAGGAGCTGGGCGAACGGCTGCGGCGGCACGGGGATGTCAAGATCCAGCCCCTGACGGAGGAGTCGCGCGAGCGATACGCGGCTTCTTGGACCGGGGTCCAGGAGGGGTTCGTCGACGCGCCGGAACAGGCCGTGGCAGACGCCGAACGGCTGCTCGCCCGGCTCGTACGCGACCGCGGCTACCCGGCGGACCCCTATGACGAGCAGGTGGCGGCGCTGTCCGTGCACCACGCGTACAGCGTGCGCGGCTACCGCCAGGTGCACGCCGCCGCCGACCGGGCCCGCGAGGGGCGCGCGGCGACGGAGGAGCTGAGGGAGGCCGTCGTCGGGGCCCGGGGCCTCTTCGACGAGCTGATGGAGGAACGGCCGCGAGGGCGCGCGCACGCGTCGGATCGGCACCGTACGGGCATTCCGTGGGCGGGAGCCAACAGGCGGCACGAATCGACGAAGGGCGGGACATCGTGACGAGCGGACCCAATGGACCGGGCGGCTTCCCGGCACGTGATGGACGCGAAGGACGTGACGGCCTCGACGGACGGGACGTCCAGGGCGGGCGGGGCGGCCCCGAGGGGCGACGGCTCGGCGAGTCCGACGCGGGTGCCGCCGACCGTACGGGCGGTACGGGCGGTACGGGCGGCACGAGGTCTCCCGGGCACCACGAGCCGGGGAACCGCGAGTCCGGGGAGTACGGGCCCGGGCAGGAGGCACGCGCGGGACGCGGCGCGGCGCCCCCGCCGGGCGAGGGAAGGACCCTGGGGGAGGAGACTCCGCCGGGCCGGGGGCTGACCCCGGACAGGGACGTGGCCCCCGCCGCGGAAGAGCACACTCCGCGCGTACCGCGGCAGGGCGGGCCGGACGGCCGGGTCCCGCTCCAGGGCGAGCCGTCGGCCGCCTCGCTGCTGCCGCAGGGCGACCGCGACCGGCTCCTGCCCCAGCTGCGCCATGCGGTCAACGGCTTCGTCGACGAACCGCGGTCGTCGGTCCGGGAGATCGACGCGCTCTACGAGGAACTGACCGCACGCCTCACCGACATCCTCGGCGAACGCCGCCGCGCGCTGCGCGCCACCTGGCACGATGAGGCGGCCGAACCGCAGACGGAAGAGCTGCGCCTGGTGCTGCGCGACTACCGCGACGCGATCGAACGGCTGCTGGCGGTCTGACAGCCGCTCCTGATCCGGCAGCCGCTCTCGGTCCGACAAGTGCTTTTGGTCTGACAACTGCTCTTGGTCTGACGGCCGCCGGGCTTGGGCCCGGCGGCCGTCAGTGTCTGCCAGTGCCCGCCGGGACCTGTCAGTGCCTGCCGGACGCAGCCCTCAAGGAGTGGCCGGGACCAGCACTCGCCCGGCAGACGCTAGGCCGTCGGCGTCCGGCCCGGGTTCATGTCCGCCATGACGCCCGCGAGCTGGCCGAGGGAGAGCGGCGGGGCGGGGAGGGGGTGCGCGCCCTCCGGACGGAGGGCGTCCAGGAGCAGGGCGAGGTGCCGGCGCCAGGAGCCCGGGGCGACGGCGGCGAAGGCGGGGACGGAGCGGCCCAGGGCGGCCAGCTGGAAGAGGATGTCCTCGGCGGTGACGTCGGGCCGCATCGCGCCCTGTTCCTGGGCGCGGGCGACGAGCGTCAGCACGGTCTCGTGGTTGTGCTCCCGCAGGGCGTCGAGCGACGGTACGCCCTCGACGCCCGTGGTGATCAGGTCGTTGGCCCCTCGGTCGGCCGCGACGAGGGAGAAGATCCGCTCCCAGTACCCGCGCAGCGCCTCCCAGGCGTCCTCGACCAGCCGGGCCCGCTCGCCGGCCTCGCGCGTCGCGGTGAGCGTGTCGTGGAAGACCGCCTCGATGAGCGCCTCGCGGGTCGGGAAGCGGCGGTAGAGCGTGGCGTTGCCGACGCCGGCCCGGCGCGCGATCTCGTCCAGCGGGGCCTCCACGCCCTGTTCGGCGTAGATCTCACGGGCGGCCGCGATCAGCAGTTCCCGGTTGCGCCGGGCATCCCGCCGCAGCGCCGGGGGCTCCCCGGCCGCTTTCTCCGCGCTCGCACTCATGGCCGCACCCTAGCAACAACCGAGGAAAGGTCCCCGGTTCAGCCCGGATTCAGTCGGGATTCAACCGGGGCCGCCTGCGCCGGCAGGGAAAAGCGGAAATCCACCGGAACCATTCGCCTTCTTCCGGGCGTCGGATGCTTTTCCCCGGTCGCATTCTCCGGGGCCTTGAACGCTCGGTCCGTCGACGCGTTTCTCCGCGTCCGGCGGGCAGCCGCACCGCCGGGCCGGCTACGGGGCCGAGCTGCGGTTTCCGCCCCTCGGCGGCCCGTACCGCACCGGGTCGCCGGGCCTCACTGTCCGACGGCGAATCCGTTGGCATTCGATAACGGGCGCGCGCCCATCAATCGGGGAAATCGAGGAATGCGCCCCGCCGACCACCACGACCGCCACGACCGCTACGCGTCACTCCGTGACCAGCGCCATCGCGAAACCGTCGTAGCCCTTGCTGCCGACCGTCTGGAGCGCGGTGGCGCTCACCCGCGGGTTTTCCGCGAGAATGTCGAGGAAGTCGCGCACACCCCGCACCCCGGCATCCGTATGGGCCGGGTCGACCACCGCGCCCGACCGTACGACGTTGTCGCCGATGATCAGCGTGCCCGGCCGGGAGAGTTTTAGCGCCCACTCAAGGTAGCGCGGGTTGTTCGGCTTGTCGGCGTCTATGAAGACGAGGTCGTACGGGGCCGTGCTCCCAGGGTCCTCGGGATTTTCGGGGCTCCGAGCCGCCAGCCGGGGCAGCGTCTCCAGGGCGGGGCCGACATGGACCTCGACCCGGTCGGCGAGACCGGCGCGCGCGATGTTGGCGCGGGCGACCTCGGCGTGCGCGGGGCTGAACTCCAAGGTGTCGAGGTGGCCGTCGGCGGGCAGGGCGCGGCCCAGCCAGATGCTGCTGTAGCCGCCGAGCGTGCCGAACTCCAGGATGCGGCGGGCGCCCCGGAGCTGGGCCAGGAGCTGAAGCAGCTTGCCCTGGTTGGGGGAGACCGCGATCTGCGGCAGACCGGCCGCGTCGCTGTCGCGCAGCGCCGCGGTGAGCGCGTCGTCGGCGGGGGCGAGCAGCTCGCTGAAGTAGCGGTCGACCTCGGTCCACAGCTCCTGCGGCGGGCGGCCGGCGCCGCTCGTACCGGTCGCGCTGCCTGTATCGGCCGTGCCGTTCGGGTCCTGCCCTGCGCTCTGAGACATGAGGTCCTTTCCATTAGTTCCGCGAACAAAGTACTTAATCGATGGGGGCGCGGCAATCCCTTTCAGGCAACTGTGGGAGGTTGTCAGGTGGCCGAGGGGTGTCCTGCGTCTGTTTCCGGGGACTCAGTAAGGTTTCAACCTCCCCTAAGAGGGTGACTGGGCGACGGAGGAGCGGCGGGGCGTGGCAAATGCGGAACGGGGCGGACTGAGCGGTCCGTCGGGGCGAGGGCCCAGGATCTTCGTGGCGCTGGGAGCCCTGTGGCTCGTCGCGGGACTGCTGGCCGCGCGGCAGGCCGCGGCCGTGCTGCGGCTGCCGCCCGAGCGGCGCTTCACGGACCTGGAGACCTGGATCGGCGACCACGGCGTGCTGCACGTGAACGGCTCGCTGTACGACACGGACAAGTTCACCGGTTCGCCCTTCGCCGGGCTCGTGCTCAAACCGCTGACCCGGGCCGCCGAGCAGGGCCTCGGCCTCGTCTGGACCTTCGCCACCCTGCTCCTCGTCGTCGCGCTCGCCCTCGTCGCCGCCCGTTCCCTGCCCGGACCGGTCTCCCGGCGGACGGCACACCTGGCCGCGCCCGTCGCGATCAGCCTGATGGTGCTGTCCCTGCCGGTACGGAACACCTTCACCCTCGGGCAGACCAGCATCATCCCGGTGCTGCTCGTGCTCCTCGGCTGCTGTCTGCCGCGCCTTTCGGACCGTACGACCGGGGTGCTCGTCGGCGTCGCGGCGGCGCTCCAGCCCGCCGTCCTGCTCTTCGCGCCCCTGCTGTGGCTGGTGGGGCGCCGCCGCGCGGCCGTGGCGTCCGGCGCCGCCTTCGCCGTCTGCACGGCCCTGGCCTGGGCGGCGATGCCGGACGACTCCTGGTCGTACTGGGTGCACCACATCGCGGGCGCCGGGCTCGGCAACGCCGCCGACGGCCTCGCCAACCAGTCGCTGCACGGGCTGCTGCTGCGCGTCGGGCTGCACGGCCCCGCCGAGCTGGCCCTGTACGGGGTGCTCGCCGTCGCGGTCGCCGTGCTCGGCCTGCGCCGCGCCGCGCACTACGCCAAGGACGGGCAGACCCTGCTGGCCACGGCGATCACCGGCTGTGTCGCGGTCGCCGTCTCGCCCACCGCCTGGCAGCACCAGCAGCTGTGGATCCTGCTCGCCCTCGTCGGACGCGTCGGCAAGCGCCGCGCGGACCGGCTCGTATGGCCCGTACTCGTCGTGCTCGTCATGACGCTCAGCAGCACCGTGCTGGTGCCGGACAACCCGTTCCTCGGCCCCGTCGGCGAGAACGCGCCGCTCCTCGCGGCGCTCGCCGCGGCCTGCGCCGTGCCGTTCCTGACGCGCTCCTCGCCGCTGTGGGAGCGCCCGATGCCGACCCCGGTCGCCGAGCAGCTCCCCGGCCGGTTCGCCTGGATCCCCCTGCTCCGCTTCTGGCGGCGGCCGCTGACCCGGCCGAACCTGATGCTGGAGCTGATGCTGATCCGCATCGGCTACTTCGTCTACTCCTACATCCGCGGCAGCGCGCCCGACGAGCGGGCCACCGCCGAGCACCACGGATGGCAGATAGTCTCGGCCGAACGGTTCCTGCACGTCGACTTCGAGCACTGGTTCAACCACCTGGTGGCGAAGACCCACTGGCTCGAACACAGCATGAACTACTACTACGGGACCTTCCACTTCCTGCTCCCGCTCTCCGTGCTCGGCTATCTCTACGTACGCCGCCCCGCCACCTACCGCTGGGCCCGCACCGCGCTGTCCATCACCACCCTGCTCGCCCTGGTCGGCTTCTGGCTCTACCCGCTGGCGCCGCCGCGGCTGATGCCCGGCCTCGGCTTCATCGACACCGCCAACGGCCCGCAGGACCTCGCCAACCCGGACTACGGCGCGCTCACCAAGCTGTCCAACCAGTACGCGGCGATGCCCTCGCTGCACATCGGCTGGTCGCTGTGGTGCGGCGTGGTGATAGCGATCGTCGCGCCGAAGCTGTGGATGAAGCTGCTGGGCATGGTCTACCCGCTGCTGACCTTCTCCGTGATCGTCGGCACCGCCAACCACTACGTGCTGGACGCGGCCGGCGGCGCGACGGTCGTCGCGCTGGGCTTCGGCCTGCAGTACGCGATGACGGGGCCGGGGCGGCAGGCGCTCGGCAGGATGGGGAAGGGCGGAGAAGCCGTGGAGGCCGCGGCCGTGGCGGGCGCGGGGGCGCCGGCGGCGCAGGGCGGCGGCGCCCGGGCGTCCGGGCCGGCGGTTGCGGAGCCGGTGGCCGCGACGGCGGCGAAGGGCTCCGGTCCGGCGCACGAGCCAGGGGCCGGGAGCGATCCGGAGCCGGCGGGCGCGGGCGAAGAGGACCGCAAGGCCACTGCCTGACGCGCGGGCTCAAGGCGGAGGCCGGGGGCGGTGTCCAGCCCCCGGCCTCCGCCCCGCCCTCTTCAGGACCGCTCCCTTGACCAGCTCCGCCGACTCATGAGGCGAGGCAGCGGTCGGCACGATCTGATCGCAGTCGCAGTCGCAGTCGCAGTCGCCGTCGCCGTCGCCGTGCGCGATGGGCGTCGGGGCCCGCTCGGCCCCTGGTAGCACTGAGACCGCTCGGCGGCGACGACTCACTCCGCCGCGAGATGCTCCCCGAAGAACGCCTCGATCCGCTGCCAGGCGTCCGCCGCCGACTCCGGTTCCGGTCCGAAGCCCGTGATGCGGCGCATGACCGGTGCCAGCACGCGCGGTACGTTCTCGGCGTCGCTCAGGAAACTGTGCCCCGCCTTGGGATAGAGCTTCACATCGTGCGCGACGCCCGCGCGCTGGAGCGCCGACTCCAGCTTGGCCGCGTTGGCCCGGAACGGCCGGTCGCGCCCGCCGTAGCTCGCGACGACCGGGCACGCGCCCTCCATCGCCTGGTCCAACTCGTCCGGCAGCTGCCCGTAGTTGGCCGCCGCCGCGTGGAACCGCCCCTGCCCGGCCAGTGCCAGCGCGAACCCGCCGCCCATGCAGAACCCGATGACCCCGACCTTGCCCGTGCACGAGGGTTCGGCGAGCAGCCACTGCCGCGCCGCCTCGATGTCCGCGAACGCCGGGCCGTGCCCGCGCGCCAGCTGACGCATCGTCGGCACCATGCAGCGGATCGCCTTGCGGCCCGAGTAGAGGTCGGGCATCAGTGCCAGGTAACCCGCGGCGGCCATCCGCTCGTTGAGCCGCAGATTCACCGCGTCCGCGCCCATCGCCTCGAAGACCACCACGACCCCGGGCCGGGGGCCGGTCCCTTCGGGGCGCGCGAGGTGCCCCAACAGGCCCTGGGTGCCGGAGTGTTGGGCGCTGAGCTCGGACAGGTCCACCTTTTCATTCATGAGCGTGACCGTACGCGAGGCGTGCTGTGATCGGCAGAGCGGGGGCAGGGCGCCGTACGCGGGGCTTGCGGGCGTACGGCCCGTACGAGCCGTGCCGCTCGTACTCACTCCGCCGGGGGCGCCCCGGGCGGCGTCGGCGGCGCGGCGGTCTCCCGCTTCTCGTCGCCGTGGCCCGGCCACCACGCCGCGTGCCCTATCAGCGCCGTCAGGCTCGGCGTGAACACCAGCGCCATGACGAACGCGGACACCGCGATGCCGAAGGAGAGCGCGAACCCCATCTGGGACAGGGTGGAGTTGCCCGCGAGCATCAGCGTCGCGAAGGTGCCCGCGAGGATCACGCCCGCCGCGGCGATCGTCGGCCCGGAGTGGCGGATGGCGGTGCCCGCCGCGTCGTGCGGGTCGCGGCCCTCGCGGGACTCCTCGCGCAGCCGGGAGACCATCAGGATGTTGTAGTCGGTGCCGAGCGCGACGACGAAGAGGTACATGATCACCGGAAGCATGAACATCAGCCCCGGCTGGCTGCCGATCTGCTGGAAGATGAGCGAGGTCGCGCCGAGCGTCGCGCCGAAGCCGAGGGCGACGGACAGCATCAGATACCAGGGCGCGACGAGGCTGCGCAGCAGCAGCCCCAGAATCACCATGATGCACAGCGCGGCGACGGGGAAGACCACCGAATAGTCGCGGTCCACGGCCTTGTTGATGTCGACGTAGACGGCGGTGATGCCGCCGACGAGCGCCTTCGTGCCCCGTGGGGCGCCGTCGTGCGCGGCCGGCCGCAGCCGGTCCTTCACGGTCGACAGGGCGTTGTCGGAGGCGGGCGGGTTGGACAGCACGACGGAGTAGGAGGCGGTGGAGCGGTCCGGGCTGAGCTTCGGCCCGGACACCGAGCCGACGCCCTTGACCTCGCGCAGGTCCGTACGGAAGGCCGCGGTCTCCGCGGCGCTCAGCGGGCGGTCGCCGTCCGAGGAGAGATAGACGGAGGTGGGGTCGACCGTGCCGGCCGGGAAGCCCTTCTGCATGTCCCGCATCGCCACCATCGACTCCTTGGTCTTCGGCAGCGAGGAGCCGGCGAGGTCGAAGTTGGCCCGGTAGCCGAGCGCGCCGACCGCCAGCCCGCCCATGACCAGGGCCGATATCAGCGCCCAGACGGCGGGGCGGCGGGCGATGGACGTGCCGAGCCGGGTGAAGGCGGCGCCCTTCGGCTCCTGGCGCCACGCCTTCGACGGCCAGAACACCCGGGTGCCCAGCAGGGAGACCACGGCCGGTACGAGCGTGAGCCCGGCCAGCAGCGTCACGAACACCGCGATGGCCAGCGCGGGGCCCATTGACTTGAGCATGCCGAGGGTGGACAGCGCGAGCGCGGCGAAGGCGACGATCACCGCTCCGGCCGCCGAGGCGATGGCCTCGCCGACCCGCTCCACGGCGTGCACCATGCCGCCCTTGGAGTCCTCGCCGGCCCGCAGCGCCTCCCGGTAGCGGAACAGCAGGAAGAGGATGTAGTCGGTGCCGACGCCGAAGAGGACGACGGTCAGCAGCTCCTGGACGGAGCTGTCCGCCTTCATGTCGAACGCCTTGTTGGCGGAGGCGATCAGGCCGGTCGCCATGGGCGAGATGAGGCCGATCAGCACGACGGGCAGCAGCGCGATGATCGGGCTGCGGAAGATGACCAGCAGCAGCACGACGATGATCAGCACCGTGCCGGCGGCCACCAGCATCCCGGCGCGCGCGGAGGAGTCGCTCTCGTCCAGCGCCTGCGCGGCGGAGCCGGTGACGCCCGCCTTGAGGTCCGTACCGCCGAGGTCCGGCTTGAGGTCCTCGCGGAGCTCCTTGACGGCGTCCTGCGGGGATTTGTCGGCGGGGTCGGTCACCTTGGGCATCGCGACCGCGGCGGTCTGCACCCGCTTGTTGGGGGAGAGCGGGCCGGGCGCGATCGAGTCGATGCCCTTGATCTTCTCCTTGTCCATCGCGGTGGCGATCTTCGCGACGGACGCGCTGTCCCGCGCGGTCAGCCGGCCGCCGTCGGAGCGCTGGAAGACGATGATCGCGCCGATGTTCTGCTGCCGGGGGAAGTCCTTCTCCTGGACGTCCGAGGCTCTGATCGACTCGTAGTCGCCGGGCAGGAAGCTCGCCTCGTCGCTGCTGGAGGTGAGCTTGGGGGCGAGCGAGATGACGGCCGCGGCGGCGATGACCCAGGCGAGGATCACCCACCACGGCCGACGGACCACGAAGCGGCCCAGACTTGCGAACATGGAAGCCTCCGCTCGGCCCGACTCGGATCGTCGCGTCCCACCATGATGGGGTGGGGCGGGTGGGTCCGCGACTCGAATCCTGAAGCCGGGGCGGGGGCGGCGGGCGGGGTGACGCGTGGGTGGCGCCTCGGTGTGCTGCGGGTGCCGCCTCGGTGTGGCCTGGGTGTGGCCTGGCTGGGTGGCGCCGCCGCTCGGCCGGGGCCGGTGGTATGGCCCGTCCGGCTGAGCGGCGGGTGTGTCACCTGGTGTGAGCGGCGTGGTGACGGGTGGTGCCGATCAGCTGGTGACGGTGATCTGCGACGCGGGGTCGGTCGTGTCCGTGACGTTGTACGTGGCGTTGAACGTCGAGGTCGTGGAGCTCGTCGGGCAGCCGAAGCCGCCGACGACATGCACCGGTACGGACGCCCCGGAGAAGCCGAGCTTCGACGGTGCGCCGTTGGTCCAGGTGCCGGCGATGTTCGCCGGGGCGGTCGGCGCGGCGGTCACGGTGCAGGAGGCCAGGCCGCTGGTGCTGAGGACGAAGCCGCCGGTGGGGATCGTCAGGCTCGCGGAGGCCGGGGACCCGTTCTGCATGGAGACGGCCCAGTCGCCGCTGGTGGCGATGGAGGCGGTCACGCCGGGGAGGCTGGAGGTGCAGGAGCTGAAGCCGGGCGCGTTGATGGCGTTCGAGACCGGGCCCGAGGGGTTGGTGTTGCCGGGCGCCGCCGGGACCTTGTTGTTGCCGCCGGTGCCGGGCGTGGAACTGGAGACGGAACAGGTCACCGTCACGGAGCCGGCCTTGAAGGTGGCCTTGCCGGTCAGCTTGGCGGCGAAGTAGTGGCCGGCCGGGGTGACGGTGGTCGACGCCGGGGTGATGCCGGTGGCGGGCGCGGGCGCCGCGGCGCCCGCGGTGGCGCCGCCGAGGGTGAACGCGGCGGCGAAGGCCAGCCCGGCCGCCGGGGCCAGCAGGGCGCGGGCGCTTAAGGTCTGACGTCTCATCAGATCTCCTTGAAAGGTGAGGGTTTGCGGAGATTGGTGGGTTCGGCCGAGGCGGTGGCCGGGGTGCCGGTGGGCGGGCCGTCCGCGGGAGGCGCGTCCGTGGGCCGGGTGTCTGTGGGCCGGGTGTCCATGGGCTGGGTGTCCATGGGCTGGGTGTCCCCGGCCGGTGCGGCTCCACCGGGCGCGGCTCCGTGCGGTGCGTCCGGCGGCGCGTCCGCGCTCGGGAGCGGCTGCCAGGCGAAGATCAGGCCGCCGCCGATGATTCCGATCAGCGTGCCGAAGAGGAAGCCGCCGAGGTTGGACATGACCAGCGCGGCGGCGGCGACCATGACCGTGAGGATTCCGGCCAACGACCGGTACTGCGGGGCGAACCAGGCGGCGAGCCCCATCAGGATCATGACCGCGCCCATCAGCACGGACGGAATTCCGGCGATGCCCTGCTGGAGCATGACCTTCAGCGGCGCGAGCGGAATGGCGCAGATCTCGGCGCCCGCGATGATGGCGGCCAGCCCGCCCCAGAAGGGGCGGCCCCGGCGCCACTGCCGCCACCGGTGCCGGATCAGAAGCATTCCTTCTTGCCCTTGGACACGTTCAGGCTCAGGCCGGTGAGCTTGAACGTCGCGGCGTTGGTGGCCCACGCGGTCTGCTTGAGGTCGGTGATGCTGACATCGTCGGCCTGCTGGGCGAACAGGTCCTGAAGGCCCTGCGCGCTGTCCGGTCCCTTGTCGAGCGTCGAGGCGTCGCGGCCGATCTCGATGTTGTTGAACGAGGCGTTGCCCGAGAGCTGGGTCGCGTCGACGAACAGGTCCTTGGCCTCGACGGGCTTGCCGCCGCCGCCCGCGGAGAGCTTCAGGGAGATGTCCCCGATGACGGGCAGGTGCGTGACGACCGACTGGCACAGATTGTGCAGCTCGGCCTTCTTGATGGCGGTCACGGCCACCGGCAGCAGGTCTCCGCGGGCGTTGGTGTCGATGCTGCCGTACTGGGCGAAGCCGTCCCCTTTGAGACTGGTCGCCGATACCTTGAACTGCTGTCCGGACACGGCGAACGACGCCGCCAGTGCCCCATTGGCGAGAGCGATGGCGAGCGCCGCCGTCACCGCGAGTCCGGGCACGGACAGCACGGCGAACCTCCGCCACCTGACCCGCCCCGTGACCTGTCTGCCGTGTGCGTCCTTCATGTCGTGTTGCCCCTTCGATGAGCGTTGCGTAGCGCTGTCGAATCACGTGGGGGAGCGTGGGGGGAGGCATGACCATGGGGTTGAGCTGCTGAACAATATGTAGAGGCCATGCCAACCGTGCGGTATACCCGAGAGTAAGTCCGCCAATGAGCACTGGCAAGGTACGGGTACGGACCGAATTCGCCCGGGGGCGGCGCGGGTTGGGCCCGGTGCACGCACCCCTACACGTAAGCCACCCCGAGCTCCTTGATGCCGTTCAGCCACGCCGACCTCAGCCGCCTCGGCGCCCCCGTCAGGCGGATGTCGGGCAGGGTGTCGGCGATGGCGTTGAAGATGAGGTTGATCTCCAGCACGGCCAGGGACTTGCCCAGGCAGAAGTGCGGGCCGCCGCCGCCGAAGCCCAAGTGGGGGTTGGGGTCCCGGGTGATGTCGAAGTCCTCCGGGCGGTCGAAGACCTCGGGGTCGTTGTTGGCGGAGGCGTAGAAGATGCCCACGCGCTGGCCCTTCTTGATCCGGGCGCCGCCCAGTTCCGTGTCGTGGGTGGCGGTGCGCTGGAAGGAGATGATCGGGGTCGCCCACCGTACGATCTCCTCGGCCGCCGTCGCCGGGCGCTCCCTCTTGTACAGCTCCCACTGCTCGGGGTGGGTGAGGAACGCGTGCATGCCGTGCGAAATGGCGTTGCGCGTCGTCTCGTTGCCCGCGACGGCCAGCAGCAGGACGAAGAAGCCGAACTCGTCCGAGGCGAGGTTGCCCTCGTCCTCGGCGGCGACGAGCTGGCTGACGATGTCCTTGGCCGGGCACTCCTTGCGGGCGGCGGAGAGGTTCATCGCGTACGAGATGAGCTCCATGGCCGCGTTGGCGCCGACCTCCTCGGTGATGGCCAGCTCGGGGTCGTCGTACGCGATCATCTTGTTCGACCAGTCGAAGATCTTGGCCCGTTCGTCCTGCGGTACGCCGATCAGCTCGGCGATGGCCTGGAGCGGCAGTTCGCAGGCGATGTCGGTGACGAAGTCGCCGCGCCCGCTCTCCTTCGCCTCGGCCACGATCGCGCGGGCCCGGTCGCGGAGGGTGTCTTCGAGCGCCCGTATCGCGCGCGGGGTGAAACCGCGCTGGACGATCTGGCGGACCCGGGTGTGCTCGGGCGGGTCCATGTTGAGCATGATCAGTTTCTGTACGTCGATCTGCTCGCGCTGGATGCGCTCGTTGAAGCGGATGATCGAGGTGTTGAGGCCGGCCGAGTAGGTCTCCGGCTTGGTGGAGACCTCCCTGACGTCGGCGTGGCGGGTGACGACCCAGTACCCCTCGTCGTCGAAGCCCGCGATGCCGCGCGGCTGGGCGTTCCACCAGACCGGGGAGGTCTCCCGCAGCCGCGCGAACTCCGGTAGCGGCACCCGCTGGTGGTAGAGGTCGGGGTCGGTGAAGTCGAAGCCTTCGGGTAGTGCGGGGCAGGACATCGGCCACTCCAGGTCTGACGGCCCATCAGAAGTGGGCCCGAAGGTAGTAACGAGTTCTATAGGTCGCAAGGGTCGCGGCGCACTCTGTTGCGGACCCGGCGCGGAAGCGGTGCGTGCACGACCCTTGCGTACCGGGGCCGGCGGTCGTGAGACTGCGTGCAGAACTAGAACGGGTACTAGTTCTTCCGTGGGTGCCGGGACGCCCTGCGGATGCGAGGAGAGGACGAGTCATGGCCGCGGAACCCGTCATCGTCGAAGCCGTACGCACCCCCATCGGCAAGCGCGGGGGAGCGCTCGCCAATCTCCACCCCGCCTACCTGCTGGGCGAGACGTACCGCGAACTCCTGGCCCGTACGGGCATCCAGCCGGACTGCGTCGAGCAGATCGTCGGCGGCACGGTCACGCACGCGGGCGAGCAGTCCATGAACCCGGCGCGCAACGCCTGGCTCGCGATGGGGCTGCCGTACGAGACCGCCGCCACCACCGTGGACTGCCAGTGCGGCTCCTCCCAGCAGGCCAACCACATGGTCGCCAACATGATCGCGGGCGGTGTCATCGACATCGGCATCGGCTGCGGCGTGGAGGCCATGTCGCGGGTGCCGCTGGGCAGCGGGTCCAAGCACGGGCCGGGCAAGCCCTGGCCGGACGAGTGGAATGTGGACCTCCCCAACCAGTTCCAGGCCGCCGAGCGGATCGCGCGGCACCGCGGGCTGACCCGCGAGGACGTCGACGGGCTCGGGCTGACCTCGCAGCGGCGCGCCGCCGCGGCCTGGGCCGAGGAGCGGTTCAAGCGCGAGACCTTCGCGGTCCAGGTGCCCACCACCGAGGAGGAGCAGGCGGCCGGGCAGGGCATGTGGCGGCTCGTCGACCGTGACGAGGGGCTGCGCGACACGAGCATGGAGGCGCTCGGCGGCCTCAAGCCCGTCATGCCGACCGCCGTGCACACGGCCGGGAACTCCTCGCAGATCTCGGACGGCGCGTGCGCCGTGATGTGGGCGTCCAAGCGGATGGCGCGGGCGCTGCGGCTGCGGCCCCGGGCCCGTATCGTCGCCCAGGCGCTGGTCGGCTCCGACCCGCACTTCCATCTCGACGGGCCCATCGACGCGACGCGCGCGGTGCTCGGCAAGGCCGGGATGGCGCTGAACGACATCGACCTCGTGGAGATCAACGAGGCTTTCGCGTCCGTGGTGTTGTCCTGGGGGCGGGTCTTCGAGCAGGGCCTGGAGAAGGTGAACGTGAACGGCGGCGCGATAGCGCTGGGCCACCCGGTCGGCGCCACCGGGGCCCGGCTGATCACCACCGCGCTGCATGAACTGGAGCGCAGGGACAAGGAGTTCGCGCTGATCACGATGTGCGCGGGCGGTGCGCTGGCGACGGGGACGATCATTCAGCGGCTGTGAGGCGGGCGCCAAACGGCCTGAGGGGCTGCCAAACGGCCTGAGGGGCCGGCGTCGGTGACGCCGGCCCCTCAGGGGCGGTGCTGTGCGGCTCCCGGGGGGAGCGGCGCGGTGCGGAGCCCTCCGGCTCAGTACCAGTTGTGGGACTGCCAGAAGGACCAGGCGGCGCACGGGCTGCCGTACGTGGAGTTCATGTACTCCAGACCCCACTTGATCTGGGTCTCCGGGTTGGTCTTGTAGTCCGCGCCGGCCGAGGCCATCTTCGAGGCGGGCAGGGCCTGCACGAGGCCGTAGGCGCCGCTGCCCGCGTTGGTCGCGGTCGGGTTCCAGCCGCTCTCGTGCTCGACGATGTTGCTGAAGCACTGGTACTGCGCGGCGTCCGGGATCAGCTTGTGCGCGGCGGCCTGGGGGCTGCCGGTGGCGGCGCTCGCGGGGGCGGCGGGGGCCGCGGCCTGAGCCGGGACGGAGGCGAAGACGGCGCCGGCCGCGCCCAGCGCCACGGTGGCGGCGGCAGCGGCGGTCTTCGTGCGGGGGGCGATGCGGCTGATGGTGCGGGGTGTCACGGGGGAGGGCCTTCCGTCGGGGGCAGGTGGAAGTGCGATGTGCGCGGCCGGACCGTTGTGCGTTCCGGCGACTCCACCGACAGTGCATCCGAAGGGAAATGTCCGCAATGCCCCCTCTTACTAGTGGAACTCGCACGCAGGGAGGAAGGTCCCGAGAGGCCAAGGACCCGCATCACCGCAGGTGGGAGCCCATTTTCGGGAGACGGTGCGCCGGGGTGAGCCGGTACGAGGCGCGGTCGTAGGTGACGGAGGTCCTTGTGTGGGGGCTCACATTTCGGCGGTCGTACGGCGTGGATGCGTAATACTCCTCTTATGGCTTCAGTTATTACATCTGGCGCGAGACGGGCGGCCGGGGTCACGGTGCGCCGGGCCACCGCCAAGGACGCGAAGCGGCTCACCGGGCTCGTGCGGAACTCCAGCGCCTACCAGGGCCAGTACGCGGACATGGTCGCCGGGTACACCGTGGGCCCCGACTACATCGAGTCCCACCGGGTCTTCCTCGCCGCCGACGGCGCGGGCACGGACGGCAGGGGCGCGAATGGCGGGGGCGCGGACGGCGCGGGCACGGACGGCGCGGGCACGGACGGCAGGGGCGCGAATGGCAGGGGCGCGAATGGCAGGGGCGCGAATGGCGGGGGCGCGGACGGCGCGGGCGCCGTGCTCGGCTTCTACGCGCTGATCGTGGAGCCGCCGGAGCTGGACCTGATGTTCGTGTCCGACGCGGCCCAGGGGCTCGGTATCGGCCGTCTCCTCGTCGAGCACATGACCGCCGAGGCGCGCGCCGCCGGGCTGGAGGGCGTCCGCGTGATCTCGCACCCGCCCGCCGAGGGCTTCTACCGGAGCGTGGGCGCGCGGTGGGTCGGCGTGCTCCCCGCCAATCCGCCCGCGGTGCGGTGGGACCGGCCTGAGCTGGTCTTTCCCATCACCCCCGGTGGCTCCGCCGGCCCCAGTGACCCCATCGGCTCGCGGGAGGTCTGATCCCCTCAGTAGGGGCGGGTGGCCGCGGGGACCGCTGTGACACGGCCTTCGTCGCTGTGCGGAAGGTACTGGCCAAGGCTGGTGGGTCTGCGCTAGGCCCGGCTAGCTTCCCCGCATGGGGACCATCAAGACGCAGTTCAACGTCCGGCTGTCGCAGGAGGCCGCCGACGCGGCCCGGCACGCGGCGACAGACCAGCGCATCAGCCTCAACGAGTACATCGAGCGGCTGATCAACGCCGACACCGACACCAAGCGCGCCGCGTCGCGGCGGGCCGCCGGCCGCTTCATCGCGGAGTGGGGAGAGTTCATCGAGGCCGAGGCGGCCCGGGTGGACGGCGAGGCGCGGCGTGTCGTCCAGGGCTGACGGCACGGGACCGGGCTCGGGCAGCGGCCTGAACGCCGGTTCGCGCACGGGCGCGGAACCCGGCCCCGGCCCCGGCACGGCCCCGGGCCCGTACGCCCGTACCAACGGCGGCGGAGGGCCCGATGTCGACCTCGCCTGGGTGCTGGAGACCGCCGAGGACGCCGGCGCGTACGGCCGGGGACGGGCGCCCGCGGACTTCGGCGTGGGCATCGCCGCCGTGGAGCGGCACCGGGCCGGGCTGCTGGGCCGCCCCGTCTACGGCACCCCCTCCGAGCGCGCCGCCGCCCTCGCGCACGCACTCAGCCTGGACTGGCTGGAGCGCGCCAACACCACCGTCGCCGCCGCGTGCGCCGTGCGCTACCTCAGCGAGTCGGGGCCCGTACGGGTACCCGGCCGGGCCGCGGTCGCCGAACTCGCCCGCGAGCTGCGCAACCCCGCCCGCACGGTACGGACCATCGCCGCCGTCCTGCGCCGCTGGCAGGAGCCCGAGCGGCGGCCCCGCCCCCGCCCCCGCGGCTAGGCCCTGTCGGCGAACTCCACCGGCGCGTCGAAAGCCGCCCTCCGCGTCGCCCTGCGCAGCGCCTTGAGGACCGCGGGCCCGAGCGTGAGCGTCAGCGTGATCGTGACGACCGCGCGGGGCAGGTCCCAGCCGAGCGACGTGGCGAGGCAGTACGCGACGAAGCGGGCCAGGTTGTCGGGGAGCGCGTCGCCCGGGACGAAGGAGACGCCCGAGGTCAGCCCGCCGATGTAGGGCCAGCCCTGGAGGTTCATGACCGTGCCGTAGAGGAGCGAGGCGACGGCCGCGTACGCCGCGAGCATCGCCCACTCGCGCCGGCCGCGCAGCCGGTCGGCGCCCGGCAGCAGCCCCGCGCCCATCGACACCCACCCCATCGACAGCATCTGGAACGGCATCCACGGCCCCACGCCGCCCGTCAGCAGCGCGGACGCGAACATCGACACCGCGCCCAGCACGAAGCCGAAGCCGGGGCCCAGCACCCGGCCGGACAGCACCATCAGGAAGAACATCGGCTCGATGCCCGCCGTGCCCGCGCCCAGCGGCCGCAGGGCCGCGCCCGCCGCCGCCAGGACGCCGAGCATCGCGATGGCCTTGGCGTCCAGACCGGTGTCGGCGATCGTCGCCACGACGACGGCCAGCAGCAGGGGGAGCAGGGCGGCGAAGAGCCAGGGCGCGTCCTTGGAGTGCGCCAGGCCGGAGGCCGAGTCGGCGAGCAGCGGCCACCCGAAGGCGGCCACGCCGATCGCGGAGATCAGCACGAGGGCGGCCACGGAACGCGGGCCGAGACGGATCGCCCTCGCCTGCCGGCCGGCCGTCTCGGCGGCCCGGGACGCGGTCACGCGGTCGGCTCCAGTACGGCGCGCAGCTGCGGGACCGTCAGCCAGGGCAGCGGCGCGAGGACCTTCGAGACCTGCGGGGCGAAGGCGGGGGACGAGACGACGACCTCGGCCGTCGGGCCGTCCGCGACGATCTCCCCGTCGGCGAGGATCACCACCCGGTGCGCCAGCTCGGCGGCCAGCTCGACGTCGTGGGTGGCCAGCACGATCGCGTGGCCGTCCGCCGCCAGGGCGCGCAGGATCTCCACGAGACGGGCCTTGGCCGCGTAGTCCAGGCCGCGCGTCGGCTCGTCCAGGAGGATCAGCGGCGGGCGGGCCGTGAGGACGATCGCCAGCGCGAGCGCGAGCCGCTGGCCCTCGGAGAGATCGCGCGGATGCGTGGAGTCCGCCACGTCCGGGAGCAGCTCGCCGACCAGCGCCCGGCAGGCGCCGGGCGCCGCTCCCGCGTCGTGGTCGGCCGCCTCGCACTCGGCGCGGACGGTGTCCGCGTACAGCAGGTCGCGGGGCTCCTGCGGTACGAGCCCGACGTGGCGCAGCAGCTCGCGCGGGCCGGTGCGGTGCGGGACGAGCCCGCCGACGCGCGCGGTGCCGTTCGCCGGCTCGTGCATGCCGACGAGGGTGCGCAGCAGGGTGGACTTGCCCGCGCCGTTGCGGCCCATCAGCGCGACGGCCTCCCCGGCCCGCACGGTCAGCCCGACGCCGCTGAGCGCCTCGACGCGGCCGCGGCGCACCGCGAGCCCGGCGACGGCGGCCGGCGGCGCCTCGGCGCCGGTGTCCTTGGCCCCCCTGCGGAGGAGACCGACGCCGCGCGGGCGGCGCGCGGCCTCGCCGGGGCCCGGGGCGGCGGCCGGGGGCGCGGGCGGGGTGAGGCCGGCCAGCCGCTCGCGCAGCGGCCCGGCCCTGCGGCGGGCGTCCCGTACGGACAGCGGCAGCGGCGACCAGTCCGCGAGGCGGCCGAGGTCGACCACGGGCGGGCGGACCGGCGAGCGGGCCATGACCTCGGCCGGGTCGCCGACCACGGGCGGCGCGCCGGGGGAGGGGAGCAGGATCACCTGGTCCGCGTACTGCACCACCCGTTCCAGCCGGTGCTCGGCCAGCAGCACCGTGGTGCCCAGGTCGTGGACGAGCCGCTGGAGGACCGCGAGGACCTCCTCGGCGGCGGCCGGGTCGAGCGCGGACGTCGGCTCGTCGAGCACCAGCACCTTGGGGTGGATGGTGAGCACCGAGCCGATGGCGACGCGCTGCTGCTGGCCGCCGGAGAGGGCGGCGATGGGCCGGTCGCGCAGCTCGGCGAGGCCGAGCAGGTCGAGGGTCTCCTCGACGCGGCGGCGCATCACGTCGGGGGCGAGGCCCAGCGACTCCATGCCGTAGGCGAGCTCGTCCTCGACGGTGTCGGTGACGAAGTGGGAGAGCGGGTCCTGGCCGACGGTGCCGACGACGTCGGCCAGCTCGCGCGGTTTGTGGGTGCGGGTGTCGCGGCCCGCGACAGTGACGCGTCCGCGCAGGGTGCCCCCGGTGAAGTGCGGTACGAGCCCGCTCACCGTGCCCAGCAGGGTCGACTTGCCGACACCGGACGGCCCGACCAGCAGCGCCAGCTCCCCCTCGGGCACGGCCAGGTCCACGCCGTGGATCGCGGGCGCGGTCGCGCTGTCGTACGTGACCGACACCTGCTCGAAGCGGATCGCTGCGCTCACTGTCCGGCCTCCTTCGGATACGGGCCGGGCTCGCCGCCCGGGGGGTGCGGGGCGGACGGCGTACGGCGGGGCGGACGACGGGGCGTACGGGCGGGCGCCGGGCCCCGCTGCCCGCCGGACGGCGACCGCGGCATGCGCGGCGGCACCGGTGCGACGAACGCGGGCAGCAGCCCCAGCAGCACCGAGGCCGCGGGCCACAGCGGCAGGTCCGGCGAGGTCAGCGGCACGGCCGGGGGGTGCAGCGGCTGCGCGGCATAGGTACCGGCCCAGATCATCAGGCCCGCCACGGCGACCCCCGAACCCGACACCAGCCAGGCCCGGGCGCCCCACCGGTCGGGGCGGTACCGGCTGCGGACCGAGCGGCGCCCGCCCAGCCACAGGCCGCCCATGGCGGCGGCGAGCCCGGCCAGCAGCACCGGCAGCCCGTACCCCGCGCCCTGCGCGGCCAGCAGCCCGTACGTACCGGCGCACACCCCGAGCAGCCCGCCCAGCGTCAGAGCGGTCGTGGTGTGCCGCACGGCGGGCGGCACCTGGGCGGTACGGCCGTAGCCGCGCGCGTCCATGGCCGCCGCCAGCGCCACCGAGCGCTCCAGCGCGCCCTCCAGCACCGGCAGCCCGACCTGGAGGAGCGCCTTGACGCCGCGGTCGGGGCGGCCGCGCAGCCGGCGGGCGGCGCGCAGCCGCGCCACGTCCGCGACGAGGTTCGGCGCGAACGTCATGGCGACGACGATCGCGACGCCCGCCTCGTACAGCGCGCCCGGCAGGGACTTCAGCAGCCGCGCCGGGTTCGCGAGCGCGTTGGCCGCGCCGACGCAGACGAGCAGGGTCGCGAGCTTGAGCCCGTCGTACAGCGCGAAGACCAGCCCCTCCGCCGTCACCCGGCCGCCGATCCGCACGCCGCGCGCCCAGTCGGGCAGCGGCACCTCGGGGAGGGTGAGGAGGGTGTGCGTACCGGGGATCGGGGAGCCGAGCACGACGGCGAAGACCAGCCGGATCGCCAGGACCAGCAGCCCGAGCTTGAGGAAGGCCCCGTACGAGCGCGCCCACGGCGCGTCCGTGCGCCGCGCCGCCACCACATAGCCCGCGACCCCGACCAGCAGGCACAGCAGCAGCGGGTTGGTGGTGCGGGAGGCGGCGGTGGCGAGCCCGAGCGCCCACAGCCACCAGGCGCCGGGGTGCAGGGCGCTGCTCCGGGACGCCAGGGGGGCGCGGGCGCGGCCCGGGCCCAGGCGGGGGCCGGAGCCGCCGGAGCCGTCGGAGCCGTCGGAGCCGTCGGGGGTGCCCGGACCGCGCCCGGAGCCGGAGAGGGTGCCGGGGCCGTTGGCGTAGCCCGGGCCGCCTTCCGGCCGACCGGGCCCCGGCCGCCTACCCGGCCCGTCCTCCTGGTCCGCCGTCGTCCTGGCGCGGGAGTTCCGCGCTTCGCGCTCGTTCATCCGCGGCGGCGGCGCGCCTGCCACCAGGTGGCGGCGCCGAGGGCGAGGACCGCGGCCACGCCGCCGATCAGCCCGGCCGACGGGCCGCCCCCGCCGTCGTCGTCCTTGTCGGCCGCCGCGGCCGTGCCGCCGGTCGCGGACGGCGCGGGCGTCTTCTTTTCGCCGTCGCCGACCTGCTCGCCGCAGCCCGACTTCGGGTAGCCGTCGATGGCGCACAGCAGCGCCGCCGAGTTGTACCGCAGCGGCTTCGCGACCGCCGCCAGGGCCTCGCTCGCGCTCGCGTCCGTACCGACCCGCGCGCAGGCCGTACGGGCCGGGGGCGGGGTCCGCCCGTCCGGCGCGTCGGCGGCGGTGCCGAAGTCGACGACGAGCGCGACGCGTTTGCTGCCGCCCTTGGCCGGGGTGTTCGCGCAGATCGCGCCGTAGCCGGCGGTCCCGCGCGGCTTCGCCGCCTGCGCGGAGTCCTGGCTGACGGCGAACCGGAAGCCGAGGGTGTCGCCGTCGTCGGGCCGCGCCACCGAGGGCCCCTGCGTGGCGTACGTCCACTTCCCCTGGCCCGCCTGCTCCCAGAAGGACCAGTAGCGGTAGCCCTCCGCGTGCGCGGGCGCGGCGCCCAGGACGGCGAGCGCCCCGGCGAGCAGCGCCGCACCGGACGCCCGGCGCAGGCCGCCCGTCACAGCTTCGGGTTCTTCTTGCGGCCGCTGAGCAGGAAGCCGACGCCGATGCCCGCCACCAGGCAGACGCCCACGAACCACCAGACGCCGAACCCGCTGTCGTCCTTCTTCTTCTCCTTCGTGTCCTTCTTCGACGAGTCCGCGGCCGCTTCCGGCTTCGGGCCCGTCTCGTTCAGCTGCTGTACGAGGTCGCCGCCGACGGCGCGCGGGTCGGTGCCGGACGCCTTGGCCGCCAGGATCAGCTTCGCGAGCTTGCCGGGGTCGCCCTTGGCCCAGGCGGCGGCGCCGTTCTTGTCGTCCCGCAGCCACCCCATGGCCTTGCCCGCGGCGTCGGTGTGGCCGCCCGCCGCGAGGGCGGCGACGGCGTCGGCCGTGGACCCGAAGTCGGGCTTGTCGGACTTGGGGTCCATGGCGGAGGTCAGGTGCTGTCCGTTGCCGGCGAGCTTCGCCGCCAGGTAGGCCGACCCGGCGCCGGCCGCCGCCGTGGCGTCCTGCGCCTTGCCGCCGTCCTTCGCGCAGTCGAGCGGCTTCGGGGCCTTGTCCCCGCCGGGGTGCTCGACCAGATACCCTTTGCCCGACGCGGCCAGCGTCGCCGCCGCGCTCGCGAGGTCGTTGGAGAGCAGCTGCTCCTTCTGCGGCAGATAGGCGAAGGCGCCGCGCTCGCCCTCCTTGGCGTCGCAGCCGAGCTGGAAGGCGAGCAGCGCGTCGTACGGGCTCTTGCCGCCCTTCGCGGTGGCCTTCGCCGGGTCCTGGCCGGCCGCGGCGTACGCGCCGACGGCGGTCGCGGTGGAGTTGGCGTTGCTCGGGTTGCCGGGCTGTGCGCCCCAGCCGCCGTCCTCGTTCTGCGTGGCCTTCAGCCAGTCGAGCCCCTTCTTCACCTCCGCGCCGCGCCCGCCGACCGCCGCGAGCCCCTGCACGGCGGCCGCGGAGGCGTCGGTGAACTCGCCCTTCTTCGCGTCGCACGCCGTGCCGGTGTCGGCCCGGTACCCGGTGAAGCCGCCGTCCGCGCACTGCTGCCCGGCCAGCCAGTCGACGGCCGACTTCGCGGGGGTGACGCCCACCGAGTCCTGCGCGAGGAAGGCCAGCGACTGCCGGAACACGCCGTCGAACTGCGGGTTCGTCTTCCCGTACAGGCCCGGCGCCGTAGGGGACGGCGAATCGGCGAAGGCGGCGGGGGCCGCGGCCGCGCTCAGCAGGGCGGCGGTGGCCAGGGCCGCGGCGCCGCGGCGCACGTGGACGGCGGGGGAGGGGGCCATGGGGTCGGTGCCTCTCGGTGAATGTCACTGCGGTGGGTGGTACACAGCCATGCACGGCCGCCCACCCGCGCGCTGTCGCCAGACCGCGCGGTGGCACCGGGCTCAGCGCCGTATACCTCGACGGTGCCGGTGGCCGGCGGCCGCCGCCAGGCGGACGCGTCCGGCTCCGGGAGCCTGTTCGCCCCGACGCGGGTGCTCCGGCTCGTACGGCCGTACGCGGGTACGGGCCGGACTCACGGTTGCGGGTCAGCGCCGGAGTCGCACCGGCTTTCCCCATGGCGAGGCGGGATGGAGTTGTCCGGAACACTCTAACGGGCGGGCCCTTTCCCCTCCGCTCACGGGCCGCCGGGGCGCTGCGGGGCCCGTACCCCCGCGCCGAGCCCCGCCCGCGCGCTCACACCGCCCGGTAGGTGACCGGGTCGCTGTCCGGCACCGGTTCCGCGTGGCCGAGCTTCACGAGCCGCCGCAGGTGGGCCTCCGCCTCGGAGACGGCGATGTTCCGCGAGGTGTAGGGGATGTCGGCCCAGGGGCGGTTCCACTCCATGGCCACGGCGAGCTGCCAGGGCGTCCTGGGGGCGGCGAGGAGGACGCGCAGGTCGGCGAGGCGCGCCCGGTGGTGGTCGAGGAGTTCGCCGACGCGGCCGGGGGCGTCGGCGAAGGGGTGCTGATGGGCGGGGAGCACCTCGGCGGGGGCGAGGCGGGCGACGCGTTCGAGGGAGGCGAGGTAGTCGCCGAGGGGGTCGATGGGCTCGCCCGCGGCGGTGTCCGGGTCCTCGTACAGGCCGATGTGCGGGGTGATGCCGGGCAGCAGGTGGTCGCCGGAGAAGAGCCGGCCGTGACCGGGGCGGCCGGCGGGGTGGGCCTCTTCGAGGTGGAGGCAGACATGGCCGGGCGTGTGGCCGGGGGTCCAGACGGCGCGCAGCCGGCGGCCGGGGAGGTCGAGCAGCTCGCCCGGTTCGATGGCCCGGTCCGGCAGCGCGGCCCGGTGCCCTGGGAGGGGCCGGGCGCGGCCTTCGGTGAGCGCGGTGGTCAGCGGGGCGAGGTGGTCGTCGGGGGCGCCCGCGGCAACGAGCTTGTCGACGAGGTGGCCGAGCCAGCGGGCGGGTTCCGTCTCCCGGGTGCGGCGCACCACGTCCGTATCGGCGGGGTGCATGGCGATCCACGCGCCCGACGCCTCGCGGACCCGTCCGGAGAGGCCGTGGTGGTCGGGGTGGTGGTGGGTGATGAGCACTCCGCGCAGCTCGCCGACGGCCGTGCCGCACTCCGTGAGCCCGGCGGCGAGTACGTCCCAGGAGGCGGGGTCGTCCCAGCCGGTGTCGATGAGGACGGGGCCGCCGTCGGTGTCGAGGAGGTAGATGAGGGTGTGGCCAAGGGGGTTGTCCGGTATGGGGACCGGGATGGACCAGACCCCGCCTCCGTGGTCCGTCACGTGTGCCATGCCGGGGCCCCTCTCGCCGTGGTTCGCCGCGTCCCGCGTCGGATCCATTGCCCACTATAACTAGAACTGGTATCAGTTCTGATGAAGCGTCAGAACGGTTGCCGGGACCGGCGGCCGTACGGGCAGGGGCCAAGCCAACCCGCGGGAGGCTCACACATGAGCGACCTCATCGAGCACGGACAGCTCTTCATCGGCGGCGAGTTGACCGATCCGGCAGGCCGGGACGTCATCGAGGTCGTCTCGCCGCACACCGAGCAGGTCATCGGCCGGGTGCCGCACGCCTCGCGCGCGGACGTGGACAAGGCGGTCGCCGCCGCCCGTGCCTCCTTCGACTCCGGGATCTGGGCGAACCGGACCCTGGACGAGCGGATCGAGGTCGTCACCCGCGTCAAGGACGCCATCGCCGCGCGCCACGAGGAGCTCGCCCGGCTCATCTCGGCCCAGAACGGATCCCCCTTCTCCTGGAGCGTCCTCGCGCAGGCGCTCGGCGCGATGATGGTCTGGGACTGCGCGATCACCGTCGCGCGCGACTTCCGCTACGAGGAGCGGCGGGCCGGGGTGCTCGGGCCGCTGCTGGTGCGGCGCGAGCCGGTGGGCGTGGTCGCGGCCGTGGTGCCGTGGAACGTGCCGCAGTTCGTGGCCGCGGCGAAGCTCGCGCCCGCCCTGCTCGCCGGGTGCTCGGTGGTGCTCAAGCCGTCGCCGGAGACGCCGCTGGACGCGTATCTGCTGGCCGAGATCGCCGCCGAGGCGGGGCTGCCGCGCGGGGTGCTGTCGGTCCTCCCGGCCGACCGGGAGGTCAGCGAGTACCTGGTCGGGCACCCCGGCGTCGACAAGGTCTCCTTCACCGGGTCGGTCGAGGCCGGCCGGCGCGTCATGGAGGTGGCCGCCCGGAACCTCACCCGCGTCACCCTGGAACTGGGCGGCAAGTCGGCCGCCGTCATCCTGCCGGACGCCGACCTGGAGGCGGCCGTCGCCGGGATCGTGCCCAGCGCCTGGATGAACAACGGGCAGGCGTGCGTGGCCCAGACCCGCGTGCTGGCGCCCCGCGCCCAGTACGACGAGGTCGCGGAGCGCCTAGCCGCCGCCGCGGGCGCGCTCGTGGTGGGCGACCCGCTCGACGCCGCCACCCAGGTCGGGCCGCTCGTCGCGCGACGGCAGCGGCAGCGGTCCCTGGACTACATCGCCATCGGGCAGCGGGAGGGCGCCAAGCTCCTCACGGGCGGCGGACGCCCGGCCGGCCAGGAGACGGGCTGGTACGTGGAGCCGACACTCTTCGGCGACGTCGCCAACTCCATGCGGATCGCCCGTGAGGAGATCTTCGGACCCGTCGTCTGCCTGCTGCCGTACGACGGGGAGGAGGAGGCGGTGCGGATCGCCAACGACTCCGACTACGGACTGTCCGGCAGCGTCTGGACCGCCGACGTCGAGCACGGCATCGACATCGCGCGCCGGGTGCGCACCGGCACGTACTGCGTGAACACCTTCAGCCTCGACATGCTCGGGCCGTTCGGCGGTTACAAGAACTCCGGACTGGGCCGGGAGTTCGGGCCCGAGGGGTTCTCGGAGTACCTGGAGCACAAGATGATCCACCTGCCCGCGGGCTACGGGGACAGCTGATGAGCGACCGCTGGCACGTCGAGGTGGACCGGGGCGTGTGCATCGGCTCCGGCATGTGCGTGGCCGCCGCCCCGGAGGACTTCCGGCTCGACGAGGCCCGCCAGTCGCACCCGGTGGCCGCCGAACGGGACGCCGCGGAATCGGTGCTCGCCGCGGCCGAGGGCTGCCCCGTCGAGGCCATCGCCATCACGGTGGCGGCGAGCGGAGAAGTGGTCTTCCCGCCCGAGGAATAGCTTGTAATAGCGGTTACTTGTGAGTTCCGCACGGCTGTCTCATGACAACCGTGACTGTCAGGCCCCCCCGGCGGCGTGGAAATCTCGATACAACGTCGTCGAGGGGGGTCCGGTGGAGAAGCGGTACGAGGTCTTCTGTCTTGCCGACAAGTACTTCTACGAGACCCCGGACCGACTCTCCGCCGCAGCGCCCGGATCCGGTGGTTCCGGCACGCTCTACGAGGCCGCCCAGCGCGCGGTCCCCCAAGGGTGGCGATCCTTCCTCTCCGGGGACTGGCTCCACGTCAGCCCTGTGACCCCGGAGGGGAAATCCCTGCCGGGCAGGCCCCAGCAGGGCTGGAAGGTCCATGTCTCCGCGTGTCTGGAGAACGCCGAGAAGACCGCCGCGAAGGTGTGGGACTACTGCGTGCCCCGCGCCATTCCCTTCAAGTTCGTACCCGGCCCGCGCCCGCTCCACTTGCGGAACTCCAAGTACGCGCCGCGCGGATCGAGCGGGAAATTCGTCACCATCTACCCGGCCGACGACCGGCAATTCCGCGTCATTCTCGAAGAATTGGGCGCGCTGCTGGCCGGCGAACCCGGCCCGTACATCCTCTCCGACCTGCGCTGGAACGACGGCCCGCTGTACGTCAGATACGGCGGCTTCGCACCCCGCTACTGTCTCGACGCCACCGGCTCCCTCGTCACCGCCATCGAGGACGCCGACGGCCGGCTGATCCCGGACCGCCGGGACCCGGCCTTCCACGTCCCGGACTGGGTGACCCTGCCCGCCTTCCTGGAACCGCAGCTGGCCGCCCGCAACGCCACGACCACCACCGAACTCCCGTACCGCATCGAGCGGGCGCTGCACTTCTCCAACGGCGGCGGGGTCTACGCGGGGCAGTCCACCCGGACCGGCGCGAAGGTGGTGCTCAAGGAGGCGCGGCCGTACGCGGGGCTGGCCGCCGACCGGGCCGACGCCGTCACCCGGCTGGAGCGCGAGAAGACGGCCCTGGAGCGGCTCTCCGGCCTCGGCGTGGCCCCCGAGGTGCGGGACTGGTTCACCCTCGGCGACCACCGCTTCCTGGTGATGGACCACCTTGAGGGCACCACCCTCAACTCGTTCTACGCGCGGCGCCACCCCCTGATCGGCGCCCTGCCGGACCCCGGGGCCGTCGCCGACTACACGCGGTGGGCGCTGCGCATCCACGGTGCGGTCCGGGTGGCCGTCGCCGCCCTGCACAGCCGCGACGTGGTCTTCAACGACCTGCACATGTTCAACATCATGGTCGCCCCCGACGAGGAGTCCGTGATGCTCCTCGACTTCGAGACGGCCGCACACGTCGACGAGAACCACCGGCAGGCCGTCGCCCACCCCGGCTTCATCGCCCCCGCCGACCGCCGGGGCTTCGACGTCGACCGTTACGCGCTCGCGTGTCTGGGCCTCGCGCTGTTCCTGCCGATGACCACGCTGCTGGTGATGGACCGGGACAAGGCGGCGCACCTCGCCACTGTCGCCGCCGCCGAATTCCCGGACGTACCACAGGAGTTCTGGGACGACGCGGTCCGGGAGATCGGGCGCGCCACCGGACCGGCGGAGGCGGCGGCCACGGCCACCGAGCCGGTCACCGGAGAACGCCCGTACCCGAGGAGCGCGGCGGACGTGGCGGAGCGGCTTCACGAAGGGGCATCGGAGCCGGGGGGCTACGAACCCGCGTCGGGGCACGCCGAAACCGCGTCGACGGATACCGAAACGGCGTCGAGGCGCACCGGAACCTCATCGGACCGCCACGAGACCTCATCGGGCCACGCCTCGGGAGCGGACCGCCCCGCCGGGACGCGCCGCGCCGACGTCCCCAGGACCTCCACCGCCTCCGCGGCCCCAGCGGCCTCCGCGCTCTCCGGGGCCTCCGCGGACGGGTATCTGCCCGTCGAGCCCGCCGACTGGCCGCACAGCCGCGACTCCATGGTCCGCGCCATCCTCGCGTCCGCCACCCCCGAGCGCGACGACCGGCTCTTCCCGGGCGACATCTCCCAGTTCGAGGTCGGCGGCGGACTCGGCCTCGCGCACGGCGCCGCCGGGGTGCTGTACGCGCTCGGAGAGGTGGGCGCACCCCGCTACGAGCAGGGCGAGGAGTGGCTGCTGCGCCAGGCCGGCGACCCGCCGCGCGGCGCACCGCTCGGTCTCTACGACGGCCTGCTCGGCGCCGGTTACGTACTCGACCGGCTCGGCCACCCCGAGCCCGCGCTGGATCTCGTCGAGCGGGTGCTCAGCGAGAAGTGGCAGCGGCTGTCCCCCGACCTGAACAGCGGGCTCGCCGGGCTGGGGCTCACCCTCGACCACCTGGCGGCGACCACGGGCGAGGACGCCCTGCGCGTCCGGGCCCTGGAGGTCGCCGAGCTCGCCGCCGCCCGGCTGTCCCAAGGCCGGGAGACCGGGACGCGGGCCCGCGCCGGGCTGCTGCACGGGGCGAGCGGACCGGCCCTGCTCTTCCTGCGGCTGTACGAGCGTACGGGCGACGCGGCCCTGCTGGACCTCGCGGCCGGCGCCCTGCGGCAGGACCTCGCCGGATGCGTGCGCAACGACCGCGGCACCCTGGTCGTCGACGAGGGCTGGCGCACCATGCCCTACCTGGGCGAGGGCAGCGTCGGCATCGGAGCGGTCCTCGACGACTTCGCGGCGCACCGGGCCGACGCGGACTTCGAGTCGGCGAGATCCGCCATCCTGCCCGCCGCGAAGTCGCGCTTCTACGCGCAGCCCGGCCTCTTCCGGGGCCGCGGCGGCTCGGTCCTCCACCTCAGCCGCACCACCGCGGCCGGTGTCGCCCCCGGCGACCTCGCCGCGCAACTGGCCGCCCTCGCCTGGTACGCGGTGCCCTACCAGGGCCACCTCGCCTTCCCCGGCGACCAGATGATGCGCCTGTCGATGGATCTGGCCACCGGCACCGCCGGCTGCCTCCTCGCCGTGGGCGCGGCGCTGCACACCGAGCCCGTAGGGCTCCCCTTCCTCCCGCCCCCGCGGCGGGACCACGAACCGGACCCGGAGACGGGGCCGTAGCAAGGAACCAAGCGGACCCGGAGACGGGGCCGTAGCAAGAGAACAGTCCCCACTGCGAAAGGAACCACCATGGCCCTTCTCGATCTGCAGACGATGGAAACCACCGAGCTCGGCGGCCACGGCGGCGGCGGCGGAGGCAGCGAAGCCAGCCTCCTGCTGTGCTGGAGCGACGCGAGCATCCTTCTGTGTCTCTGAGTGACTGAATATCGCTGATGACCCGTCGCATATGACGCTTCATCGGTCATAGGGCGGCCCCGGGCAGCTACACCGCCCGGGGCCGCCCCCGAAGGGGAGGACCGCTCCGAGCATGCCGACGCCCACCGGCGCAGACCAGCCGACGCGGACGACGAACCAGGCCGCGGACCGCCTGCTGCTGGAAGCGGTCCGGCACAGCGCCGGCCGCACCACGGCGATCTGCCTGCTCACCACGGCCGCCGCCGGCACCTCCCTGGCGCTGCCCCTGGTGCTCGGCCGCGCCCTCGACGCCGCCCTGGCCGGCGGCCACGGGCCGCACGACACCCGGTGGATCGCCGCGTGTGCCGCCCTGATCGGCCTCTCCGTCCTGTTCGACGCGCTCGAAGAACTGCTCACCGGCACCGCCAACGCCCGCGGCACGGCATGGGCGCGCGGCCGGCTGCTGCGGCACGTACTGCACACGGGCCCGCGCGCCGCCGACCGCTTCGGCCCCGGCGACCTCGTCTCCCGGCTGGTCGGCAACGCCGCCTACGCGGGCACCGCCCCCGGCACCCTCGCCGCCACCCTCGCCGCCGTCATCCCGCCCGTCGGCGGGCTCGTGGCGCTCGCCCTGCTCGACCTCTGGGCCGCCGCGGCCTTCCTCCTCGGAATGCCGCTGCTCGCCGCGCTGCTGCGGGTCTTCGTGCGCGACACCACCGACAGCATCGCCCAGTACCAGCGCGGCCAGGGCGAGATCGCGGGCCGGCTCATGGAGGCCATCGGCGGGGCCGCCACGATCGCCGCCGCGCGGACCGCCGGGCGGGAGCGCGCCCGCATCCTCGAACCGCTCCCGGAACTCGGCCGGCAGGGCCACCGGATGTGGCGGGTGCAGGGCCGGTCCAGCGCGCGGGCCGCCATGGTCGTCCCACTCCTCCAGATCGCCGTACTCGCGGTCGCCGGACTCCGCCTGGCGGCAGGGGAGTTGAGCGTGGGCGACCTGCTGGCCATCTCCCGGTACGCCGTCCTCGCCTCGGGCATCGGCGTGATCGTCGGCCGCCTCAACGCCCTCGTGCACGCCCGCACCGCCGCCCGCCGCCTCGCCGAAGTCCTCACCGAGCCCGCGATGGAGTACGGACGGCGCGGGCTCCCGCCCGGCCCCGGCACCCTGGAGCTGGCCGGGGTGACGGCGCGGCGCGGCGGCCGCGAGGTGCTGCGGGAGGTGGACCTCGTGGTGCCGGGCGGCACCTCGATGGCCCTGGTAGGGCGGTCCGGCACGGGGAAGTCCGTGCTCGCGGCGGTGGCCGGACGGCTCGCCGAGGCGGACGCCGGTACGGTCACCCTTGACGGCGAGCCACTGACCGCCCTCGACCGCGAGACGCTGCGCGGCGCGGTCGGCTACGCCTTCGAACGGCCCGCGCCGCTGGGTGGCACCATCGGCGGCACCATCGGCTTCGGCGCCCGCGAACCCACCGCGGAGCAGGTGCGCGAGGCGGCGCGCGCGGCCTGCGCCGACGGGTTCGTACGGCTGCTTCCCAACGGCTACGAAACCCGGCTGGCGGACGCCCCACTGTCCGGCGGAGAGACCCAACGCCTGGGACTGGCCAGGGCGTTCACGCACCAGGGCCGCCTGCTCGTACTGGACGACGCGACCTCCAGCCTGGACACGGTGACGGAACTGCGCGTCGCCGAGGCCCTGTTGAACGACATAGGGCCCCGCACCCGCCTGATCGTCGCCCACCGCGCGACCACGGCGGCCCGCGCCGACCGCGTGGCCTGGCTGGAGGACGGCCGCGTACGGGCCGTGGGCCCGCACGAGGAGCTGTGGCGACTCCCCGGCTACCGCGCGGTGTTCGACGCGGCGCCGCCATCGGATCAGGGCCGGGCGCGCGACGGCGAGCGGGGGCCGCATGACTGACGGCGGACGCGGCCGGAAGGCGGGCCCCGGGCTGTACGGGCAGGGGCTGCGGTTCCTGCGCCGCCGCGGCCGGGTGGTGGGGCGGCTCGCGGCGTGGTCGGCGCTGGAGTCGGGGCAGACCTTCGTGATGGGGTTCGCGCTGGCCCGCGCGCTCGACGAGGGCTTCCTCGCCGGCCGGTCCGCCGTGGGACTGGGCTGGCTGGGGCTGGCGGCGCTCGCCGTGACCGTCGGCGCGTACGGCACGGGCCGGGTGTTCGGGGCCGTGGCCGAGCTCGTGGAGCCGCTGCGCGACGCGCTCGTGCGCCGCGTGGTGACCCGGGCGATCGACGACGCCGACGGCGCGGCCGTCTCCCGCCTCACCCACCAGGTCGAGATCGCCCGCGACACCTTCGCGGGCCTGATCATGGTGGCCCGCTCCTTCGTCTTCACCGCCGCCGGCGCGCTCATCGGCCTCTTCTCCCTCGCGCCCGTACTGCTCCTCGTCGTCGTGCCGCCCCTCGTCGTGGGCCTCGCCCTCTTCGCGGCCACCCTGCGGCCGATGGCCCGCCGCCAGGAGACGTTCCTCGCGGCGGACGAGGCCATCGCCGAGGAGCTGGGCACGGTGGCCGGGGGGCTGCGCGACATCACCGCCGCCGGTGCGGAGGACCGGGTGGCGGCGGACGCGGACATCCGCATCGAGGCCGAGTTCCGCGCCGCCCGCACGCTCGCCCGCTGGGGGGTGCTGCGGGTGCTGGCCGTCGCGCTGGCCGGGCGGTTCTCCATCGTCCTGCTGATCGTCACCGCGCCGTGGCTGCTGGACCGCGGCGTCACGGCGGGCGCGCTCGTCGGCGCGCTCTCCTACCTCACGGCGTCGCTGCTGCCCGCCTTGCAGAACCTGATGCACGGGCTCGGTACGAGCGGTTCGCGGCTGGTGGTGGTACTGCGGCGGCTGACGGCCGCGACGCCTGTGCCGCCTGGTGGCCGGGGGAGGGCTGATACGGGCGGTTCGGATGGTACGGGCGGTGTGGAGAGGGCGAGGAGTGGTGCATTCGGTACGGGCGGTGCGGGCCGTGCCGACGGTGTGGACCGTACGGGCGGTGCACGTGGTGCTGGTGGTGGGAGCGGCTCGGACCGTACGCGTGGTGCGGGCGGCCCGGACCGTACGGGCGATGCGCCCGATGCCGTCGATACCGCCGGTGCGGGTGAGGAATTACGGCCGGAACCCGCCGTCGCACTGCGCTCGGTCACCTTCGCGTACGGCGAGCACGCGCGCCCAGTGGTCCGGGACCTCGACCTGACCGTGCCCGCGGGCGGGCACCTGGCCGTCGTCGGACCCAGCGGCGTCGGAAAGTCCACCCTCGCCGGGCTGATCGCCGGGCTGCTGGAACCGCGCTCCGGGGAGGTCAGGGTCGGCGGCGAGCCCGTACGGGGCGGCGGCGACCCCGGGCGGCGAGTGCTGATCCCGCAGGAGGCGTACGTCTTCTCCGGAACGCTCCGGGACAACCTGGGCTATCTGCGCGCCGATCCGGTACCGGACACAGAGCTGGCGGCGGCTGCCGACATGATCGGCCTGAGCGAACTGGCCGAACGGATCGGGGGGTTGGCGGCCGCCGTCGACCCGGCGGGGCTCTCCGCCGGGGAACGTCAGCTGATCGCGCTGGTACGGGCGTACGTGAGCCGCGCGCCGGTCGCGGTGCTGGACGAGGCGACCTGCCATCTCGACCCGGCGGCGGAGGCCCGCGCCGAACGGGCCTTCGCCCGCCGCGCCGGGGGCACGCTGATCGTGATCGCCCACCGCGTCAGTTCGGCCCACCGCGCGGACCGCATCCTGATCATGGATGGCCCGGACGCTCTCTGCGGCAGCCACGAGGAACTGCTGCGCCGCTCGGACCTCTACCGGGCGCTGACCGGCGGCTGGTCCACTTCGAGTGATGGGCCCCCCTCGGCTTCCGCTTCGGAGCCTCCGCACGTGGGGGTCGGATAGTCGTAGTCGTAGTCGTAGTCGTAGCCGCAGTCGGGGCTGGGGCCGGGTGCCACCCCCGGCGCGGCCGCGTCCTCGTCACGGTCGGACCGTTTGGTGAGGGGCTTGCCGCGGTCGGCCCTTTCCGCGGGGGACTTGCCGCGGTCGGCCCGTTCGCGCGGGAGGCCCCTCACCGGCAGCCCTGTCACGGCTCACGTTCGCCCTCGCTCCACGGGAGCCCCGTCACAGCCACCCCGCCCCGCGGGAGATGCGGATCGCGTCGACCCGGTTGCGGGCACCGGTCTTGCGGGTGATGGCGGCCATGTAGTTGCGCACGGTGCCCTGCGAGAGATGCAGGCTGCCCGCGATCTCGCTGATGGAGGCGCCTTCGGCGGCGAGCGACAGGACCCCTAACTCGCGTGGCGTGAGCGGGATCTCCGCTGCTTGGAGGAAGCCGAAGCCCAGTGATTCGTCTATGCAGCGCTCGCCTTTGGCCACGCGCCGGATCGACTCGATAAGCCGCCCCGGGGAAGCGTTTTTGCTCACGTACCCCAGCGCCCGCGCCTCGAACGCGCGGCGCAGCGGGCCCGGTCTGCCCGCCGTCGCGAGGGCGAGCAGCGAGGGGCCTCCTTCCTCGTCGCAGCAGTCTTCGCGCAGCCGGCGGACGCCACGCGGGCCTCCGGCCTCCGGGCTGTCCATGTCCACCACGCAGACGTGCGGCCGCACGGCGTGGGCCTTGCCCACGGCTCCGCTCCAGGCCGTCGAGGACATTTCGATGTCGGTCTCTCTGCCGACCAGCGCCGCCAGCGCGGTGCGCAGCAGATAGGTGTCGTGCACCAGAAGTACCCGGATCACGTTCTCCCCCCAGACCCTCTGCGCAGGTCGCATCGGTTGGACGCGCGGCCTACATATTCCTACCGGTATCCATCGGCGTCACGGATACGCAGAAATGGCCAAGAGGATGCGCGGGGGCGCAAGGAACCAGCCGTGTGCGCCCCGCTTGCTGCCAAATACGCTCGTTGCGGCCCCCCGGGACCGACATGGGTACTAAGCGGCCGGGGTGTCCTGGTGGGGGGCGGCGAGGTCGATGAGGCGGCAGACCATCTCGATGTCGATCTTCACCTGGGCAATCGACGCGCGCCCCGACAGCCAGGTGATCAGCGCCGAGTGCCAGGTGTGCTCGATGACGCGGACCGCGGAGAGCTGCTCGGGCGTGGGCGGGCCCGTCAGCCCCATCGCGTCCAGGATGATCGCCGTGGTCAGCCGGGAGACGGTGTCGACCTCGGGGCTCACCGACCGGTCGGCGAAGGTGAGGGCGCGCACCATCGCGTCGGCGAGGTGCGGCTCGCGCTGCATGGCGCGGAAGGCCCGCATCAGCGTCTGCGCGACGCGGGCGGCCGGGGCCTCCTCGGTCGGCGGGCGCTTGCGCAGCGTCTCGTGCATGTGCTGGAGCTGGTCCTGCATGGTCGCGACCAGCAGATGGATCTTGGACGGGAAGTAGCGGTAGAGGGTGCCGAGCGCGACCCCGGCCGCCTCGGCGACCTCCCGCATCTGCACGGCGTCGAAACCGCCGCGGCCGGCCAGCTCCGCGCTGGCGTGCAGGATGCGGCGCCGACGCGCCTCCTGACGCTCAGTCAGGGGCGGGGTGGAGGCGATGGCCGACTTGGTTTCTGTCGTCATATGTCCCATTCCCTGGTCCCTGGTGCCCACCGGGCGGACTTGCCGCGGCCCGGATGGCCCCACAGCATGGCAGGGCCCGGGGCCGTGGCGCGAATCACCCGATCCGACCCTTTGCGGACCGTGCCGGGCCGGTAGATTCGGAGCCTCTTGAACGATCAAGTCTGAAACTTGTTCTAGATTAGCGCTACCGGTTACGCTCCGGCTGAACTGCGTGAGAAGGGGGCCGAGAGTGACCGCTGAGGCCACGGAGGCAGCTGCGCCTCGCCTCCTGGGCGGGGACGAGGACGGGCCGCTGCGCATCGCGCTGCTCACCTACAAGGGCAACCCGTACTGCGGCGGCCAGGGCGTGTACGTACGCCACCTCTCCCGCGAACTCGCCCGGCTGGGCCACCGCGTCGAGGTCATCGGCGCCCAGCCCTACCCGGTCCTCGACCCCGGCGAGGGCGTCACCCTCACCGAGCTGCCCAGCCTCGACCTCTACCGCCAGCCCGACCCCTTCCGCACCCCGGGCCGCGGCGAGTACCGCGACTGGATCGACGCACTCGAAGTCGCCACCATGTGGACCGGCGGCTTCCCCGAGCCGCTCACCTTCTCGCTCCGCGCCCGCCGCCACCTGGCCGCCCGGCGCGGCGAGTTCGACGTCGTCCACGACAACCAGACCCTCGGCTACGGGCTGCTCGGCATGGAGCGCGCCGGGTTCCCCCTGGTCACCACCGTCCACCACCCCATCACCGTCGACCGGCAGCTCGACCTCGACGCCGCCGCCGACTGGCGGCGCCGCGCCTCCGTCCGCCGCTGGTACGGCTTCACCCGGATGCAGAAGCGCGTGGCCCGCCGGCTGCCCGCCGTGCTCACCGTCTCCGGCTCCTCCCGCCGGGAGATCGTCGACCAGCTCGGCGTCCGCGACGACCGGGTGCACGTCGTCCACATCGGCGCCGACACCGGCCTCTTCTCGCCGGATCCGGCCGTCCCCGAGACCCCCGGCCGCATCGTCACCACCTCCAGCGCGGACGTCCCCCTCAAGGGCCTCGTCCACCTCGTGGAGGCGCTGGCGAAGGTCCGTACCGAGTACCCCGACGCGCACCTCGTCGTCGTCGGCAAGCGCGCGGAGGACGGCCCGGTGGCCGCCGCGATCGAGCGGTACGGGCTCAACGGCGCCGTGGAATTCGTCAAGGGCATCAGCGACTCCGAGCTGGTGGACCTCATGCGCTCCGCGCAGATCGCCTGCGTGCCCTCCCTCTACGAGGGCTTCTCACTGCCCGCCGCCGAGGCCATGGCCACCGGCACCCCGCTGGTCGCCACCACGGGCGGTGCCATCCCCGAGGTCGCCGGACCCGACGGCGAGACCTGTCTGGCCGTGCCGCCCGGCGACGCGCAGGCGCTCGCCGCCGGACTCGGCCGACTGCTGGGGGACGCCGAGCTGCGGCACCGGCTCGGCGCCGCCGGGCGGGAGCGCGTACTCGCCCGCTTCACCTGGAAACAGGCCGCTCTCGGCACGGCCGAGCGCTACCGCGCCGCGATGCGGGACCAGCCCGCCGCCCGGCCGGCCACCGCCGCCCCGCCCAGACGACGGCGGGGCTAGCCGGCCGGGGACGCCCCACGGGCCCGTCCCGTGGCCCCGCCCCCGCCCGCCGGACGCACCTTTCATCCGAGACAGAAGGCAGACCCGTGCTGACCGTCGATTTCTCCCGCTTCCCACTCGCCGCAGGCGATCGCGTCCTCGATCTGGGCTGCGGCGCAGGGCGGCACGCCTTCGAGTGCTACCGGCGCGGCGCCCAGGTCGTGGCCCTCGACCGCAACGCCGAGGAGATCCGCGAGGTCGCCAAGTGGTTCGCCGCGATGAAGGAGGCGGGCGAGGCCCCGGCCGGCGCCACCGCCACCGCGATGGAGGGCGACGCGCTCGCGCTGCCCTTCCCCGACGACAGCTTCGACGTCGTGATCATCTCCGAGGTCATGGAGCACATCCCGGACGACAAGGGCGTGCTCGCCGAGATGGTCCGCGTCCTGCGGCCCGGCGGCCGGATCGCTGTCACCGTGCCACGGTACGGACCGGAGAAGATCTGCTGGGCGCTGAGCGACGCGTACCACGAGGTGGAGGGCGGCCACATCCGCATCTACCGCGGCGAGGAACTGCTCACCAGGATGCGCGAGGCCGGTCTGAAGCCGTACGGCACCCACCACGCGCACGGCCTGCACAGCCCGTACTGGTGGCTGAAGTGCGCGTTCGGCGTCGACAACGACAAGGCGCTGCCGGTACGGGCGTACCACCAGCTGCTGGTCTGGGACATCATGAAGAAGCCCCTGGCCACCCGCGTCGCGGAACAGGCGCTCAACCCGCTCATCGGGAAGAGCTTCGTGGCCTACGCGACCAAGCCGCACCTGCCTGCCACGGCCGCGGCGGCCGCCGAATGACCTCACCGGACCGCACCGAACACCTCGAACTCACCGGGGTCCTCACCGCCGAACAGGCCGCCAGCACCGTGGCGGGCATCGCCGCCGCCCAGCGCTCGGACGGGGCCATCCCGTGGTTCCGCGGCCACCACCTGGACCCCTGGGACCACGTCGAGGCCGCGATGGCGCTCGACGCGGCCGGCGAACACGACCGCGCGGAGGCCGCCTACCGGTGGCTCGCCGAGCACCAGAACCCCGACGGCTCCTGGTACGCGGCCTACACCGACGAGCCCGACGGTGTGAACACCGCCGAACCAGCCGACCGGGGCCGCGAGACGAACTTCGTCGCGTACGTAGCGGTAGGCGTCTGGCACCACTACCTCGCCACCGGCGACGACACCTTCGTCGACCGGATGTGGCCGGTCGTCTTCGCGGCGGTCGAGTTCGTACTGGCCCTCCAGCAGCCCGGCGGCCAGATCGGCTGGAAGCGCGAGGACGACGGCGCTCCGGTCGCGGACGCCCTCCTCACCGGCTCCTCCTCCATCCACCAGGCCCTGCGCTGCGCCCTGGCCATCGCCGAACACCGCGAAGAACCCCAGCCGGGCTGGGAGTTGGCGCTCGGCCTGCTGGGCCACGCGATCCGCCGCCACCCGGAGCGGTTCCTCGACAAGCGCCGCTACTCCATGGACTGGTACTACCCGGTCCTCGGCGGTGCCCTCACCGGCCCCGCCGCCAAGGAGCACATCGAGGCCGGCTGGGACCGCTTCGTGGTACCCGGCCTCGGGGTCCGCTGCGTGCTCCCCAACCCCTGGGTGACCGGCGGCGAGAGCTGCGAACTCGCCCTGGCCCTCTGGGTCATGGGCGAATCCGACCGCGCCGTGGAGATCCTCCAATGGATTCAGCCCCACTTGCGCGCCCCGGACGGCCTGTACTGGACCGGCTACGTCTACGACGACGACGCCATCTGGCCGGAGGAACGGACCACTTGGACAGCGGCCTCCCTGCTCCTGGCCGTGGCCGCACTGGGCGGCGACGAGGCGACGACCGCGGTATTCAGCGGCGACCGCCTGCCGGTGGGGCTGGCGCCGGACTGCTGCTGACGCCCGCCCGTCGAGGGCTTTGGGCAGGAGAGAGCCCTCTGTCCAACCGGCCAATGTGCCGAACGGGTGAGGATACTTCTAGAGTTGCCGCACCTCGGCTCCCGTACGCAGGGGGTGCCGAGGCCGGCCCCGGAAGGAGACCTCACCCTGCTGCGCTTCCGTAAGTCCCGACGCTTACGTACACCCCACGGCGCGGTCGGGGTCGGGCTCCTGGCCTGCCTGGCGCTCTTCTTCGCCCAAGGCACGGCCACCGCGGCGCCCGCGGCCGATACGTGGTCGACGTCGTACGGTCCGGCCTCCACGGCGGGCACGTGGTCGTACGAACAGGTAGGCGGACCGTCATCCGACGACTGGGACGTCGTCCTCGACGGCCGGCTGACGAACACCGACAGCCAGTGCTACTCCACCTGGTTCGCAGTCACATTCGACATGAGCCGACCCGTCTACACGAAGGCCGGCACCCAGTGCGGCGCGGGCACGGCCCCGGTGCACCACAGCTTCCCGAACTACGGCCTGGGCCCCATGACCAACATGTACGTGACCGTCTGCAAGGGGACCACGAACCGCGACGACTGCGCGCCCCTGAAGTGGATCGCCTCCGTCTGGTAAGCGTGCCCTCCGGGCGGCGCGACCTCCGGGCGGCGTGATCCACCCGCTAGACGCGGCGGATACGGGCCGCGACCGCGTGCCCGACGAGCAGGTAGATCACGGCGGGCAGACCGTAGTTGAGCAGTGTGCGCAGCCAGTCGGTGCGCATGGTGAAGAGGTTGTACGACCAGCCCGCGAGCCAGCGGGCGGCGTCGTGTACGAAGCCGACGAGGTCGTTCGCGCGGTTCGCGTCGAGTACGTAGAAGAGGATCCACAGGCCGAGGATGAGCGCGGTGACATCCGCGACGACTATCACGGCTGTCGCCGCGCCGTTGCTCCCCTGCCGAAGGCGTCTGGACATAGGCCCCGAGTGGCCCGTGAGGAACGTCTCAAACCCGCCCGGTGGCAGGGGAGTTGGGCGCGACGGTGGCTAGGGCCAGCCCGTCCCTCCCGGGCAGCCGGCCGGTACCGTCACGACGCGGTCCGCCGGTAGTGGACGCGGATCTCCGGGTAGAGCAATGCCTTGTCCTTGATGAGGAATTCGTTGGTTCCTGTCGGGCCGAGCCGGCCCGGGCTCTTCTTGATGCCGGGGCTCATCACCGACGTGCGACCGTCCTTCATCGTCTTGTGATCCTCGGCCCGCCTGTTGTGCCCGAGGTGCGCGAAGTCGGGTGAGCCCAGGAGGCCGCGCATCAGCATCAACTGCCGGGGAGGATGCGTCGCGTCCGTGCACTCGGGGTCCTCGCACTGGGGGCAGGCGAAGTACGTCTGCGCCTTGGAGGCGTTGTCGGCGACATAGGTGCCCTGGCCCAGCACGCCGTACTGGGGCTTGTCCTTGGTGCCCTTGTTCCGGCCGAGTTCGGGCGCCGGCCCGTTCTCGTTGATCAGGTCCATGATGTTGGTGCCGGTGCCGTGCCAGAAGAAGCCCTCCCCGGCGCCCTGGGGCACGCCCGACGGCGACTGGCCGGGGCGCTGGTAGCCGGGCTGGACCGAGGTCGACGCCGCACCGCCGAGGTCGGGCCGGCTCCCGGTGGACCAGGGGACCCGCTCGCTGCGGTCCTTGCCCGAGACCTTGAGCCCCTGCTTGTCGTTCGAGGTCAGCGACTGGTGGTAGAGCTGCCGGTTGGTCGCGTACTTCTCCCACAGCGTGGGGTTGGCGCAGACGGTGATCTCCACGATGTCCATGTGGGCGCTGCTGGGCGGTGGCGGGCCGCCGGGCTTGCCCTCCTGGAGCCGACGGGTGTGGGACGCGCGCTGCTCGTCGGTGATCGCCGGGTCGGTGAGCCGCTTCTGGGACTCCGCCATCCGGGTCGCCTCGCCCTTCGGCGCGGTGACGGGTGCGCGTTCCTGGGAGAGCCGGGCGTAGTTCTCGATGGCGTCCCACACCCGGTGGCCGCGGGGCAGGGAGGCCGTGTGGAAGCCCCGCCCGCTGTCGGTCCACTGGAGATCGTTCCAGTAGTCCGGGGCCTCCTTGCCGAGCGCGGCGTTGAGGTCCGGCGGCAGTCCGACCTGCGGTTGCGGCGGGGCCGGGGTATTGCCCGGCGCCCGCTGGACGTGCGTGGCGCGGGCCTCGGCGGCCCGCTGGACGAGGCCGGGGGCGCCGGGCAGTGTCAGGCCGGCGGTTTCTCCCCGCGTCGTCCGCTGACCGTGTCCGCACCCGGGACCGTGCTGGTGCCGGGCCTCGCCGACCGCGCGCGAGACGGCCGCGTTCCCGGCCAGCCGCTGGAGCGAGAGGACACCGGCCGGCCACTCGGGCGCCCGCGACGGCCGGGACCGGTTCCCAGCCGGTCCGCTCCCGCGGTCCGCCTCCTTGCCGCTGTCCTGCGCGCGCACGAATGCTCCCCTCGTCGGTGTATGCACATCAGCACGACACTGTCCTCCAGCGCGTCCCTATCAGGCAGGACCACGAGGGCACAACTGAGGGCAGCGGGACTGGCCGTATGACCGTAAGGGAGACGTGAGGGGGCCTCGGAGGGCAGAAGAACTGCCCCTCTCCCGGCACTGGTAGACGTTTCGGCGGACCCTCGCGCGCTTGCGGGCCGCCGTCAGGACGGGCGCCGGGCGCGCGTGCGTTTGAGGGGGTGACCTGCCTCAATCCGGACGATCGCCCCCTCTACCGCCGGACCGTCGCCGTCGGCCCTTTCGCCCAGCTGAGCAGCGCCCGCATGGCGGGCTTGGACGCGCTGAGCACTGTGTGTGGGTCGTCGCTCTCACGGAGGCGGAGGGTGCCGGTGGAAGTGGTTGCCAGCTCCAGGCAGTTGGTGTTGCCGTCGCTGCTGCTCATGGATGACTTCTGCCAGTTGAGCGCGGACATCGGGGTCCCCTCACAGGGCGTGCGGCAGGTGCTGCGAAAGGCTGAGCGAATCCTGTTGCCTACACCTTCGCTGCCGAAACCGTCGTGCCCGGCCCCTTCGCCCAGCTGAGCAGCGCCTGCATGGCGGGCTTGGAAGGGGCGATCACGGTGTGGGGGGTGTCGCTCTCGCGGAGGCGGAGGACGCCGATGCCGTCAGCGGCGACTTCGATGCACGTGGTGTTGCCGTCACTGCTGCTGAAGGAGGATTTCTGCCAGGACAGTTGGGACATGAGGCCGCTTTCTCACAGGATGTAGGCGAGGTGCTGCAAGAGGGTAAACGAATCCCGCTCTGTGGGGAACCTTCGTTCGGCCTCGGGCATAAGGGCCGGCAGGGCGACTGATGAGAGGCGCTCGAAGATCATGTCGTACCGATTGAGGTGGCCTTGATCGCCGAAGAAGACGGCCCCCGTGTCGTGTTCCAGGTAGACGGTGTTCACTCACGGAGGCCGCATCATGTGCCCCACCCCTGCTCTGGCTCCCTCTCTCGACTTCTCCCTCGCATTCCCACCCGATCCGGTGTGGGTCCGTACCTGCCGGGAGACCATTCGTACGTTCACCCGCACGCTAAAGGCCCCCGAGCTCACCGAACTCGCCGTGCTGCTCACTTCGGAGAGCGTTACCAATGCGATCACGGCTTGCGCGGGTGGCGGGTGCGCGCACGCCATCACGCTTCACGGCGAGTGGCGGCGTGAGGGTTCGCTCCGCATCCAGGTGCGCGACGCGGCACCTGGTGTTCCCGCTGTGCACAGTCCTGCCCCCGATGCCGTGCATGGCCGCGGTATGCACCTCATCGCCACCTGTGCCGCCCGCTGGGGCATCTGTCTCGACGGGCCAGGGACCGGCAAATCCGTCTGGTTCCAACTGGATGAGCCCGCCAACCTCCGTGGTGGCTCTCGCGAGCCGGCGGTACGCGGACCGCATCGCGTCGCCGTATGACTTCCCGTACTGCCGTCAGGGCCGCGCCGCCCTGTGCGGATCGGCTCGAATCGGACCCGTACGGACGTCCTGGGGTCGCGGTAGCGGGGTGGGTGGGCGACCCTGCCAGAGAGTGTGTCCTGATAGCGCCCTGCCTGGAGGTCCGCGGTGTCCGTACGCGTCACGTTGCGCCATGCCGTCATTGCTCTCCTGCTCAGCAGCCTCCTCCTGGTGGGGACGGGCTGCGGGAGTAGGGACAAGGGCGGTGGGAGTGGGGCGACGCCGTCGGCCAGTACGTCCGCGGAGCGGCAGAAGTTCGCGAAGACGCGGTTCGTGGCCAATGCGGGGCTCGCGGCGGGGGCGACGTATCAGTGGATTGTGAAGCCGTACCGGAACGGCAAGTTCAAGAAGGGGGCGAGCGGGCGCGTCGCCGCCATGGTCAAGGCGGGTCTGGCGGGGGCCTTTACCTATAACCGGCTCAAAGCCGCTACCGCCAACGCCAAGGGGGACCCGACGCTCTCCAAGGCCGTCGCGCCGCTGGGTGCGGGCATCGCCTCGCTCAAGGGGCTCGGGAGCAAGCTGCGCAGGGGAGAGAGCGTGGACGGGGACGTCAGCTCGTTCCAGAACGTCATCTCCGGCGTCAAGGACGCGGGCAAGGGGGCGGGGGCCGAAGTGACGGACAAGGTTCCGTCGTTCTCGGACGTCAAGAAGGGGTAGCGGGGGCCCGTTGTCAGTGGGCCGGTCTATGGTGCCGCCATGACTCTTCTCAGCTTTGACCGCTACTGCGACGAAGTCCTCGCGCAGACCGAGCGGTTGGCGTCCGCCGTCGCGGGCGCGGATCTGACGGCCATGGTGCCGTCCTGTCCGGAGTGGACGCTGGAGCAGCTGCTGCGGCACGTCGGCGGGGCCCACCACCGGGTCGAGGCGATCATCCGGACGCGGGCGACCGCGTTCATTCCGGACGAGCAGATCAGCGGCATCGCCGGGCCCGAGGGCCAGGACGCGGGCGCCATCGCCGACTGGCTGCGGGAGGGCGCGGCCGAGCTGGTGCGGACGCTGCGCGACACCGGGCCCGACGCCGAGGTGTGGGTGATCTTCGGTACGGGGCCCGCGTCGTTCTGGGCCCGGCGCATGACGCACGAGACCGTCGTCCACCGCGCGGACGCGGAGCTGACCGTGGGCGCGGAGTTCACCGTCGACGGGGCGGTCGGGGCCGACACCATTGACGAGTGGTTCCAGATCAGCGCCATGCCGCAGCTCATGGAGGCACGGCCCGAGCTGCGCGAACTGCTCGGGCCCGAGCGCACCCTGAGCGTCACGGCCACCGATGCCGGACCCGGCACCGGCGCGGAATGGCTGATCGACCTCACCGGCGAGGCCATAGCCGTCCGGCGCGCCCACGAGGAGGCGGCCGTCTCCGTGCGCGGCCCCGTCGCCGACGTGCTCCAGGTCGTCTACCGCCGGCAGCCCGCCGCGGCAGGCGGCGTCGAGGTGCGCGGCGACGCGAAGCTGTTCGACTTCTGGCTGGAGCGGGTCAAGTTCGGATAAGGGGCGGACGCGCGGTTCCGCTCCGCCCGTCTTCTATGCTCGGGTGATCGCTGACTGGGGGGAACGCCCGAGAATGACCACATCGAGCAGGGCCACGTCGAGCACGGCCACGTCGAGAAGGACCGCCGCGCGCCGCACGGCCCCGCGCCGCCGGCTCCTGGCCTGCGCGCTGCCGCTCGTACTCGCGCTCACCGCGTCCTGTACGAGCGCGGGCCACCAGGAGAACACCGCGGCCGGTGCGAGGGCGGGGGCGGCCGGGGTCGGGGACCCGCTCTTCGCCGGGCTCGGCAACGGCGGCTACCACGTCCGGCACTACGGCCTCACGCTCGACTACGAGCCCGACGGCAACCGCCTCAAGGGCACGGCGGTGATCACGGCCCGTGCCACCCAGGCGCTCAGCGCGTTCAACCTGGACCTCAAGGGGCTGAAGGTGCGGAGCGCGACCGTCGACGGGAAGGCGGCCCGCACGGAGCGCGAGGGCACGGAGCTGACGGTGACGCCCAAGACGGCCGTCGGCAAGGGCAGCCAGTTCACGACGACCGTCGTCTACGACGGGGTCCCGAAGACGATCGTGGGGGCGGACGGTTCGAAGGAGGGGTGGATCGAGACGGACGACGGCGCGGTCGGGCTCGGTGAGCCCACCGGGTCGATGACCTGGTTCCCCGGCAACCACCACCCCTCCGACAAGGCCGCCTACGACATCACCGTCACCGTCCCCAAGGACCTCACCGCCGTCTCCAACGGCGAGCTGAAGCGCAAGGAGACCAAGGGCGCGCGCACCACGTTCGCCTGGCACAACGGCGAGCCCATGGCCAGTTACCTCGCCACCGTCGCCATCGGCGACTTCGACGTCGCCACTTCCAAGTCCGGCGACACCCCCGTCTACGTCGCCACCGACCCCGAGGAGGCGGAGACCGAGGACGACGACAGCATCGACGTGCCCGGCACCGTCGACGAGGTCCTCGACTGGGAGCGCGGCCTCTTCGGCCCGTACCCCTTCGGCAGCGCGGGCGCGATCGTCGACCACCTCCCCGGCCTCGACTACGCCCTGGAGACCCAGACCAAGCCGTACTTCGACTCGGCGCCCGACGAGGCCCTCGTGGTGCACGAGCTGGCCCACCAGTGGTTCGGCAACTCCGTCACCCCCCGCACCTGGCGCGACATGTGGCTGAACGAGAGTTTCGCGACGTACGCCGAGTGGATGTGGGAGGAGAAGTCGGGCGGGCGCTCCACGGACCAGATCTTCGCGGACTTCTACGACGGCAGCGACGACGAGAGCGGCGGCATCTGGGCCTTCCCGCCCGCCGACCCGCCCTCGGCGGCGAAGGTCTCCGATCCCCCGGTCTACGGCCGGGGCGCCATGGTCCTGCACAAGGTGCGCAAGGCCGTCGGCGACAAGACCTTCTTCGCGACCGTACGGGCCTGGGCCAAGGACCACCGGCACGGGAACGCCGACACCGCGCAGTTCATCCGGCTGTGCGAGGAGCAGTCCGGCAAGGACCTCGGCGGCGTCTTCGACACCTGGCTGCGGGGCAAGGGGAAGCCGTCGTCCGCCGACGCCTGATGCCGCGCCTGACGACGCCGCGCCTGATGCCTGGCCGGGGCCTGGCCTGATGCCGCGACCGGCGCTCGCCTGACCGACACCCCGGCCCGGTGCTCGCCGGCGCGGCGCCGGGCGTTCCGCGTCACTCGGTGGGGACCTTGTGGACCGTGGTGTCGTCGGGGTGCAGGCGCCGGCCGTCCGCGGACAGCACTTCCAGCGCGCGGAGGGGGTGTTCCTGCCGGCGGTCGACCAACTGTGAGTGCGGCTCGCCGGGTGCGAAGAAGTTCTGTTCGCCCCACTGCCGCAGCGCCACGATGACGGGGAAGAGCGCTTCGCCCTTCGGAGTCAGTACGTACTCACGGTAGGCGCTGCCGTCCGAGGCGGGAACGGTTTCGAGGACGCCGCCCGCGACCAGGCTGCGCAGCCGCGCGGTGAGGATGTTCTTCGCCACGCCCAGGCTGCGCTGGAACTCCCCGAAGCGCCGGCTCCCGTCGAAGGCGTCCCGCACGATCAGCAGGGACCACCAGTCGCCGATCGCGTCCACCGACCGGGCGACGGGGCACTCGCTGTCGTCGAAGCGCGTCCTGCTCACCATGGCGTCCTCACACTCCTCACTCTCATAACGGTTGCAACATGCTACCAGGCGGGCTATCTTCCTTCGTGGTAGCAAGATGAAACCAGATGCGTGGAGGTGTGCTGATGCCCGGCAACGGTGAGGCTGTGACGCGACGGACCGAGGCCCGGAGCGGGGAGGAGTCCGCGCCCGCCCTGTCCCGCGGCGTCGTCATGCTGTTCGCCGTCGCCTGCGGGGCCGCGGTGGCCAACGTCTACTTCTCCCAGCCGCTGCTGGTGACGATGGGTCACGACCTCGCCATGAGCCCGGCACTCGTCGGCAGCGTGGTCACCCTCACCCAGGTCGGCTACGGGCTGGGCCTCTTCTTCCTCGTGCCGCTGGGCGACGTGGTCGACCGCAGACGGCTCATCGTGGCCCAACTGCTGCTCCTGATACTGGCGTTGATCGTGGTGTCCGCCGCCCGCACGGCGGCGGTCCTGCTCGCGGGCATGGCCGCGACAGGGCTGCTCGCGGTCGTCACGCAGACGCTGGTGGCCTTCGCGGCGTCACTGGCCCCGCCCGCCGGGCGCGGCCGGGTCGTCGGCCTGGTGACCAGCGGCGTGGTCACCGGAATCCTGCTCGCCCGCACCGCGTCCGGCCTCCTGGCCGACCTTGCGGGCTGGCGCTCCGTCTACCTCGCCTCGGCGTCGCTCACCGCGCTGCTCGCCCTGGTCCTGCACCGAGTGCTGCCGCGCCGCGCCGACCTTCCGCCGACGGCGACGCGCCGCGGTGACGCCCCGTCGACAGCGACGAGCCACAGCGGCGTTCCGTCGACAGCGACACCTCACAGCGGCCCCTCGCCGACGCCCCTGCGCTACGGGCAGCTCCTGCGCTCCACGGTCTCCCTGTTCGCACGGGAACGGCTGCTGCGGCTCCGGGCCCTGTTCGGCCTGCTGATCTTCGCCTCCTTCAGCACCCTGTGGAGCAGCGTTGCCCTCCCGCTCAGCGAGGCCCCGTACTTCCTGTCCCACAGCGCGATCGGGGCGCTGGGCCTGATCGGCGTCGCCGGCGCCCTGGCCGCGACCGCGGCGGGCCGCCTGAACGACCGCGGACTCTCCCGGCGGACCACCGGCATCGCCCTGGCCCTGCTCACCGCCTCATGGCTGCCCCTGGCCTTCACCCGCAGCTCGCTCTGGGCCCTGGTCCTCGGAGTCGTCCTTCTCGACCTCGCCGTGCAGGCGGTCCATGTCACCAACCAGACCCTGATCTACGCGCTCCACCCGGATGCGGGCAGCAGGCTGATCGGCGGATACATGGTCTTCTACTCGATCGGCAGCGCCACCGGCGCCATCGCCGGGACCTCCCTCTACACGGTGGCCGGCTGGGGCGCGGTATGCGCGCTGGGCGCCGCGTTCAGCTGCCTCGGGCTGGTGCTGTGGGCGTTCACCCGGCACACCACCCCGGCCCCCGCCGCCGAGGCGGCCTCATGAGCCGTCTCAGCCGTACGAGCGCCCCGACCCCTGTACGAGCGCCCCGGCCCCTGTACGGGCGTCCCGCCGCCGAGGCGGCCTCGTGAGCCCGCTCAGCCGTTGAGCTCCGCGAGCACCCGCAGCGTCGCCGGGTCCGCGGCCGTGACCAGGAGGTCCGTCACCGGGCCCGCGCGCCACAGCTCCAGCCGCTCCGCGATCCGCTCACGCGGGCCGACCAGGGAGATCTCGTCGGCGAACGCGTCAGGCACGGCCGCGATCGCCTCGTCGCGGCGGCCCTCCCCGAACAGCTCCTGCACCCGCCGGGCCGCCGTCTCGTACCCCATCCGGGCCATGAGGTCGGCGTGGAAGTTGCGGGTCGCGTGCCCCATGCCGCCGATGTAGAAGCCGAGCATCGCCTTGACCGGCAGCAGCCCTTCGGCGACGTCGTCGCAGAGCCGCGCCTGGGCCATGGGCGCGACCAGGAAGCCGGGCGGCGCCTCGGCGAGGGCCGGCGCGTACACGTCGGCGCGCGTCGGGGACCAGTACAGCGGCAGCCAGCCGTCCGCGATGCGCGCCGTCTGCGCGATGTTCTTGGGCCCCTCCGCGCCGAGCAGTACGGGCAGGTCCGCGCGGAGCGGGTGGGTGATCGATTTCAGGGGCTTGCCGAGCCCGGTGGCGTCGGGGCCGCGGTACGGGTGCGGGTGCCAGCGCCCCGCCAGTTCGACGGGCGCCTCACGCCGCAGGACCTGCCGGATCACGTCCACGTACTCGCGCGTCGCGGTCAGCGGGCTCTTGGGGAACGGCCGCCCGTACCAGCCCTCCACGACCTGCGGGCCCGACAGCCCGAGGCCGAGCAGCACCCGGCCCCCGCTGAGGTGATCGAGCGTCAGCGCGTGCATGGCGGTGGCCGTGGGCGTACGGGCAGCCATCTGCGCGACCGCCGTGCCCAGCCTGATCCGCGTGGTGTGCGCGGCGAGCCAGGTCAGCGTGGTGAAGGCGTCCGAGCCCCAGGACTCTGACGTCCAGAGCGAGTGGTACCCCAAGTCCTCGGCCAGCAGGGCGAGTTCGATATGACGGGGGTCGGGGCCGCGGCCCCAGTAGCCGAGTGCGAGGCCGAGCCGCATGGTGTGCCCTCCACGGTCGCCGTAGCTGACGTTGCGTCAGTTCAATGCGTCGTGACTGTACGGGCCGGAGTGCGGACCGGGCAACGCCTCCCGCCCCCGGGGTGCGGACTGGGCGATGACCCCGCCCGAGGTCCCGGGGTCCCGGGGTGCGGACAAGGCAACGGCCCCCCGCCCGCGAGTGTGCGGACGAGGGGCCGGGGCGCCGGTGCGCGGTGGGTCAGCCGCGCTGGATGCCCGTGGTGTCCTGGAGGACGCCGCGGCGGCCGTCCTGGGTCTGCGCGATGAGCGCCTGACCGCGCTGGTCCACCGCGAGGTACCAAGTGCCGGGCGCGAGTTCCGCGATCGGCGTCGGCCCGCCGTCCTCCGCGTACAGCGGGCGGGCGACCGGCACCGCGAACCAGAACGGAGCGAACTCCGGTCCGGGCTGCGCCGCGGCGGGCTGCTGCGCGGCCGGGGCCGGCTGCTGCTGGGCGGCCTGCGGCTGACCGCCCTGACCCCCCTGACCGCCCTGGCTGTGCTGCTGGCCGGGCTGCGCCCCGTACGGCTCGTACGGCTGCTGCTGGCCGGGCTGCGCGCCGTAAGGGGAGGGGCCGCCGGGCTGGCCGGCGCCCGGGCCCGGGTAGCCGTAGCCCGGGTTCGGGCCCGCGGCGTACGGGGACGGCTTCGGGGCGGCCGTCGGCAGCAGGCCCGCCTTCAGCGCCGGGAGGCGCGGCGTCAGCACGGCCGCCGCGGCCAGTGCCACGGTCGCGACCAGCGTGAGGATGGAGCCGATGCCCGCCGAGAAGTCACCGGGGGCGACCACCAGGGACCAGATCGAGGACCACGCCGCGGCCACCGCGAGGGCCGCGCCCCACTGGTCGAGGGAGAGCCCCGCGAGCTTGCGGCCGGCGGGCTGAAAACGCGCGGCGAGGATAAGGATCGCGCCGATCAGGCCGGGAAGGATCACCGACGGAAGCACCAGGAAAAGCTTGTCCGTCGACCACGCGTTGGGGAGATCGAGCTTGTCGCAGAATCTACCGCAGTTGTCGACGGAGTAGTAGTCGAGGAACGAGGCGATGAACAGCAACACCGCTGCTCCGATCACCACGCCGTCGCCTCTAGTGAGGGAGCGGATGTTCACCTGAAATCCTTTGTCGGTCTCGTCGGTCTTCTTTGTCGCTGTCGCCGGAACGCGAGGTGCGAGGGCGCGGGGGTGGCCCCCCATCGTACGGGTGAACATATAGCCTGGACGGTCGGGGCGTCCTCATCGTTTCACCCCTGTGACACGGCCGTGGCCTGCCGGTCCTTAGTGCCTTACGCGGGCGTCCGCAGGGCCTGACGCGGGCCTTCGCACGGCCTTGCACAAGCTCTGAACGGCCTTACACAAGCTCCGAACAGCCTGACGTGAGCTCTGAACGGCCTGGCACAGGCCCTGAACGGTCCGATGGGGGCTCTTACCTCGCCAAGAAGTCCGTAATGCCGTCCGCGATACCGCGTGCCGCTTTTTGCCGCCACTTCGCGTCGATGAGTTCGGCGGCGTCCTTGGGATCACGCATATTGCCGCATTCAATGAACACCTTCGGCACGGTGGAGAGGTTGAGACCGCCCAGGTCATCGCGGACATTCATGCCGCTGCCGGCGGCGATGTAGTTGGCCGGGCGACTGCCTGTCGCGCGGCTGAACTTACCGGCAATACCCTCTCCCAGTACTCGGGACGGACCGACGATGGGCGAAGTGTCGGCGCCGTCCTGCTTGACGGCCGCGGGCAGAATGACGTGAAATCCGCGGTTTCCGACGGAGGCGCCGTCCGCGTGCACGGAAACCGCCGCGTCGGCGTGTGCCGCGTTCCCGATTCTCGCCCGCTCGTCCACGCACGGCCCGAACGGCCGGTCGGCGTCATGGGTGAGCGTGACCTTGGCGCCCCGCGCTTCGAGGAGCGTACGCATGCGGTGCGCGACGTCGAGGGTGAAGGCGGCCTCGGCGTAGCCGGCGTCGGTGGCGGTGCCGGTGGTGTCGCACGCCTTGTGGCCGTTGCCCGCTTGGACGGCGCGAGCTATCTCGGCGGTGTGGTCGCGGTTGCGGGGGTTGTGCCCGGGGTCGATGACGACGACCTTCCCGGCGAGAGGGCGCCCATGGGCGGCCGACGCCGAGCGGGCGGGCTCGGGGCCCATCGCCGCCGGGCGCTTCGCGTCGTCCTCGGGGGCGCCGTCGCCGCCCGACGCGTCCCACGCCAGCCAGCCGGCGAAGCCGATCGGGATGAGCACGGCCAGCCCTATGGCGAGGGTGCCGCCTCTGGGGCGGCGGGGCGCGGGGGAAGGGCTGCCGTTCGACACGCGGGCGATGCTAGCGCCTCACCCTGTGGCGATCGCCGAGCGGCGTCGTCCGACGCGTGATCAGCGGCCGTACGGCTCATACGCCGTGGCCCGTACGGCTCATAGGCTGTGGCCCGTACGGCGCAGTACGTGCGGCGGCCGGGTCCGTGCGGCTCATACGCCCTGGCCTGTGCGGCGCAGTACGTGCAGCGACCGCGTCGCCGACACCTCGGTGAACGCGCCGGACTCCAGGGCGCGGCGGTAGATCCGGTAGGGGGCCTGGCCGCCGTCGGCCGGGTCGGCGAAGACATCGTGGATGACGAGCGCGCCGCCGGGCGCGATGTGCGGGGCCCAGCCCTCGTAGTCGCCAGTGGCGTGCTCGTCGGTGTGGCCGCCGTCGATGAAGACGAGCCCGACGGGCGCGGCCCACAGGGCGGCGACCCGCGGGGAGCGGCCGACGACGGCGATGACGTGCTCTTCGAGCCCGGCGGCGTGCAGCGTGCGGCGGAAGGCGGGGAGCGTGTCCATCCGGCCGACCTCGGGGTCGACGACGTCGGGGTCGTGGTACTCCCAGCCCGGCTGCTGCTCCTCGCTGCCGCGGTGGTGGTCGACGGTCACGGCGCTCACCCCGGCCCCCCGCGCGGCGTCGGCGAGCAGGATGGTCGAGCGCCCGCAGTACGTGCCGACCTCGACCAGCGGGAGCCCGAGCCGGGCGGCCTCCTCGGCGGCGGCGTGCAGGGCGAGCCCCTCGTCGAGGGGCATGAAGCCCTTCGCCGCCTCGAAGGCGGCGAGGATCTCGGGTTTGGGCGCCATGGGTGTCCTCCTGCGGGTGGCGGTCTCGACGGCCCATCGTGCCGGACGGCCCTCGGCGGGCCGCGCCGGGGCAGGGGGCGGCGCCGGGGCGTGGGGGAGTGCGTGACGTGACTCGTGTCCCGATGTGCGGCACAAGTGATCGAAGTGAGCGTAAAGGAGCAGTAGTTGTGCAAGTGACGGCCATAATCGGACATGTCGGTGGAGGCGGGCCTCAAGGGTGCTGCAATGTCCCCGCCCCCGATGGGGGGCTGGAACATCGGGCGCGCTTCGGGGCGGTGAGCTGTCGCTCTCGCTGATCGGGCACGACTACATCATGCGAGGTGAGGCACCGGTGATGTCACAGGAGACGTTGCTGGGCAGCGCGGGCGGGCACGAGCTGCTCCGGGGGGTGGTGGAGTCCTCCGACGACGCGATTCTCATCAAATCCCTCGACGGGCAGATCGCTTACTGGAACGCCGCCGCGCAGCGCCTGTACGGCTACAGCGCCGTCGAGGCCGTCGGCCGGCACGTCGGCATGCTGATCCCGCCCGACCTCAAGGACGAGGAGGCGGGGCTGCTGGACCGGATCGCCCGGGGCGAGCGGATCGAGCACTACGAGACCCGGCGGGCCACCTGCGACGGCCGGCTGCTGGACGTCGACGTGACCCTGTGGCCGGTCCGTACCCGGCGCGGCACTGTCACCGCCGCCTGTTCGATCACGCGGGACATCACCGAACGCAAGCGGGCGGCGAAGGAGCTGGCCGAGCTGTACCAGCAGCAGCGGCACGTCGCGCTGGCGCTGCGCCTGATGGGCGTCTCCGAGGTGATCCCCGGCACCCTGGCGGCCAGCCGCTATCTGCCCTCGACCCAGGGGCAGGGGGTGGGCGGGGACTGGCTCGACCTGATCGACCTGGGAGGCGGGCGGGTCGGGGTGGTCATCGGGGATGTGATGGGGCGCGGCCTGGACGCGGCCGTCGTCATGGGGCAGCTGCGCTCCGCGGCCAGGGCGCTGGCCCTGGCGGGGGTCGCGCCGTGCGAGCTGATCCAGGCGCTGGACGCGTTCACCTGCGGGATGTCGGAACAGTTCGTCACCTGTGTCTATCTGGAGGCGGACCCCGCCCGCGGCACGGTGACGGCCTGCTCGGCCGGGCATCTGCCGGTACTGCTCGTCGCGCCGGACGCGACGGTCGAGGTGCTGCCGGTCCCGATCGGCACGCCGCTGGGCGTGGGCGGGGTGCCGCACCAGCAGGTGAGCCTCCCGATCGGGGCCGGGGCGACCCTGGTCCTCTACACCGACGGGCTGGTGGAGACTCCGCGCAGCGACATCGATGCCCAGTTGAGCGTTCTGACCGCGACGCTCCAGGAGGTCTTCGCCACCGCCGCGGACCTGGAGGAGGCCGCGGACGGGGTGCTGAACACGCTGCTGCCGGGCACCCCCGCGTACGCCGACGATGTGACCCTGCTGCTGGTCGGCTTCCCCGCGGCCCCGCTGGGGACGGCCTCGCTGGAGCTGCCCGGTGAGACGGCCTCGGTGCCGGCCGGGCGGCGGTTCCTGCTGGGGGTGTTGCGGGAGTGGGGGCTCACGGCGCTGGAGGACATCGCGCCGCTGCTGGTCTCGGAGCTGCTGACCAACGCGGTCTGTCACGCGCGGGGCCCGGTCGGCCTGCGGATGTGGCACAGCGCCCGGGAGCTGGGCGTGGAGGTCACCGACGGCAGCACGCCCCGGCCGCGGGCCCGGCTCGCGACGGCGACGGAGGAGTGCGGGCGCGGCCTGATGCTGGTCGAGGCCCTGGCAGACGCCTGGGGTACCCGGCCCGACCCCGTCGGCAAGGCCGTCTGGTTCACCCTGCGGACCGCTCCCGCCGTCGCGGAGTGCGTGGTGTCCTGCCGAGTGGGGCGATCCGGCGGGGGCGATCCGGCGGAGGCGGAGGGGCGGATCAGGGGAGTCGTTATCTGACCTTCCGTCAGAATGAAACGTGTTCTAGTCTGCGCGCATGGGCATCGGAATCACGCAAGAGCAACGCGAATTGGCGCAGGCCGTCCGCGGCTGGATCGCCCGCGCCGTGCCGCCCGAGGAGGTGCGCAAACTGCTCGACGCGCCCGGCGGCGACCCCGGACGGCCCGCGTGGTGGGCCGGGCTCGCCGAACTCGGGCTCCTCGGCCCGCACCTGCCGCCGGAGTGCGGGGGCGACGGCGGAGAACTGCTGGACCTGGCGGTGGTGCTGGAGGAGACCGGCCGGGCCGCGCTCCCCGGCCCGTACCTGCCCACCGTGCTCGCCTCGACCCTGCTGGCGGCGGGGGACCGCCCCGACCTCGCCCGCACCCTCGTCGGCGGGAAGCGCGCCGGTGCCGTCGCCCTCGGCGCCGGATCGCTGACCGCCGTCGCGACGGGCGACGGCTACGTACTCGACGGCACCGCGCCACCCGTGCTCGGCGGCGCGGACGCCGACCTGATCCTCCTCACCGCCGAGGCCGCCGACGGCCCGCTGTGGCTCGCCGTGGACGCCCGGACGCTGACCGTACGGGCCCAGGACAGCGCCGACGCCACCCGGCCCACCGCCGAGGTCTCCGCCGAGGGGACCGCCGTGCCGGCCGGGCGGACCGTGGCCGTGGACGGCGCGCGCGTCCGCGACCTCGCCGCCGTCCTGTTCGCCGCCGAGGCGTGCGGCACCGCGGCCTGGGCGCTGACCACCGCCGCCGAGTACGCGAAGGTCCGCGAGCAGTTCGGCCGCCCCATCGGCCAGTTCCAGGCCGTCAAGCACCTCTGCGCCGACATGCTCCTACGGACCGAACAGGCCCGCGCCCTGACCTGGGACGCCGCCCGCGCGGCCGACGCGGAGCCCGGCGCGCGCGCCCTGACGGCCGCCCTCGCGGCGGCCACCGCGCTGGACGCCGCGTACAGCTGCGCCAAGGACTGCATCCAGATCCTCGGCGGCATCGGCTTCACCTGGGAACACGACGCCCACCTCTATCTGCGCCGCGCCACCGTCGCCCGTCAGCTGCTCGGCCCCGGCGCGGCCCACCGGCTGCGCGCCGCCCGCCTCGCCGCCGACGGGGCCCGCCGCGAACTGCGCCTGGAACTGCCCCCCGAGGCCGACGCCCACCGCGCGCGGGCACGGGCCGCCATCGAGGCCGCCCACGGCCTCGACCCCGCCGCCGCCCGCCGCGCCCTCGCCCCCACCGGCTACGCCGCACCGCACCTGCCGCCCCCGTACGGGCTCGGCGCCGGACCCGTACAACAGCTCGCCGTACAGCAGGAATTGACGGCTGCTCAGGTGAAGGTCAGCGACCTCGGCATCGGCACCTGGGTGGTGCCCTCCCTCATCACCTACGGCTCCGAGGCGCAGCGCGACCGCTATCTGCCCCCGACGCTCCGCGGCGACGTGCTGTGGTGCCAGCTGTTCTCCGAGCCCGGCGCCGGCTCCGACCTCGCCGCGCTGCGCACCAAGGCCGAACGCACGGCGGACGGCTGGCGGATCAGCGGCCAGAAGGTGTGGACGTCGGCCGCCCAGTGGGCGGACTACGGCATCCTGCTGGCCCGTACCGACCCCGACGCCCCCAAGCACAAAGGGCTCACCTACTTCCTCGTCGACATGAAGCGGACCGGGGGCATCGACATCCGGCCGCTGAAGGAGATCACCGGGGACTCCCTCTTCAACGAGGTCTATTTCGACGACGCGCTGCTGCCGCTGGACGCCGTGGTCGGCGAGGTGGGCGACGGCTGGCGGGTCGCCCGCCACACCCTGGGCAACGAACGCGTCCACATGGCCGACCAGTTGACCTTCGACACCGGCCTGGAGACGCTGATCGCGCGGACCGGTGACGCCGACGGATCGGTGCGTGAGCGGGTCGGCGCGCTCGCCGCCGAGGCCCACGCGCTCGCCTGCATCGGGCTCCGTACGACCCTCCAGCAGACCCTGGGCCTCGAACCCGGCGCGGGCGCCAGCATCCGCAAGCTCGCCCAGACCCCGCACCAGCAGAAGGTCGCCGAACTCGCCCTGGAACTCCTCGGCCCGCAGGGCGCGGTGCGCGAGGGGCCGGGCGAGCGGGCCCTGCACGGCTTCCTGATGTCCCGCTGCCTGACCATCGCGGGCGGCACGACGCAGGTCCAGCTCAACGTCGTCGCCGAACGGCTGCTGGGCCTGGCGCGCGACCCGGAGCCCCGCCCCCTGATCTGAGGAGCTTGTCGCATGAAGGCGTACATCGTCGGCGTCGGGATGACGAAGTTCGAGAAGCCCGAGAGCCGGGACTGGCAGTACTGGGACATGGCCGAGGAGGCGGGCTCCAAGGCGCTCGCCGACGCCGGCATACCGTACGGACTCGTCGAGCAGGCGCCCGTCGGCTACTGCTACCAGGGCTCGACGGCCGGACAGCGCGCGGTCTACGGGCTCGGCCTGACCGGCATCCCCGTCTACAACGTCAACAACAACTGCGCGACCGGCGCCACGGCCCTGATGCTGGCCCGCCAGTTCGTCGAGGCGGGCGTCAACGACTGCGTGCTCGCCCTCGGCTTCGAGAAGATGAAGAAGGGCGCGCTGGGCGGCGGCGCGGACGGAGGCGACTTCAAGACCTCACCCGTCGCCCGGCACTACGGCGTCATGGCCGCCCGGCACGGCTTCGAGCGGACCCCGCCCACCGCCCAGATCTTCGGCAACGCCGCCCGCGAGCACATGGAGCGGTACGGAACCACCGCCGAACAGCTCGCCGCCGTCGGCGCCAAGAACCACCGGCACTCGACGGGCAACCCCAACGCCCAGTTCCAGGACGCCTATTCGGTGGCGGAGGTACTGGCCGCCAAGACCATCCACCGGCCCCTGACCAAGCTCCAGTGCTCACCGACCTCGGACGGCTCGGCCGCCGCCGTCGTCGTCTCCGAGCGCTTCGCCGACCGGCACGGAGTGATGGAACGGGCGGTGGAGATCACCGCCCAGGCCATGACCACGGACACCGAGGAGAGCTTCGCCTCCGGCTCCTGTATCGACGTCGTCGGCAAGCCTATGTCGCGGGCGGCGGCCCGGCAGGTCTACGAGCGTTCCGGGCTCGGCATCGAGGACGTCGACGTGATCGAGCTGCACGACTGCTTCTCCGTCAACGAGCTGATCACCTATGAGGCGTTGGGGATGTGCGCGGACGGCGAGTCCGGCAAGCTCGTCGCCGCCGGCGCGACCACGTACGGCGGCCGATGGGTCGTCAACCCGTCCGGCGGGCTGATCTCCAAGGGGCACCCGCTCGGCGCGACGGGCCTCGCGCAGGCCGCCGAACTGGTCTGGCAGCTGCGCGGCGAGGCGGGCCCGCGCCAGGTCGAGGGCGCGCGCACCGGCCTCGCGCACAACATCGGACTGGGCGGCGCGGCCGTGGTCACGCTGCTGCGCAAGCCGTAGCGGATGCCGGGCCCGCCCCCGGTGCGTGGCCGTACGCCCCGGCCGTCCGGAGATCCGGCGGCCGGGGCTACGGGGGGCGGGCGGCGTCAGCCCGCGGCGCGGGTCAGCACCAGGCCGGGGGCTGCCCGATGTTGGTGATGTAGCGGGCGGAGGACCATCCGTACGTACCGTCGCTGAGCAGGTACCAGCGCGGGTTGCCGCGGATGTTCTGGCCGTTGACCTTGCACACGATGTGCACGATCTTGCCGTACTGGTGCTTGCCGATCACCTTGTAGTGGGTGCTCGGGCCGGTACGGACCAGCAGGCCGGTCTTGGCGATGACGCGGCCCTTGTACGGGGCGTGGCCGTCACCCGCCGGGGCGGCGATGGCTGGGCCGATCGCGGCGGTGGCGGCGAGGGCGCCGGTGGCGGTCACGAGGGCGAGTTTGCTGAGCTTCGACTGCGGAAACATCTGCTTCCTCCTGCGAAGGGACATCCCAAGGGGATGGAGCGGGGTAGCCGGGGCGTTCGGGGACGCCATGGGCCGGGGCCGCGCCGCGCTGTCGCGGCGTGGTGGCCTTTCTCCGGCTGTGAGTACGGTCCATCCCTTATGAGATGTACTGCGTGCCTCACGCGCCTTACGGTAAATATGTGGCTCTATGTCCGCAACTCGTCACTCTGTGCGGTTGCCCGCGCGGTGCCCTCCCAGGGCCCCGCGGCCCTTCGCGGCCCACTAGAGCCACCCGTTCTGCCGGGCGGCGCGCACTGCCTCCATCCGGTTACGGGTCTGCGTCTTCCCGATCGCCGCGGAGAGGTAATTGCGCACCGTCGAGGGGGAGAGGTGCACCCGGCCCGCTATGTCGGCGACGGTCGCGCCGTCCACCGCCGCGGCCAGCACGTCCCGCTCGCGCTGGGTGAGCGGATTGGGCCCCGCGCTCAGCGCCGCCGCGGCCAGCGCCGGATCGATGACCCGCTCGCCCGCCAACACCCGCCGTATCGCCGCGGCCAGATCCTCCACCGGCCCGTCCTTGACCAGGAACCCGCTGGCCCCGGCCTCCATCGCCCGGCGCAGATACCCCGGACGGCCGAACGTGGTCAGGATCAGCACCCGGCAGTCCGGCAGCGCCCCGCGCAGCTCGGCGGCGGCGTCCAGGCCGCTGCGACCGGGCAGCTCGATGTCGAGCAGCGCGACGTCCGGCCGTACGTCCTCGGCCGTCGGGAGGATCTCGTCCCCGTCCGAGACCTGGGCGACGATCTCGATGTCGTCCTCAAGGCCGAGCAGCAGCGCGAGCGCGCCGCGCATCATTCGCTGGTCCTCCGCGAGGAGAACCCTTACGGGGGGTACCGGCCGGTGGTCTCGGGGCGTCTCGTCCATGGAGATCAGGCTACGGCCCGCGTCCCAGCTCAGGGCCGGGGGAAGCCCCGGCCGGCATCGGCCCGCGCCGTCGCCCGCCGTCACGCGCCGTCACGCGCCGGATCCTGACGCACCCCGGTGCCCTGCCCGAAGGCCACCGGCTCCCGCTCGAAGCCGCCTCGGCCAACGGCCCCGCACCAGTGGAACTCCGGTGTCGCGGAGGGCCATGCCAACCGCGTCGAGGTGCTGAAGCGCCGGATGCCCGGCCGCCCGGGACGGTAACTCCGTTATGAACGAGCCCTGTTGGCGCTGCCGAGCGGGTGGTGCCCGCGTATCGGACTGTTGGGCGCCTACGCGAGGCCGCCGTTGCTCATCAGCAGTTGACCGTTGATCCACTCGCCTTCCCTGGAGCACAGGAAGTCCACGAGGTGCGCGGTGTCCCGCGGAGTGCCCAGCCGGCCGAGCGGGGCGCTGCGGGCGCAGTGCTCCCGGACTTCCTCGGGCATCCAGCCGGTGTCGACCGGCCCGGGGTTGATCGCGTTGGCGGTCACGCCGAGGTGGGCGAGTTCGTGGGCGGCGGCCAGGGTGATGCGGTCCAGGGCCCCCTTGCTCGCCCCGTAAGGCAGGTTACCGACGGTGTCGTCACTGGTGAGGCTGACGATCCGGCCGGTTCCCCGTTCCGCGGCGAAGCGGCGGCCGAACTCGCGAATGAGCAGCCAGGCGGCGCGCGCGTTGACGGCGAAGTGCCGGTCGAAACTCTCGACGGTGGTGTCGAGCAGCCCGGAGTCGACAGACTCGCAGTGGCTCATCACCAGCGCGGTGACACCGCCCATCCGCTGTTCGACCTGGTCGAAGACGCGTGCCGGGGCATCCGGGTCGGCGAGGTCCGCCTCGATCGCGGTGGTGGACGCCCCGTGTTCGGCCAGGGACCGGCTGATCGCCTCGGTCGCGCCGGGCTCGCTGCCCCAGCTCATACGGGCGTCGTAGGGGGTCCAGTAGGTGAAGGCGATGTCCCAGCCCGAAGCGGCCAGCCGCCGGGCGATGCCCGCGCCGATGCCGACGGTGCGGCCCACCCCGGTGATCAGGGCGAGCGGACGGCCGGCCGAAGAGCCTTGGCCGTGGGCGGGTCGGTGCTGATCGGTGTCCGTGGTCACGGGCCGAAATGGTTCACGAACGGCATTGCGGCGTCAATCGATTTCCTGCGCTGCGGCGACACGGCGGCGCAGCGGCGGAGGAAGGGGCCCGTGGACGTCGTCGCGTATCTCCCAGCGGATGCGCGGGCGGCGGAGCCCGTGCGGGTGGGCGAAGGCGGCTTCTACGAACCGGCGTTGGACACCCGGGCCCGAGCCGTGCTCGGCGCCACGGCGGGCGATCAGCGGCTTCCCGTCGAGGTGCCGTACCAGGCGTCGGTACTTGTCGTGGTCGTCGCCGCGGTCGCCCAGCACGATGTCCGGGCGGTGCCGTGGGCGTCCGCGTCTGCCCCGCACCGGCGGCGCGGCCTGCGGCAGTGGGATGAGCCGGGTGGCATCGTTGCCGTCGCCACCGGTGAGCGCCGTCACGAGCGCACCGTGTGGCCTGCCGAAGGCATGGGGCGCAAGGTGTCGAACGGCTGGTTCGCACTCCTGCGGGGGAGTACGTTGGCAGTAGGTCAGCCCTCGGCGGGTGGTATTCCACCCAGTCCCCGTAGTGTGCTCCCGGCCCCGGTCGCTGCCTCTTCCCGACCGGAGGGCCACCATGCCCAGTTCGCCCACCTCCCCGCCTGATCAGCCCTCGAAGAACGGGCCGCCCGGCCTGCCGCGCGAGGCCCGGATCACCGCCGCCCTGATCGACCTGGCCGACACCCTGGTCGACGACTTCGATCCCGCCGAGTTCCTCTACCGCGTCGCCGAACACTGCATGGACCTGCTCGACATCGGCGACGCCGGAGTCATGCTCGCCCTGCCCGACGGACCGTTGCACCTGGTCGCCTCCTCCTCCGAACGCGTGCGCCTCGTCGAACTCTTCGAACTCGACGCCAGCGAAGGGCCCTGCTGCACCGCATTCGAGCAAGCCCACCCCGTCGACCACACCATCGGCGTCACGCCCTCACCACGCTGGCCGCGCTTCAGCGCCCGCGCGAGCCGCGCCGGTTACACCTCCGTCCACGCGACCCCGATCCGGCTGCGCGCCGAGACCATCGGTGTGCTGAACCTCTTCCGCCGCGTCTCCGGTCCCCTGCTGGAAGCCGACCGGCACCTGGCCCGGGCCCTGGCCGATGCCACCGCCATCTCCCTGCTCCAGCAGACCACCCTCGACCAGCACCGCACCGTACGAGCCCAGCTCCAGACGGCCATGGACACCCGCACCATCATCGAACAGGCCAAAGGCTTCCTGACCGCCCGTCACGAAACCGACCCGGACACCGCCTTCCACCGCCTGCGCACCCACGCCCGCCGCCACCATCTGCGCCTGGTCGACCTCGCCCGCGACATCGTCACCGGCGCCACCGTCCTGCCCCCGCCCCCGGAGACCGACAAGGCCGCTACCGCCCAGCCTTGAAGCCCGGATGCCGCCGATACGCGCATCCAGGCGTCGGGGGCCGGCGCGAGGGGCCCCAACGGGAAAGGCATCCCCAGCGTCCCGCGGCGAGGCCCCGACTGCCTTCACGACGCGGCCGCACCCTCCTCACGACACGAAGTCGCCTTCCGCGCTCGGCGATGACCGCCGCTCCGGCTCGCCCGTGCGGGCGGTCGGCTCTTCTGCCGCGTCCACCGGCAGTTCGGCCACCAGGCGGAAGCCGCGCCGTCCGTCGGGCCCGCTGGTCAGGGAGCCGCCGGCGGTGGCCAGTCGTTCGGTGAGGCCCTTGAGGCCCGTGCCGCCGACCGTGCCGGGGGCGGTGGCCGGTTCGTTCGGGCCGCGGCCGTCGTCGGTGATCTCCAGGTGCACGCCGTCGGGCTTGCAGCGCACCTCCACCGAGCAGTTGGCCGCGCCACTGTGCCGTACGACGTTGGTCACGCCCTCGCGCACCACCCAGCCCAGCAGCGCCGCGGTCTGCGGTGGCAGCGGCGGGCCGGACTGGGTGATCCGGGTGTCGATGCCGGACGCCTCCAGCAGGGAACGGGCGCGGTCGAGCTCCGTGGCCAGGCTGCCCTCGCGGTAGCCGGAGACGGCCTCGCGGATCTCGGTGAGCGCCTGCCGGCCGACGGCCTCGATGTCGGCGGCCTGGCCGAGCGCGGCGTCCAGATCGCGGGGCGCCAGGCGCCGTACGGCCTCGGCCTTGACGACGATCACGGACATGGTGTGGCCGAGCAGGTCGTGCAGGTCGCGGGAGAAGCGCAGCCGCTCTCGTTCGACCGCGCCGCGGGCCAGTTCCTCGCGGGTGTCGCGGAGCTGCTTCACCGTCTCGAAGAGGGTGAGGATCACGGCGACGACCAGACCGGAGAGCAGGGTGCCGTACCCCATGAGCGCCGAGTCGCCCGCGTCGCCGAACAGTCCCGTGATGGCCCCGGCCGAGCCCGCGAGGGTGATCACTACGACGGCCAGGGCGCGCTGCGTGCCGCGCAGCGTGATGCCCGCGCTGATCGACAGCAGCAGGAAGCACCGCATCCACTCGGCGCCGTAGCCGAGGGCGAGGGCGTAGACGGCCGTGGCCTCGACGGCGAGCAGGGTCCGGGCCAAGGGGGAGTGGCGGCGCTCGTCGAATCCCAGGGCGATGGTGCCCGCGTAGCAGCCCGCGAAGACGAGCAGCCCCGCGGCGGCGAGCCAGGGCAGCGGCGGCTCGCCCTTGACGACGGCGATGGCGTTCCCGGTGAGCATGAAGAGCCACGGCAGGAAGGCCCACTTGCGCGGTGCGTTGTGCGGGAAGTCGCCCAGCGGGTCGGTCATGCCCACGACCTTACGTAACCGGGCGCGAGCTGCGCAGACGCGGATGTCAGGAGCCGGCCGTGACATTTGTACCGGTGGCCGGGGAGGGGCGCGCCGGGTATCTGATGGGTCGTCAGCACTCTTCACAGTGGCCGGGGGATCGGCTATACATGGGCCACCGGCTAGAACGCGTTCTAGAAGGGCGCGGACGGCCGGCCGCGACGGCTCCGGCGCGATCGACGGTGCGGACGGCCGCGCCGGAGCTGCGCGACCGCCTGCCGCGCGCCACCGGCCGCCGTCGGCCACGTACTGTCGCCGTCCGCGAACCGCCGCTGACCGCCTGTCTACGAGCCACCGCCACGTGGCGAAGGAGCAGTACCGCATGCCCATCGATGCCGCGAAGGCCACCTCGGCCGCGCCCCGCAGTACCGATCTCACCTGGGACCACAAGGACATCCAGCTCTACCACCTGGGCATCGGCGCGGGCCGCCCCGCCACCGACCCCGACGAGCTCCGCTACACCCTGGAGAGCAGGCTGCACGTGCTCCCCAGCTTCGCGACCGTCGCGGGCGCGGGCATGGCCGTCGTCGGCGGGCTCTCCGCCCCCGGCATCGACGTCGACCTCGCCGCCGTCCTGCACGGCAGCCAGCGGATCGAGCTGCACCGCCCGATCCCCGTCAAGGGCGCGGCCACCCAGACCTCCACCGTCCCCGCCGTCTACGACAAGGGGAAGGCGGCCGTCATCGTGCTGCGCTCCGAGGTCGCCGACGCCGACGGCCCGCTCTGGACCTCCGACACCCAGATCTTCGTGCGCGGGGAGGGCGGCTTCGGCGGCGAACGCGGCCCGTCCAACCGCCTCGAAACCCCCGACCGCGCGCCCGATCACACCGCCGAGCGCGCCATCCGCGAGGACCAGGCCCTCCTCTACCGCCTCTCCGGCGACTGGAACCCGCTGCACGCCGACCCCGAATTCGCCAAGCTCGCCGGGTTCGACCGGCCGATCCTGCACGGGCTCTGCTCGTACGGCGTCGTCCTCAAGGCCGTCGTGGACACCGCGCTCGGTGGCGACGTCACGCGCGTGCGCTCGTACTCCGCGCGCTTCACCGGCGTCGTCTTCCCCGGCGAGACCCTGCGCGTCCGCATGTGGCGGGGCGACGGCCGGGTCCAGGTGTCGGTCACCGCCGCCGAGCGGGACGACGCCCCGGTCCTCGCGGACACCGTCGTCGAGTACGAGTAGCGCGCGGCGCCCGCCCGCCCGTCGCGGGGAGCGCCCAGCAACCACCGGCCAGGAGAACGCCCAGCAACCGACCGCACCCGTACGCACCTTGTGTAAGGAGCCGCACCATGCGCGCAGCCGTGCAGCAGGAGATCGGACAGGAGAAACTGGAGGTCTTCGACGACGTCGAGACGGTGGGGTTCGGCCCCGGCAAGGTCAAGATCCGCATCAAGGCCACCGGGCTCTGCCACTCCGACCTCTCCGCGATGAGCGGCGTGCTGCCGCAGCCCGCCCCCTTCGTCCCCGGCCACGAGGGCGCGGGCGAGGTCCTCGACGTCGGCGACGGCGTCAGCGGCCTCGCCCAGGGGGACCGCGTACTGGTCTGCTGGCTGCCCGCCTGCGGTACGTGCCCGTCCTGCAAGCGCGGCCAGAGCCAGCTGTGCCTGACCGGCTTCATGAACGCGGGCACCCCCAACTTCAAGCGCCCCGGCGGCGACGTCTTCGGCTTCGCCGGCACCGGCACCTTCACCGAGGAGGTCGTGGTCGGGGCCGGCTGCGCCGTGCCGATCCCCGACGACGTGCCGTACGAGATAGCGGCGCTCATCGGCTGCGGGGTGACCACCGGCCTCGGGGCCGTCTTCAACACCGCGAAGGTCGAGGCCGCCTCGTCCGTCGCCGTGATCGGCTGCGGCGGCGTCGGCCTCTCCGTCATCCAGGGCGCGCGGGCCAGCGGCGCGGCGCAGATCGTCGCCGTCGACCCGGTCGCCTCCCGCCGCGAGGCCGCGCTGCGGTTCGGGGCGACCGAGGCGGTGGCACCGGACGGGCTGGCCGACGCCAAGGCCCGGATCACCGGCGGCGAGGGCTTCGACTACGTCTTCGAGGTCGTCGGCAAGTCCGCCACCGCGCGCACCGCGTACGAGAACACCCGGCGCGGCGGCACCCTGTGCGTCGTCGGGGCGGGCGCGATGGACGACACCTTCCAGGTCAACATGTTCGAGCTGTTCTTCGACGAGAAGAGGATCCTGCCCTCCCTGTACGGCGGGGGCGACGTGCTGCGGTCCTACGAGCGGTCCATCGCGCTGTGGCGCGCGGGCCGCATCGACCTCGAAGGGCTGATCACCCACCGGGTGCGGCTCACCGAGATCAATGACGCGCTCGACCAGATGCGTACCGGCGAGGCGCTGCGCACCTGCATCGAACTGTGAACGCACACCCCGAACGCGAGGAGACGCACATGTCACTCCAGGGCAGGACGGCCATCGTCACCGGCGCGGGCCGCGGCCTCGGCCGCGCCGAAGCCCTCGAACTGGCGCGGCTGGGCGCCAACGTCGTCGTCAACGACCTCGGGCGGCCCGGCCGCGACGGCTCCGGCGAGGCGTCGGCCGCGCCCGCCGAGGAGGTCGTCGCCGAGATCCGCGCCGCGGGCGGCCAAGCCGTCGCGCACCTCGGCGACGTGGCCGACTTCGAGGGGGCGCGGGGGCTCGTACAGCTGGCCGTCGACACGTACGGACAGCTCGACATCCTCGTCAACAACGCGGGCATCCTGCGGGACCGGATGGTCTTCTCGATGAGCGAGGAGGAGTGGGACACCGTCATCCGCGTCCACCTCAAGGGCCACTTCAACACCGTGCACTTCGCGTCCGTCCACTGGCGCGAGCGGTCCAAGGCGGCGGGCGGGCCGGTCTACGGGCGGATCGTCAACACCTCCTCCGAGGCGTTCCTCGCGGGTTCGGCCGGGCAGCCCAATTACGCGGCGGCCAAGGGCGGCATCGTCGGCCTCACCACGTCGAGCGCCGCCGCCCTCGGCAAGTACGGCGTCACCGCCAACGCGATCTGCCCCCGCGCCCGCACCCGGATGACCGAGGACGTCTTCGCCGGGTTCGAGGTCCCCGAGGGCGGCGATCTCGACGCACTCGCCCCCGGGCACGTCTCGCCGCTCGTCGGCTATCTCGCCTCGCCGGCGGCCGGGCGCGTCAACGGCCAGGTCTTCGTCGTGCACGGCGGGATGGTGGCGGTCCTCGAACGGCCCAAGGTGGCGGCCAAGTTCGACACCGGGAAGGACCGCTTCAGCGTGGCGGAGCTGGACGAGCTGCTGACCCCGTACTACGAGGGGCGCCCGCCGAACGAGACGTTCGCGGCGGTGGAGGTGCTGGGCCTCAAGCACGGCGGCTGAGGCGGCCGTACGCGGCAGTGGCCGGGCCGTACGCGGCAGCGGCCGTACACAGCGGTGGCCGCCGCGGGGTGGTGACCCCGGGGCGGCCACAGGCCGGTGCGGACGCGTTCGCCGCCGTCTCAGGACTGCCGGACGGCGTCGTCCTCCGGCCGGCGGTGCTTCCCATGGACGGGGGCCGGGGACTCCTCCGGCAGGGCGGGACCGCGGTGCTTGCCGGCGCCGGAGCCGGCGGCTGCGGCCTGGGCGGACGCCTCGCGGGGGCGCGCCTCGGTCGTGTCGATACGGGCTTCGGGCATGTGGGACGTCACTCCGTTGAATCTCGCTGCGTGCTGTGGCGTCGGGGGCCGTCGCAGTCGCGTACGGCGCAAACCAGACGTCAACACGCCTTCCACGCACGGCCGTTCGGAAACCTCATCCGGTCCCGCCCGGCGCTGCCGCGTGACCCCCGCGCAAGTCTACCGAACGGCGCCCAGCCGCCCGCGGACCAGGGGGCGCCCGGTCCGCGGGCGGCTGAACGCGCACTGTTGCAATGGCACAGCAGCGAAGAGCGGCCCCTGCCCGTGCGCCCGATCGGGGCCGCCTCCGCCCCGCGTCAGTGCGCCTGCGCCAGGGGCGCCTGTTGCAGAGGCACCGGCCGGGGGGCCTCCGGAGGCAACGGCGCGCCCGGACCGGCCTCCTGGTCCGCGGCCTGCTCCTGTTCCGCGACCCGATCCCGATCCCGCTCCGCGACCCGATCCCGCTCCGCGGCCTCCGGATCTCTGCGCCGCGGCTCCGGACCGGGCGGCAGCAGCAGCCGCGCCACCCCGCACGGCACCTGCGGCGTCGCGTACGGGAGCAGCAGCCGGCCGCCCGGCGTCCACAGGCCCGCGCCCGCCAGCCACCCCACCGGTGCCGGGAACTGCTGCAACTGCCGTCCCAGCGGTCGCCAGACGCCGAGCCAGGGGTTGACGGCCCCGCCGCCGGGCGCGCCGTCGATCCGGAACGCCACCGCGCACGCCTCCGGCGTCAGCGACTGGCCGGGCTGCACCGCGATGGGCGTCGCCGTCCCGCCCGGCACCCGCAGGCACTCCGGGAACCGCACCGGGAGTATGGAGCCGAGTACGCCCCAGCCCAGCCGGTGCTCGCCGGGGGCGTCGGACCGTACGAGCAGCAGGCCGCTGTCGGGGTCCGCGAACAGCAGCCGGTCCTCGCTCTCCCGCGTGATCTGCAGCAGCGGGCTCGTCTCGCCGCCCCGCTCCAGATCGACGACGACCGCCTTCGTCCGGCCCTCCAGCTCCCGGTCGAGGGCCAGCAGCCGGCCCGTACGGTCCAGCCAGCTGCCGCCCGTGCAGCGGCCCGGGACCTCGGCGACGTGCTCGGGGCCGAAGGCGCCCCCGTGCACGAGCCACAGATCGGTGCCGTGCCGGCCGGGGGCGAGCGCGTACACGGACGAGCCGTCGGGCGCGGGCGGCAGCAGCGTCAGCCGCTCGCACTCGACGGCGCCCAGCGGCACCTCGCCGGTGCCGGGCCCGGTCGGGTAGAGCAGCGCGAACGCGTGCCGCTCGGCGACGCGGCGGCGGATCAGCACCCGTCCGTCGGCGAGCGGCAGCACCTCGCTGTCGGGCTCCTCGGGCTGGCAGCCGGGCAGCGGCACCGCGTACGGCTCGGGTCCCGTGAGCGTCCACCGCTCCGGGAACCAGCCGCCTGTGGCGCCCGCCGGGCCGCCGAGGGTGAGGCGGGCCGCGTACGAGCCGTCCGCGGCGATCGTCAGCCCCGGGCGACCCGGTGTGCTGCTGGGTGTGGCGGTCTCTGGGGCACAGGCCGTCATCAGTGAAGTCACCTCCGTCACCGAAGGTAGTTTTCGCACTTCCTGGCGAAGGACGTGAGTTGAACCGATTCACACATAAGGGTGTCTCTCGACCGATTTGCCTGAGAGGTGGGGGGTGGCTGTGCTGGCTCTGGGGCGCGCGTTTAAAGTAAGGCGTGCCTAAGTAGGCTCACCGTCCAGATCCGTACAGGAGCACGTCATGCCCATACGCCGTCGCGGCGCCGCCGCCGTCGCACTCTCCGCGGTCGCCGCGCTCTCGCTCGCGGCCTGCGGCTCCTCCGACGAGAGCAAGGGCGGCAAGGACGGCGGCAACGGATCGAAGGCCGTCGCCCAGGGCGGCAAGGACTTCGGGAAGGCCGCCGAGCAGACGGCGAAGATGGGCACGGACGCGAAGCCCGGCCAGTTCCCGCGGACCATCACGCACGCGCTCGGCACCGCGGAGCTGAAGGCCGCGCCCAAGCGGGTCGTCGTCCTCGACGTCGGCGAGCTGGACAACGTGGTCTCGCTCGGCATGAAGCCGGTCGGCTACGCGCCCTCCGAAGGCAGCCAGGGCATCCCCGGCTACCTCAAGAAGAACGCCGGTGACCCCAAGAACATCGGCACCATCAACAACCTCAACCTTGAGGCGATCAACGCGCTCCACCCGGATCTGATCCTGGGCAGCAAGTTGCGCGCTGAGAAGAACTACAAGGACCTCGCGAAGATCGCTCCGACCGTCTTCTCCATCCGCCCCGGCTTCACCTGGAAGGAGAACTACCTCCTCAACGCCGCGGCCCTGGACAAGACCGCCGACGCGAAGAAGAACCTGGCCGCGTACGACGCCAAGGCCAGGAAGCTCGGGGACGACCTCGGCGCGAAGAAGCCGACGGTCAGCATGCTCCGCTACATGCCGCAGTTCACGCGGCTGTACGCGCAGCAGTCCTTCATCGGCACCATCCTCAAGGACGCCGGCCTGCCCCGGCCCGCGAACCAGCAGGTCAACGACCTCGCCGTGCAGATCAGCCCGGAGAACATCAACAAGGCCGACGCCGACTGGATCTTCACCGGCGTCTACGGCGACCCCAAGGCCACCAAGCAGGACGCGGCCCAGGGCAACCCCCTGTGGAAGAACCTCAAGGCGGTCAAGGACGGCCACGCCAAGAGCGTCAAGGACGAGACCTGGTTCCTGGGCCTCGGCGTCACGGCGGCCGACTCCGTCCTCGACGACCTCCGCGGCTACCTGGTCAAGTAGGACCGGCCGGCCGCCTCACGCGGGACGGGCTCCGCCCGGTCGCGCAGGACCGCCCCGCACGGCCGGGCATATGGGCGCGGGTGAGAGGTAACCTTCCACCCGTGCCCGCACTGTCTGAAGTCCTCGCCGCCCTCGACGCCCTGTGGCCCCCGGAGCGGGCCGAACAGTGGGACGCCGTCGGCACGGTCTGCGGCGACCCCGATGCCTCCGTGAGCCGTGTGCTCTTCGCCGTCGACCCCGTGCGGGAAGTCGTCGACGAGGCCGTGAAGCTCGGCGCCGACCTGCTGGTGACCCACCACCCGCTCTATCTGCGCGGCACGACGACGGTGGCGGCGGACACGTTCAAGGGGCGCGTCGTGCACACGCTGATCAAGAACGACATCGCCCTGCACGTGGCCCACACCAACGCCGACCGCGCCGACCCCGGCGTCTCCGACGCCCTCGCCGGCGCCCTCGACCTGCGCGTCACGGGCCCGCTCGTGCCGGACGCCGGAGACCCCGAGGGCCGCCGCGGACTCGGCCGGATCTGCGAGCTCGACCGGCCCGAGACGGTGAGCGAGTTCGCGGCCCGCGCCGCCGCCCGGCTCCCCGGCACCGCCCAGGGCATCCGCGTCGCGGGCGACCCGGAGCGCACCGTCCGCACGGTCGCCGTCTGCGGCGGCTCCGGCGACTCCCTCTTCGACGAGGTACGGGCCGCCGGCGTCGACGCCTACGTCACCGCGGACCTGCGCCACCACCCGGCCTCCGAGGCCCAGCAGCACAGCGCGCTGACCCTGGTCGACGCCGCCCACTGGGCCACCGAGTGGCCCTGGACCGAGCAGGCCGCGGCCCAGCTCGACGAGATCTCCGACCGCCACGGCTGGGGCCTGCGCACCCACGTCTCTCGCACGGTCACCGACCCTTGGACCGCCCACGCGGCGTCCTCGTCACCCAACGAATAACCAGGAGCTTCCACTGAACGCCGCGCCCGCCGACCAGATCCGCCTCCTCGACGTCCAGGCATTCGACCTCCGCCTCTCGCAGCTCGCGCACAAGCGCAAGTCGCTGCCCGAGCACGCCGAGATCCAGGCCCTTGAGGCCGACCTCGCCCAGCACCGGGACCTCCTCGTCGCCGTGCAGACCGAGGAGAGCGACACCGACCGCGAGCAGACCAAGGCCGAGCAGGACGTGGACCAGGTGCGCCAGCGCGCGGTCCGCGACCAGCAGCGCCTCGACTCCGGTGCCATCACCTCGCCGAAGGACCTGGAGAACCTCCAGCGCGAGATCGTCTCCCTCGCCAAGCGCCAGGGCGACCTGGAGGACGTCGTCCTGGAGGTCATGGAGCGCCGCGAGTCCGCGCAGGAGCGGGCCGGCGAGCTGACCGCGCGCGTGGAGTCCGTACAGGCCAAGGTCAACGACGCCACCGCGCGCCGGGACGCCGCCTACGGGGAGATCGACGGCGAGGCCGCGACGGTCACCAAGGAGCGCGCGGTCGTCGCCGGGTCCATCCCCGCCGACCTGCTGAAGCTCTACGACAAGCTGCGCGCGCAGCAGGGCGGCGTGGGCGCGGCCAAGCTCTTCCAGCGCCGCTGCGAGGGCTGCCGCCTGGAGCTCAACATCACCGAGCTGAACGACGTGCGGGCCGCCGCCGCCGACGAGGTCGTGCGGTGTGAGAACTGCCGCCGCATTCTGGTCCGCACCTCCGACTCGGGGCTGTAAGTGGCGAATCGCTTCATCGTCGAGGCCGACGGCGGGTCCCGGGGCAACCCGGGGCCCGCGGGCTATGGCGCGGTGGTCCTCGACCCGGCGACGGGCGAGGCGCTCGCGGAGGCCGCGGAGTACATCGGCACGGCCACGAACAATGTCGCGGAGTACAAGGGGCTGATCGCCGGGCTGCGGGCGGCCAAGGCGCTCGACCCGGAGGCCGTGGTCCATGTCCGCATGGACTCCAAGCTGGTCGTCGAGCAGATGTCGGGCCGCTGGAAGATCAAGCACCCCGACATGAGGCCGCTGGCGGCCGAGGCCAGAGCGGTCCTTCCGCCCTCCCGGGTGACGTACGAGTGGATCCCGCGCGAGAAGAACAAGCACGCCGACCGGCTCGCGAACGAGGCCATGGACGCGGGCAAGGCCGGCAAGCAGTGGAGCGCGAGCGACTCGTCGGCGGCGCTGTCCGCGTCGGCGGCCGGTACGGGCGCTGTCTCTACGGGCACGGGCGCTTCGGTGGCCGCGTCCTCCCCCGGTTCCGCCGGGCCCCTCGGCACCCTGGACGAGGCCGAGCCCAAGGCCGTACCCGTCGGCTGGGCCGCTCCCGCCGACCTCGGGCAGCCCGCCACGTTCGTACTGCTGCGGCACGGTGAGACGGCCCTCACCCCGCAAAAGCGGTTCTCCGGCAGCGGCGGCGCCGACCCCGAGCTGTCCGCCGTGGGCCGCCGCCAGGCGGAGGCCGCCGCGACCGCGCTCGCCGCGCGCGGCACCGTACAGGCCGTCGTCAGCTCACCCCTGCGCCGCTGCCGGCAGACGGCCGAGACGGTCGCCGAGCGGCTGGGCCTGGACGTCGGTATCGACGAGGGGCTGCGCGAGACCGACTTCGGGGCGTGGGAGGGGCTGACCTTCGCCGAGGTGCGCGAGCGCCACCCGGATGACCTCGACGCGTGGCTCGGATCCGCCGAGGCCGCGCCGACGGGCGGCGGCGAGAGCTTCGCCACGGTCGCCCGCCGGGTCGCGCTGTCGCGCGACAAGCTCATCACCCGGTACGCGGGGCGTACGGTCCTGCTGGTCACGCATGTGACGCCGATCAAGACGCTGGTACGGCTCGCACTGGGCGCGCCGCCCGAGTCGCTGTTCCGCATGGAGCTGGCGGCGGCGTCGCTGTCGGCGGTGGCGTATTACGCGGACGGCAATGCCTCGGTGCGGCTGCTGAACGACACCAGCCACCTGCGGTGAGCTTGGCGCCATTCACCTGCGGTGGGCTTCATCTATGCCCCTGCGGTGCGGGGCGCCTGCGGCGCTTATGCCCCTGTGGTGCGGGGTGCCTGGGTGTGGTGCCCCGCCGTGGGCTGGTGCGGCGTGCGTTGTGGTGCGGGGACGGGGGGGGGGGGGGGGGGGGGGGGGGGGTGGGGTTTTTGGGGGGGGGGGGGGCCGTCGAGTTGGCGCGACCCTTTGCGGTTTGGGATGGGGCTTGTGCTGCTCTGTGGGGCTAAGACCCCTC
>NZ_JBWKFF010000003.1:222241-252127 GCF_056434425.1 Streptomyces sp. NPDC044033 | reverse complement strand
GGGGGGGGGGGGGTGGGGGAGGGGAGATATGGACATGCGGCGCCCTCCCCCCCTCCCCCCCCCCCCCCCCCCCCCCCCCCCCCCCCCCCCCCCCCCGCCCCCTCCCGTAGTCGTGTGGTGCCCTCGGGCGTCTCTATCGGGCCCGACGCCGTTGGGCTCGCGCTCAGCGCAGCGCCGCGGCCTCGCGGGCCAGCTGTTCCACGCGGCCCCAGTCCTTCGCGCGGAGCGCGTCCGCCGGGAGCATCCATGTGCCGCCCACGCAGCCGACGTTGGGCAGCGCCAGGTATGCCGGGGCGGAGGGCAGGCCGATGCCGCCCGTCGGGCAGAAGCGGGCCCGGGGGAGGGGCGAGGCGAGGGACTTGAGGTAGGCGGTGCCGCCCGCCGCCTCGGCCGGGAAGAACTTCATCTCGGTGACGCCGAGCTCCAGCAGCGCCACCACTTCCGAGGTTGTCGAGACCCCGGGCAGGAACGGCAGCCCGGACGCCTTCATCGCCTCCAGCAGTCGCGGCGTCCACCCCGGGCTCACCAGGAAGCGGGAGCCCGCTGCTACGGCGGCGTCTACGTGCGCGGAGCCCAGGACCGTACCCGCGCCCACCACGGCCTCCGGCACCTCGGCCGTCATCGCGCGTATCGCGTCCAGTGCGGCCCCGGTGCGCAGGGTCACCTCGATCGCGGGCAGTCCGCCCGCGACGAGGGCGCGGGCCAGAGGCACGGCGTCTGCCGCGTCGTCCAGGACGACGACGGGGATGACGGGGGCCAGATCGAGTACGGAAGAGGGGGCCGGGGCGGCGGCAGCACTGGTCACGGGTGCCATCCTGCCGCCGTACGGCATTACCCGCAATGGTCGTTGCGGAGGTTGCAACGTTGACCGGAACGGCTGCTCGGCTGATTACGGTCCGCAGTCGGCGGGTCTTCGCTGGGTCGGTTTTCGGCTCCGCCGCCCCTTGATTGACCGGCGCTCCGCTCGGCCGCCCCTGCTCGACGGCGGCCCTGCTCGCCTGTCGCCCCTTGCCCGACCGGCGCTCCGCTCGGCCGCTCCCCGCTCGACGGCCGCCCCGCTCGACGGCCGCCCCGCTCGACGGCCGCCCCGCTCGCCCGGCTCGCGTGCGCTAAAGCTCCGTCACGATCACGTCGAGCGCCCAGCCCCGGCCCGCCCGCGCCGGTGCCTCGGCCTCCACCGTGTACCCCAGCTCGCGCACCGCTCCCACCAGTTCCTCCGGCCCGTCCGGCGCCGCGCCGCTCACCAGCAGATCGCGCACCAGTCGCCCCTTCGTCGCCTTGTTGAAGTGGCTGACCACGGACCGCTTCTCCACCCCGTCCACCATCTTCGACTGGAGCACCCGCACCGTCGCCGTGCGCTCCGCGACCTCGCCCTTCGGCTTCCACGCCGCCGCGTACGCCGCCGAGCGCAGATCCAGCACCAGCCCGTCCCCGGCCACCGCCGGCAGCACGTCGGCCATCGGCCCCCGCCAGTACGCGCCGAGCGCCCCCGTACCCGGCAGCTTCACCCCCATCGAGCAGCGGTACGAGGGGATGCGGTCGCCGATCCGTACCGCGCCCCACAGCCCGGAGAAGACCAGCAACGACCGCTCCGCGCGCCGCCGGGCCGCCGCGTCCAAGGTCGCCAGGCCCAGCGCGTCGTACAGCACGCCCGTGTAGATCTCACCGGCCGGGCGCGTCCCCGCGTCCCGCAGCGCCGCGTTCTTCGCGACCTCGCCGCGCAGCCCGGCGCTCAGCCCCAGTACCCGCGCGGCCTTCTCCTCGTCGCCCGCGCACAGCTCCACCAGCTCGTCGAGGACGGCCCCGCGCGCCACCGTCAGCTCCGGAAGCGACAGCGCCGCCAGATCCAGCGGGGCCCCGGAACCACCGGCGGCCTTCCCCTCCGAGGGCGGCAGCAGCACGAGCACGACGATCTCCTTCACGCGGTGGTACGGGACGGGGCGGCCCCGGGGCAGCTTAAATCCTGTCCGCCCGCGCCCGCCCCACCCGAATATCCCAGATGTCCGCTTGACGCCCGTACGCGACAGTCACCGCGCCCCGCGCCGCACCCCGTCCTACGCTCGGTGCCATGCCCCGCCGCCATATGCATGTGACCGACTCGGACGGTGCCCCCCTGCGGGCCGCGTTGCACGAGTTGCGCACGAAGATGGAACTTCCCGAGGCGTTCGAACCGGCCGTGCTCGACGAGGCCGAACAGGCCGCCAAGAGCCCCCGCCTACCCGACCACGACGCCACCGACCTGCCCCTGTTCACCATCGACCCGCCCGACTCGATGGACCTCGACCAGGCCATGTTCCTCGCCCGCCGCGACGGCGGCGGCTACCGCGTCCACTACGCCATCGCCGACGTCGCCGCCTTCGTCACCCCCGGCCGCGCCCTCGACGCCGAGGCCCACCGCCGCGTCATGACCCTCTACTTCCCCGACGAGCGCGTACCCCTGCACCCCGCCGTCCTCGGTGAGGCCGCCGCGAGCCTCCTGCCCGACCAGGACCGGCCCGCGCTCCTGTGGCGGCTCGACCTCGACCCGTCCGGCCAGGTCGTACGGACCGACGTGCGCCGCGCCCTCGTCCGCAGCCGCGCCAAGCTCGACTACGCGGGCGTACAGCGCGCCATCGACTCCCGTACCGCCGAGGAACCGCTCTCCCTCCTCCGCGAGATCGGCCTGCTCCGTGAAGAGCTCGAACGCGACCGGGGCGGCATCTCCCTCCACGTCCCCGAACAGGAGATCGTCGAGCGCGGCGAGCGCTACGCCCTCGAATACCGCGCCCCGCTCCCCGCCGACGGCTGGAACGCCCAGATCTCCCTGATGACCGGCATGGCCGCCGCGGACCTCATGCTGCGCACGGGCACCGGCATCCTGCGCACCCTCCCGGCCGCCCCCGAGGGCGCCGCCGCCCGGCTGCGCCACGTCGCCCGCGCGCTCGGCATCGACTGGCCCGAGGACATGCCGTACTCCCAGGTCATCCGCTCCCTCGACGCGCGCCGCAGCCGCCACGCGGCCTTCCTCCAGGAGTGCACCGCCCTGCTGCGCGGCGCGGGCTACACCGTCTTCGACGGCGAGGCCCCGCAGCCCGCCGAGGCCGGGCACGCCGCCGTCGCCGCCCCGTACGCGCACTGCACCGCCCCGCTGCGCCGCCTCGTCGACCGCTACGCGGGCGAACTGTGCCTGGCCGGTACCGCGGGAGCCGAGCCGCCCGACTGGGTGCGCGAGGCGCTCGACGCGCTGCCGGGGGAGATGGAGGGCGGCTCCCGGCGGGCGAACCAGGCCGAACGGGAGAGCGTGGACCTGGTGGAGGCGGCGTCGCTGCGAGGCAGGGTCGGCGAGATCTTCGACGCGTACGTGGTGGACGTACAGCCGAAGCGGCCCTCCTCCGGCACCGTCCACCTCTACGAACCGGCCGTCATCGGCCGCGTCGACGGCGCCCCCGACGCGCCCCCGCTCCCGCTCGGGCACCGCCTGCGGGTACGGCTGACAGAGGCGGAACCGGGGCGGCGGAAGGTGCGGTTCGCCCCGGTGTGAGTGGGGGACGGGGGCCCTGGAGTCGCTCAGGCCGGTTCGGGCGCGGGGCCCCGTCCGCGGCAACGGCCGCTCAGGCAGGTTCCGGCGCTGGGGCCTGGGGCCTGGAGCTTGGGGCCTGGGGTCGCTCAGGCCGGTTCCGGTGCGGGGAGCAGCGCCCGTACCGCCGTGATCAGCGCGGCGGGGTCGTCGGCGTGGCAGCGGACCATACGGGCGTGACGCGGCGCGCCGCGGGGCGTGCGGTAGCCGACCGGCTCGGTCAGCTCCACGGTGACGGAGGTCTGCCCGGCGATGGGCAGTTCCAGCACACCGTCGGCGGCCTCGGCGGCGGGGAAGCGGACATCGCGGCGCACGGAGGCGATGAGCTCCGGCGGTATCCGCAGATCGAGCCGGGCGGCGCCGCGGACGCGCAGACCGGCGGGGCCGACGGTGTGCGGGCGGGTGACGGCCCCGGCGTGCAGGCCGAGCAGGAACAGCACCCCGTACCCGTCGATGACCAGCGTTATCAGGTGCGCGACGGGATAGCCGGAGAGCAGCACGGCCACCCCGGCCGTCTCCACGACGCTGACGAAGACCAGGGCGTACAGCATCGACGCCTGCGCGCGGGCGTACCCGAACCCCTCGTCACCGCCCCGCACCCCGTCCCGCCGCCGCGCCGCCCACAACCCGAGGCTGACGCACACCCGCCCCTGATGCGCCGCCACCAGACGCACCCGCCGCAGCGCGCTCACTGCTCGGCACCGGACCGGGCGCGGGCGACGAGCCGCCGCATCGCCCCGCGCACGGCGGCGGCCTGGGCGGGAGCGAAGTCGGAGAACAGCGCGCCGACGAAGCCGTCCTGCCCGCTGTCCTCCACGTCGGTGCCGGCGCCGATCTCCGCCTCCACACCGGGCGGCAGGCAGTCGGCGAGCAGCCGCGACGCCTCGTCCACGCGGGGGTCGGCGGGGTCGGCGTCCGCGAGGTCGTCGAGGAGCGCGTACACCTCGTACGCGCGCTCCATCGCCCCCGGCTCGGCCGCCGCCGACCGCAGCAGCGCCATGATCCGCTCGCGGTCCTCGGGCGCCGCGGCGGTCTCCAGCAGGGCCAGCAGCTCCCGCTCCTTGGCGGCCGCTACGGGCTCCGGACCGGGCCGCGCGGCGCCGACGCGCGCCATCTCGCCGTAGAGCGCGGCCAGTTCGGCGGAGACGGGCCCTTCGGCGGTCAGGGTCCCCTCCTCGGCCTGGCGCCGCAGCGCCGCCACCCGCGCCCGCCGCTCACGGACCGCCGCCTCCTGGCGGGCCAGCTCCGCGTCCAGTTCGCCCAGCACCTCGCGCAGCTCGCGCCCGGAGCCGTCGGCGAGCACGTCCCGAACCTCGTCCAGGCTCAGCCCCAGATCGGTCAGGCGGCGTACGCGCGTCAGCGCCACGGCGTCCCGGAGCCCGTACGCGCGGTAGCCGTTGGCGAGCCGCGGCGGCTCGGGGAGCAGCCCGAGATGGTGGTAGTGGCGTACGGTCCGGGGGCTGACGGCCGCGAGTGCGGCGAGCTCTCCGATTCTCATGGGCCCAGTAGAAACGTTGCCGTCGCGGCAAGGTCAAGCGTCCCGTACCAGGCCGGGTACCATGGTCGGCACGGCGGACGAGCCGGCCGGGCGGCCGCGTGGGGATCTTCGGATCCTCCCGAGGAACGTCCGGGCTCCACAAGGCAGGGTGGTGGCCAACGGCCACCCGGGGTGACCCGCGGGACAGTGCCACAGAAAGCAGACCGCCGGGGGCCGTGAGGCTTCCGGTAAGGGTGAAACGGTGGTGTAAGAGACCACCAGCCTCCGAGGTGACTCGGAGGGCTAGGTAAACCCCACCCGGAGCAAGGTCAAAAGGGGCCGTCGACAGACGGCCCTGCGCGGACGTTCGAGGGCAGCCTGCCCGAGTCCGCGGGTAGACCGCACGAGTCTGTCGGCAACGGCAGACCTAGATGGATGGCCGCCTCCCCTCGGGCCGCAAGGCCCTTGGGAGACAGAACCCGGCGTACAGGCCGACTCGTCCGCCGGCCCACCGGTTCGCCGGTCCGCTTGTGCGTGGCCCCTGATTCGCCGACCCACTGGGATGGCGGGTCGGGGGCTTTGTGCTTGCCGCTTCCCGCCTCCCGTTTCCCGCCTCCCGCTTGTCGCACGTCGCACCGGTCTGTGCGGCCCGGGGTGCCATAGGAAACCCCTATGGCGGCTGCTGACATTTCGTCTTTGCCTCTCGTTCTGCCCCGGCCATACCGTGAAACAGCTCGATGAAGTGCTCACCGCGATTTCTCCGAGGAATCGCGCTCTGCGCATCATGTCGATTCTTTTCCGTCGAGCGGACGAATGAATTATCGAGAGGATCAGGGGTATGACCATGACCGAGAACGGATCGGGAAATCGGGAACTCGCGGGTAAGCGAGCCCTGGTCACAGGTGGTTCCCGCGGAATTGGAGCGGCCATCGTGCGCCAATTCCTTGAAGCGGGCGCCGAGGTGATGACGACCGCGCGGTCGGCGACGAGCACGGTGCCGGAGGGAGCCTCTTTCGTGGCGGCCGATGTGCGGACCCGGGCCGGAGCGGAAGCGCTGGCGCTGGCCGTGCAGGAGAGGCTCGGCGGGGTGGACATCCTGGTCCACAACGCGGGTGGGGCGGGGCCGTACAAGGGTGCTCTGGCCATCCCCGACGAGGCGTGGCAGGAGGCGCTGGACCTGAACTTCCTGGCGGCCGTGCGGCTGGACGCGCTGCTGGCGCCGGGGATGCGGGACCGGGCTTCGGGGGCGATCGTGCATGTCTCCTCGGCCGCGGTCCCCACCGTGGCCCCGCCGTTCCTGCACTACACCACGGCGAAGGCGGCGCTGGAGAACTACAGCCGGGGGCTGGCCGCGGAGCTGGCCCCGGCCGGAATCCGGGTCAACACCGTGTCGCCTGGCAGGACCGCCACCCCCGGCGGCGCAGCGACGCGGGAACAGTGGGCGCGTCTGACCGAGGGGCCGGGCCAGGCCGCCACCACCCCTCCGCTGGGGCGTGACGGCCTGCCCGACGACATCGCGAACACGGTGCTGTTCCTCAGCAGCGACCGGGCGGGCTGGCTGACCGGGAGCAATATCGTCGTAGACGGCGGAGAATTCCCCAGGGGCTGACGGAGCGAGAATTCCAGAGTGCCGTTCCAGTAAAAGCGTCAGCGTGATGAAATTCCAAAGGGCATGAGAAACATGACACACGAGATATCAAACGGTATGGAATTGCGGGGGAAGGTGGCGCTGGTCACTGGCGGCACTTCCGGGATCGGCCTGGCGACCGCTCGAATGCTGGCCCGTGCGGGGGCCGAGGTCGTCATCAGCGGCCGCGACGTCGAGCGCGGCAAGGACGCACTGCGTGCCGCGCAGGAGGACGGCGAGGTTCGGTTCGTACGGGCCGACGTGGCGGACTTGGACTCGGTCGCCGAACTGGCCCGCCAGAGCGGTCCGGTCGACATCCTCGTCAACAACGCGGGCGCTTTCCCCACCTCGCTCACCGTAGAACAGAGCGTGGAGGGCTACGAGCGGGTCTTCAACACCAATGTACGCGGCGCCTACTTTCTGGTCGCCGCGCTCGTACCGCACATGCTCGAAAAGGGCGAGGGCAGCATCGTCAACGTCACCTCGCTCGCGGCGTTCAAGGGCTTCCCCAGCGCCTCGGTCTACGGCGCGACCAAAGCCGCGCTGTCCTCGCTGACCCGTACGTGGGCGGCGGAGTTCGCCGACGGCGGCGTACGGGTCAACAGCGTCTCTCCCGGCCCGACCCGCACCGAGGGCGTGCTGGCGGCATGGGGGGAGGAGGGCAACGAGGGCGTGGCCAAGAGCCTGGGGATCAAGCGGACGGCCAAGGCGCACGAGATCGCCGAGGCGATCTGTTTCCTCGCCTCTTCTCGTGCCGGGTACATCACTGGCACCACGATGCACGTCGACGCGGGAGGCGCTGTCTTCTAGAGACGAGTCGTTCCGATGCGATCAACGGCCGTAGCCGAGCCGAGCCGAGCCGCTCAGACGCTGGGCATCACGGTGAGAACGACCTTGCCTCGGGGATGGCCCTCCTTCAGGCGGCGGACGGCGGCTGGGGCCTCGGCCAGGGGATATGTGCTGTCGATGGCCGGAACGATCTCGTCCTTCTCGACCAAGGTCTTGAGGGTCAGAAGATCATTTTGGCGGGTGACCATAAGGAGGCCGAGGAGGTTCTGGCGTACGAACCGGGTCCGCGCCGCCATCACGAGTTGGATGCCGGCGTCACCGAACCAGCGGCTGCCGCCCTCGCCGCCGATACGGACGAGAGTGCCGTTCGGGGTGAGCACACGGCGCAACAGGGCGAGGGGGCGGTTGCCGGCGACGTCGAGGACGATGTCGTAGCGGCGGGTGCGACCGGTGACCTCCTCTCGGGTGTAGTCGATGACGTCCGTAGCGCCCAGAGAACGGACGAAGCCGACCGCGCCCGTCCCGCAGACCCCGGTGACGTCCGCGCCGTGAGCGGCGGCGAGTTGAACGGCGAAGCTGCCGACTCCGCCGGAGGCACCGAAGACCAGGACTGTCTGGCCCGCCCGTACCCCCGCCTTGGCGTGCAGGGCCTGTAGGGCGGTGAGACCGGAGACCGGCACGGCGGCGGCCTGCTCGAAGGTGAGGTTCTCGGGTTTCGGGGCGATCTTGGTGGCCTTGGCGAGCGCGTACTCGGCGAAGGACCCCGCGAATTCCCCGTAGACCGCGTCGCCGGGCTCGAACCCGGTCACCTTCGCACCGACCGCCTCGACGCGCCCGGCACCGTCGAACCCCCGAACGGGGTTCTTGGGCCTGCGCAGCCCGAAGACGAGGCGGACCATGAAGGGCAGCCCCGTCATCAGATGCCACACGTCCGGCCCGACCCCGGCGGCATGCACCCGTACGAGCACTTCGCCGGCGGCGGGGGAGGGGCGGTTGATCTCCCGCAGTTCGAGGACGTCTGCGGAGCCGTAGACATCCTGCACGATGGCCTTCATCGCATATTCCTCCCGATTGAGATGACGGGCGGGGGCCCACGCGGGTCTTCGGGGTTCGGGCGGATCGTCGGGGGTGCGCGCAGGCCGTGCGGAGGAGCTGAATGAGCGTTTGGCGCAGCCCTCTCAGCATCCCGCGAAGCCGCGATCGCGCCTAGATGTGCTGTCGGGGGCGATGCCGAATGCGGGCGGTGCGCCGCGTGCACCGGCCGCGTGCACCGGTCGCGTACGGCTGGAGCAGCCGGGGCAGCCGGGGCGGGATTGGGGGTGGGTGGGTGCGGGTTTCGTCTCGGACCCTGCGGGTCCAGGGCGCTGGCAGCGGGAGGGGAGGGGGCGGGCTGACCTCGGTTCGCTGCCTGTCGCCCGTGTTCGTGGCTGGGGTCAGAGAAGCTCGCTGCGCTTTGCGGCTGGTTGCTGCCGCGAGGTGGTCGGGGTGGGTTCTTCGGGTGCGAACGCGGGTGCGTCTCGGCCTGTGATCCACAGCGGAGGCGAGAGGCGGCCCGGGGTTGGTTTGCTGTCTGCGGCGGTGGTCGCGGCTGGGGTCAAGACGAGCTCCGCTGCGCTCCGCCGCCGGCCGCTGCCGCGAGGGGCAGTGGTGGGGCGTTGCCGGAGGCTCTCGGGGGCTACTCGTAAGTAGGGTGGGGTTGCCGCCCGACAAAAGTTCCTTTCCGGGCATGGAATCGGACGGCAATCCCACTCTGTTGCCCAATCAACATCACGGGTCGGGCATATCGGGCGCGTTGGCTGCCGGAGGGGAGTTTCCCCACCTCGGGGCCCCTGTTCTGCGGGTGGAAACCGCCCCCGGACGCCGGGCGCCCCCGAGGCGCAGCGCGCCGCATCCACTGCCGGCCGCCGTGGATCACAGGCGCGAGCTGCCCGCGCGTCCGCACCCGAAGAGCCCGCACCGGCCATTTCGCGGCAGCTACCAGCGGTGAAGCGCAGCGAGCTTCTCTGGCCCCAGCCACGAACCCGGGCGGCAGACAGCGAACCGAGACCAGCCCGGCCCCCTTCCCTCCCGCTGCTGGCGCTTTGGGCCCGGAGGGTCCGAGACGAGAGCGGCACTCAACCACTCGCAATGCCGCCCCACGCGGCAGCCGTCGGTGACACCAGCCCCACACCAGACGACAGGTAGCGAACCAACCCCAGCTTCACCGCCGCTGATCCCTTGAATCACAGGCCCGAGTCGCCGCCGCCCCCGCACCCGAAAAACCCACCACAACGACCTCGCGGCAGCTACCAGCCGCAAAGCGCAGCGAGCTTCTCTGGCCCCAGCCACGAACCCGGGCGGCAGACAGCGAACCGAGGTCAGCCCGCCCCCTCCCCTGCCGCTGCTGGCGCCCTGGACCCGCAGGGTCCGAGACGAAACCCGCACCCACCCACCCCCAATCCCGCCCCACGCGGCAGCACCAGCACCAGCACTGGATCTTCCTGTGGCCCCAGTGCTGCTACTCCTAAGTAGGGTGGAGTTACCGCCCGACAAAAGCGCCATACCGGACGTGGAACTGGGCGGCAACTCCACCCTGTTGCCTGTTCAACTTCATAGGGCGGGCGTATCGGGCACGTCGGCCGTCAGGCGGGGGTTTCCCCACCCCGGGGCCCTTGTTCTGCGGGCGGAAACCCAACCCCGGACCACGGGCCCCGGCGCAGCGCAGCGCGCCGCTGCCCGTTGCTTGTGATCACAGATCCGAGCCACTCGGCGCCGGCACCCGAAACCCTCACCACAACCACCTCGCGGCAGCAGCCAGCTGCTAAGCGCAGCGAGCCTCCCTGGCCTCAGCCGCGAACCTCGCCCGCAGGCAGCGATCCGGCACCGGCCCCGCCCCCTCCCTTGCCGCTGTCAGCGCTTTGGGCCCGGAGGGTCCGAGACGAAAGCCGCATCTGACCGGGCGCAATGCCACCCCACGCGGCAGCCGGCAGCCGGCAGCCGGCAGCCGCACAGCGCCCCGCCTCGCGTCACCTCGGCTCTTTCCGCAGTGTTCGCTGCAGGATTTCGGCCAAGTGGGCCAGGTCTTCCGGGGAGCAGGCGGCGAAGGGGGTCCGGGCGAGGAGTAGTTGGATTGCGCGGGCTCGGATTTTGCGGCCGTGGGGGGTGAGTACGGCCACTCGGACGCGGCGGTCGGTGGGGTCGGTGCCGCGTTCGACGAGGCCGCGGTCGATGAGTTGGTTGATCACGAAGTTCAGGTTGGGGGCGTTGCAGAAGAGGCGGCCGGCCAGGACCTTCATGGAGGGGGCGGGTTCGTCGGGGTCAAGGGCCCAGAGGGCTTGGGCCGTCGCGTGCGTGAGGCCCAGTTCGTCGAGGGGCTGGGCCAGGCGGTCGGAGGTGCGCATGAAGAGTTCGTGGTTGGCGCGTGCGACCGATTCCAACGACTCGTTCTCCATGGCTGAAGGCTAGCACTGTGCTTCGAGACTCGAAGCTGTTATGGTCCTCCGCATGTACTTCGAGACTCGAAGTGTCAATGATTCAAAGGAAGCGCGTATGAGTGCCTATTCCGGCATCACCGCCCTCGTCACCGGAGCGTCCAAAGGAATCGGCGAGGCGTATGCCCGCGAACTCGCCCGGCGCGGAGCCGACTTGGTGCTGGTCGCCCGGTCCGGTGACGCGTTGGAGCGGGTCGCCGACGGGATTCGGAAGGAGTACGGGGGCGAGGTCGCGACGGAGGCAGTCGACCTCGCCGCCGCCGACGGCGTGGACCGGCTCGTCGAGGCGCTGGACCGCCGGGGCCACACCATCGATCTGCTGGTCAACAACGCCGGCACCGGCGCGGTCGGGCCGTTCCTCGAATCCGCGTCCGCGCGCAACGTCGCCTCGGTCGAGCTGAACGTCGTCGCCCTCATGAACCTGACCCACGCGCTCGGCCGCCGCATGGCCGCTCGGGGGAGCGGCGGCATCATCAACGTCGCGTCCACGGCGGCGTTCCTGCCCCTCCCGTACCAGGCGACCTACGCGGCGACGAAGGCGTTCGTGCTGTCGTTCACCGAAGCGCTCGCGGAGGAGTTGCGCGCGAGCGGGGTGCGGGTCATGACCGCCCACCCCGGAGCCACCGACACGGGGTTCTTCGACCACAGCACCGCCACGATGAACCCCGCCCACACCGACTCGCCGGAGCGCGTCGCCGCCAAGACCCTCGACGCCTACGCCAAGGGGGCCGTCAACGCCTACCCGGGCCGCGCGATCATGCGCGCCGCTACCTGGGCCCCACGGCTGCTTCCCCGTACGGTGGTGACGCGTACGGCCGCCCGGTTTAACCGGTTCCTGGGGCTGGACCGCGCGACGGACATCGAAGCCCCCGCCCCGTCTTGACCGCGATCGGCTGCCGGCCAATCCACCGGCCAATCCGCCGGCAGCTCCACCGGCCTCAGCTCACCGGCGCGAACTCGGCAGCGGTCCCGCGCCAGCTCTCCTCGCGCAGGAGTTCCAGCAAGGCCGTCTCCGCCGGGCCCGCGCTCTGCCGGAGTACGGCGATGACGGGCTGGGACACGGCCGGGGACACCGGACGTACGAGGTGCTCGTGGCCCGTAGGCACGGCGGAGGCCGGTACGAGCGTCACGCCCAGCCCTTGGGCGGCCCAGCGTACGGCCGTCGCCGTCTGGGAGATGCGGGCGGTCGTGGTCGGGGCCAGGCCGTTGTCCCGAAGTACGTTCAGGAGTACGGCGTCGAGGGCGCTGTCACGGTCGAACCGTACCCACGGCTCACCCTCCAGTTCGCGCAGCTCGACCCGGTCGGCGGCGAGCAGCGGGTGACCGGGGCCCAGGACCACGACGAACTCCTCGTCGCCCAGGCGGTGGGCGTCGCTGGGGCTGCGCTCGCACGCCGCCATCAGGGCGAGGTCCAACACGCCCCGGCGGCAGAGCTGTTCCAGCTCGGCGGAGCTCGGCTCCTCGAAGACGCTGACCTCCAGCCGGGGGAAGCGGCGGCGCAGCGCGCTGAGCGCGCCCGGCAGTTGCCGGGTACCGAAGCCCATCTGCACCGCGGCCACCAGCTCGCCCACCAGGTCGTCGGCGCCGGCGCGCGCAGTCGCCCGCGCCCGTCGTGACGCGCTCACCGCGACCTCGGCCTCACGCAGGAACGCGCGGCCGACCGTGGTGGGTACGAGCCCGGTCGGCGTGCGGGTGAACAGTTGAACACCGAGGTCCCGCTCCAAGCCGCGGATCTGTTGGGACATCGACGGCTGAGCTACGTGCAGCAGCTCCGCCGCCGCGGTCACCGAACCCTCCTGGGCAACGGCCAGGGCGTACTCGTACTGGCGAAGGCTCATCGGCTCCGTCCTCTCCCGGCGGTGGACCGTGGTCCCCTCCGCTGTCATCGCCGCAATAGTAAGTGACCACTCCGCTGCGGCCCTTGGCCGGCGAACCTCGGCGTCAGGCCGTGCTCGGCAGGGAGTGCGCCAGGAGGGTCCGCGCCGCCGTACGCGCGTGTCGGCCGTAGTCCGCTTCGTCCAGCACCATGGCGCGGCTGGCCGCTCCGTCGGCGAGGGTGACCAGCTGTTCCGCGAGCGCGGCTGGTTCGCGGCAGCCCAGCTCCGCCAGCAGCGCGGTGACCAGCCGCGCCATGCGCAGCTTCTGCTCGCGGGCGTAGGAGTGGACCGCGCTCTGCGGGTCGGGGAACTCCGCCGCGGCGTCGATGAACGGGCACCCGCGCACCGGTGCCGCGTCGGGCGCGGGCTGGTCGAACAGCCCGAGGAGCCGCTCCAGCGGGGGGACGTCCTCGCGGGTCAGCACGGTTTCCAGGGTGGCCCCCGACGAGGCGAGGCCCTGGAGGTGGGCGATCACCAGGTCGTTCTTGGTCCGGAAATGCGCGTAGAGCGTGCGCTTTGACACCGGTGCCGCCTCCGCGACCTGCTCCATGCCGGTCGTGTTGATCCCCTGGGTCGCGAACAGCCGCGCGGCGGCGGCAAGGATGCGCTCCCGCGCGCCCCGACCCCGCCCTTGAGCTGCCGTTGTCGCCGTCGTCGTCCCACTCATACAGCAAGTATACGTCTGCGTTTACTTCGACGGGGAAGGGCTGTTACGGTCGCCTCGATGTAAACGATCCCGTTTACATCGATCGCTGTCGTCTGCTGTCGAGGAGTACCCATGAACCTGTTGTCGCCCACCGAGCTGAGCGGCTGTGCCGAGAAGCTGATACGCGGCCGTCACGCGACCCGCGCGTTCCGTCCGGAGGCGGTGCCCGAGGGCACGATGAGCGCGATCTTCTCCCTGGCCGGCGCCGCGCCGTCCAACTCCAACGCGCAGCCGTGGCGGGTGGAGGTGGCGAGCGGCTCCGCGCGCGAGCGCGTGGCGGACGCCCTGCGGACGGCCCACGCCGCACGCCGCATCTCGGCCGACTTTCCGTACTCCGAGGACATGTACGCGCCGGTGCACCAGGCCCGTCGGGCGGCGTTCGGCGCTCAGCTGTACGGGGCGCTGGGCATCGGCCCTGACGATCACGAGGCGCGCGCGGCCTACGACGCGGAGAGCCTGAGCTTCTACGGAGCCCCGCACGTCGCGTTCCTGTTCGTCACCGGGGACGGCGGGCCCCGGCTGGCCGCCGACGCCGGTGCCTATATGCAGACGCTGCTCCTGGCGATGGCCGCGTACGGCGTGGCGAGCTGCCCGCAGGGGCTGCTGAGCTTCTACGCCGACACGATCCGCTCCGAACTGGCGGTCACAGAGGGGCAATTGCTCGTCGGTGTCTCCTTCGGCTACGCCGACGAGGCCGCCCCGGTGAACCACTTCACCGCCGAGCGGGCCGCGCTCGAAGCGGTCGCGACCTTCCACGGCTAGCGCTGTGGCCGTGAACGTTCACCGAGGCGGGGTGGGCGCTCGGCCTGGTTATGCTGCGCCTCGGGAGTAGCGCTCGGCTGTGAGGGGTCGCGGAATGTTGGTCGAGGTCGCAGGGGTGCGCGTACCCGCAGGACGGGCGGCGGAGGCGGCGCGAACAGTCTGTGCGGAATACGCTGATGCCGCGCTGTACCACCACTCTGTGCGGTCCTATTTCTTCGGCGCGGCCTGGGCGGAGGCTTGCGGCCTCGACTTCGACCGTGAACTGTTCTTCGTCGCGGCCATGTTGCACGACTTGGCTCTCACCCCACCCTTCGACAGTCACACGCTGGCTTTTGAAGAAGCCGGCGGGCACCTGGCCCGCGTCTTCACAGCCGGTCTCGGCTGGCCGGCCGAGCGACGCGACAGAGTGGCTGAGCTGATCGTGCTCCATATGCGGGACGACATCGCGCCGGAAGTGGATGTGGAGAGCCGGCTGTTGCAGGTCGGGACCAGCGCGGATGTATCCGGAACGGGTCTGGAGACGTTCGGCGTCGCCTTCACGGAAACACTCGTCGGTGCATACCCCCGGCTGGGCTTCGCCCGTTCCTTCGTGCGCCTGTTCCAGGACCAGGCGGAACGTAAACCGGGCTGTGCGGCCTCGGAGCTGGCAGCGGGAGACTGGGCGGAACGGGCCCTTTCCCATCCGCTCGATCAGGGCTGAAGCCGGACCGGTGCAGGCGCGGTTCCCGCCCGCAGAGGCCGGCGTCATCATCGCGCGCCGGTAGCGCACCGAACTGGTGCTGCCCCGGCGTACGATCCGGCGCAGCCACTGCCCCTCCTGATCGGTCAGTCTGCCGACCCGAACGGGTTCTGCCACCGCGCCTCCACCTGTCGGACGGTCTGGCGGCTCATCCAACCGGTCCGGCGCTCATAGCCGCGACCCGCAACCCGGCGAACCACCGCGGTCACAGCACGGGCCGGATCACTTGGTCACCTGGTCTCGTGACGGACGGCGACGCCGTGGCGAGTGTGATCGCGGAGGCCCGCGAAAAGTCGGCCCCCTGGACGTCCTCATCGCCATCGTCATCGCCATCGTCATCGCCAACGCGGGCTACGGGCCGGAGGGCGCCTTCGAGGAAACCCCGCCGGGCGCGGCGCGGCGGCTCCCGCCCGTACGGCCCGGACTGTGGGCCGGAACCGCGAAGGACCTTCCTGACCTGGTGTTATGAGCCTTGCTGCGGGGTTCTGCCGGTCCAGGTGGAAGGCGCTGCCGGCCGGCGGGGGAGGCGCGGGAGGTGGCCCGGAGCGGCGGCTGTCCCGCTGGTCGGCTGAAGGCGTTTGGGGCGGGTTTCCACCGGGGCTCCCGGCCCGTAGGAGCGCTGCCGAGCAAGTCCCCCCACTCCGAGGTGTGTTAGACAGGTAGTAATCAAAGGGGTATTTTGCAGCAGCTCAAGCTCGGAATCATGTCGCAGACCCGTAAAGAGAACGAGCACCGTCTGCCGATCCACCCAGCGCATTTCGAACGCATCGACGCCGACCTTCAGCCCAGCATCTATCTACAGACCGGTTACGGAGAGCACTTCGGTGTTCCGGACCGGCAGCTCGCACCGTGGGTCGCCGGATTCCGCTCACACGAAGAGCTGATCGCAGAGTGTGACGTCATCCTGCTGCCCAAACCGCTGCACGAGGATCTGGCGGAGTTGCGGGAGGGGCAGGTGTTGTGGGGGTGGCCGCACTGCGTGCAGGACGAGAAGGTCACGCAGGCCGCCATCGACCGCAAGCTCACGGTGATCGCCTTCGAGGCGATGCACCACTGGACCCGGGCGGGCGGATTCAACCTGCACGTCTTCCACAAGAACAATGAACTGGCCGGCTACTCGTCGGTGCTGCACGCCATGCAGCTGACCGGGGCGACCGGTGACTACGGGCGCCGACGGCGCGCGGTGGTGATCGGCTTCGGCGCCACCGCCCGCGGCGCGGTGACCGCGCTCAGCGCGCTGGGCGTTCACGACGTGGACGTGCTCACCGCCCGCGGCACCACCGCCGTCAGCTCGCCGATCCACTCGGCACGCATCGTGCGCTTCGACCACGACGTCGCCGACGACACCCTCGACCCGCGGCGCAGCGTCGCGCTCACCGAGGACGGCCCGGAGCCGCTGTCCGACTTCCTCGCCGGGCACGACATCATCGTCAACTGCGTACTCCAGGACACCAACGCGCCGCTGATGTTCCTGATAGAGGAGGACCTGGCGAAGCTCACTCCCGGCTCCCTCGTCATCGACGTCTCCTGTGACGAGGGCATGGGCTTCGCCTGGGCGCGGCCCACCACCTTCAACGAGCCGATGTTCACCGTCGGCGACAACGTCCACTACTACGCCGTCGACCACAGCCCCTCCTATCTGTGGGACGCGGCCACCTGGGAGAACAGCGAGGCACTGATCCCGTTCCTGCGGCCGGTCCTCGAAGGACCGACCGGCTGGGACGGTGACCGCACCATCAGCCGAGCCATCGAGATCCGCGGCGGCACCATCCAGAACCCCGCGGTCCTGGCCTTCCAACACCGCGCCGAACAGCACCCGCACGCCCTGCTCTGATTCTTTGGTCGGCGGCGTACTCGGCGCGAGTACGCCGCCGACGTCCCGGACCTCGCGCCGCCTGTGAGAGCAGCTCGACGGCTGCCCGCCCCGGCGGGGACGCTAGGCGGTCGCGAAGCCGCCGTCTTTCTTCACCTCTGCTACGAACCGCGTCCACGCGGTCGGGGTGAACGCCAGGGTGGGGCCGTCCGTGTTCTTGCTGTCGCGGACGGGGACGGTGCCGTGGGGGGCGGCGAGGTTGGCGGCGATCTCGATGCACTGGCCGCCGTTGTTGCTGTACGAGGACTTGAACCAGCGGGGGGATTCGGTGGACGTCATGAGGTGCCCTTTCGTACTGGGTCGATCACGGCCCCTGATCCGCTGGTGGCGGGTCAGGGGCCCTGTCCGTTCCGGGCCGCCGCCTCTGGCTAGGCAGTTGTGAAGCTGTCGCCCTTCACGCCGGCCACGAAGGTCGTCCATGCCGTCGGGGTGAAGGAGAGCGTGGGGCCGTCCGTGTCCTTGCTGTCGCGGACAGGTACGACGTTGCGCGAGGCAGCGAGGTTGGCCGCGATCTCGATGCAAGCGCCGCCGTTCTCACTGTACGAGGACTTGAACCAGCGGGGGGATTCGGTGGACGTCACGAGGTGCCCTTTCGTATCCGGCTAATCATGGCCACAGACGCCGCCTGGGAAGGCGCTTCGGCCTGTAGCTGATGGTAGGCCGTCAGCATGGGCAGTACGAACGTGCTTTCTCGTTCGAGGTGGCCGCGCGGCGCAGCCTCGGCGTACAGCATGAGGGAGCGGTCCGACATGGTCAGTAGGTACAGCGGCAGGCTTAGCGTGCGACGAACCCCCATGCTGAACGGGGCGACCTGGAGCACGGTGTTCGGCAGCTCGGCGAACTCGGTCAGACGCGCCAACTGCGCCTCCATGACAGACCTGTTCCCAATAGGCCGCCTGAGACAGCTCTCATCGAGCACCACGAAGACGAGCGGGGGCGACGTCCGGGTTAGCGAAGCTTGGCGCTCGGCGATGAGGGCTATCCGCTCGGCTCCCTGCTCCGGTGAGATGACGCCACGTTTGACGGTGCTCTCTACCAGCGCTGTCGCGTACTCCGGTGTCTGGAGCAGACCAGGGATTACTCCCACCTCGTACAACCTGATCTCGGCCGCCCGGCCCTCGTGCCCTACATACTCCGGGAAGCCTTCCAGGAGGCTTCCGTGCCTGATCTCCCGCCACTCGCGCTCGAACGTGTCGGCGGTGTCGGTGATGCCGAAGGCAATGTCAGCGCGACGCGCGAAGCGGAGAGTCGGCATCTTGCGACCAGTTTCCACGGCCGAAATATGCGTACTGGAATACCCCGTGTGTTCGGCGAGGTCTTCCTGCTTCCACCCGCGATCTTCGCGTGCCTTGCGCAGGCGTGCACCGAAGGCAGCTTGGGGACTGCTGTCAGGGTTCAACTCTTTGATGTTCAAGGGCTCGTGAGGACCTTCCGTGCTCGACTGACACGTTGAACGGTCCTTGACTCTAGGACACGATGATTCCCCTTGGTAGCCGTATCGCTACAGAGAGGAGTCGTTATGCCCTCGAACGTTCCTCCGAGCCTTCACCCCGTGCCTCAGTGGGGCTCCGGAAGCCCGGACGTAAAAGACGACGCACTCGCGGAGTTGGAGCGCGCGATCGTGGCCGGTGGGTTCTGGCGCTTAGCGCCTGACTGGTTGCCGCGTGAATACGCGGAGCCGACACGGGAGTTGACCGGGCGGGTGCGGGACGGACTGAGGCGGTTGATCACATGAGGAGTGCGGCGCGGGAAGCGCTTTCCCGGCTGATGGAGGAATTGGGGGCCGATGGAGTGCTCCTGGTGCTCAAGCCGACATGGCCGGTGCCCGGCGTGCTCGACGAGCCGGCCGCCAGGCCCAGCCCCCCGACCGGCTCCATCGCGTTCCCGCCGTGCGCCTGCGCCGAACACCGCGCGGGCCGGGGCAAGCCCGATACGGCCGTCCGTCTCAGCGCCAAAGGCAGCGCCAAGGACAGCGCCAAAGGCAGTGCCAAAGACGGCGGAAGCGGAAGCGGAACCGGAGGTCGAAGCGACAGCGGGGACGGCTCCTGAGTCGAGGGCTTCCCTCGGCGCTCGCCGCTCGGTGCCGTTTCCGGCACGTCGGAAGGGGCGCGCGCGGGTGGCTATCCGGAGCCCGTACCGGACGGCCGAGACACGTCTATCGCACCCTTGGGGTGGTGGCTGAAATGAGCTGTTTCGGGGCTGCGTCGAGCAGCCGCACAAGCCTTTTTCAGCCCCGCTCCCGGCCGATAGCCCCCCTTCCTTTGGCTGATCTGGCCCTGGACGCGTACGCCGAGGGCGGCGCCGCGTCGGGCTGGGACATGGCGGGGGTGCGCACTGCGCCATGAGGCGCCGCAGGGGGGGGGGGGGGGGGGGGGGGGGGGGGGGGGGGGTGGGGGAGCCCCCCCCCCCCCCCCCCCCCCCGCCCCTCAGTCGTCCAGCGCGATCGCGCTCTTGGCGTGGTCGCGGGCCGCCTCCGTGTCGGGTTCGAGCGGGCTGCGGCCCGCCAGGGCCTGGTTGATTCGGATGAAGGGGCGCATGCGGTCCTCGGTCCGGGCGTACGCGGCGCGGTGGTCCCCGTCCGCCGCGGCGAGCGAGTCGGCCAGTACGTACGCGCCGACCAGCGCCAGGCTGGTGCCCTGGCCCGTGATCGGGGAGGGGCAGTAACCGGCGTCGCCCACCAGGGTCACGCGGCCCTTGGACCAGTGCTCCATGCGGACCTGCGCCATCGTGTCGTAGTAGAAGTCGGGAGCCGCCCACAGGGCCTTGAGGAGCCGCCGGCTCTCCCAGCGCAGGTCGGTGATGCGTTCGGCGGCGCGCGCCTTATGGGCTTCGGTGTCGCGGTAGTCGTAGTCGGCCAGGTCGCCCTTGAAGCCCAGGGTGATTCTCAGCTCCGAGTTGTCGGGCACCGGGTAGGCGATGAGGGCGAAGGCCATGTCGCCGTCGTTGATACAGATCTGCCAGTTCTCCAGGTCGAGGAAGTTGTCCGTGCCGAAGATGGCTATCTGGTGGCCGAGTTGGTGGATGAGAGGCTGCTCGGGGCCGAACGTCAGGGCCCGTACGGTGGAGTGCAGGCCGTCGGCCCCGACCACGAAGTCGAAGGTGCGGGGCGCGCCCCGTTCGAAGGTGGCCCGTACGCCGTGTCCGTCCTCGTCGAGGGTGGCGATGGAGTCGCCGTATACGTACTCGACGTCGTCACGGGTCGCGTCGAGCACGATCCGCGAGAGGTCCTCGCGCATCAACTCGACGTCGGTGCTGTCGAACCGGCCGCCGGTGAGCGTCCGCTCGGTGGTGCGGTCGATCTCGTTGCCGTCGCGGTCGAGTGTGGACATGCCGTGCATGTGGGTACGGGCCGCGCGCACCTCGGCGCCGAGACCCATCCGTTCGATCACGTCGAGCGCGGCGCCGCGGATGTCGATGGCCTGGCCGCCGGGGCGCGGGGCGGGGTTGCGTTCGACGACGGTCGGGGCGAAGTCCCGGCGGCGCAGCCAGTAGGCGAGGGCGGGGCCGGCGATGCTCGCGCCGGAGATGAGAACAGTCTTCATGCGATCTCCTCAGTCATGCGATCTCCTGAGTACGCCGCACGGAGGGCGTACGGCGTACAGGGGACTGACCCGATCGAGAGGGCGCCTCGATGCAACAGCACATTACGGGCGGGGGGTTCGAGCCAAAAGAGGCACTGGAGGCGGTAGGGGCAGAGGTCGCAGGGCCGGCAAGGGCAGCGGATGTCTCGGTGTTGTTTTTCTTTGCTGTTTGCTGACCGGGGCGGATGCTCGGGCCGTACCGGTTCGGCGGCGGCGCCGTGCGGTACGCGCGTACCTCGGCGAGCGGCGACCGGTGACGGGTGACGGGTGATCGGCGACCGGAGGCCGGAGGCCGGTGACCGGCTTCGAGGCGGCGGACACGGGCCGGACGGTCGGCGGGTGGCAGGGGTCACGGACAGCTTGGGCAATGCACGTATATGGTCCGGGTAAAGCGCCCGTCTACCGGAGACGCGCGGGAGACGAGGACGGACAGTGGGCGGGAGAGCCTATGGGCGGGCGCTGCGCGCGGTGGCCTGTGCCCTGATGGGCTGGCAGGTGTGGCTGGTGTGGCGGCTCTCCAGCTACGACGCCTCGACGGTGGAGTGGTCCTGCGACGCGACCGGCGGCTGCGCCAGCGACCAGTTCGCGTCCATGGCCCCCTTCGTGGGGATCGGCTCCGCACTGCTCTTCGGCTTCCTCGCCGCACGGTTCCTCCAGCGCGCCGTGGTGGGCGCGGCCGTGGCGCTCGCCGCGCTCGCCGCCATCGTCGGCTGGTACGACGCCGTGGACGCCGGCCGGGTCGGGTACGGCACCGTTACCGATTTCTTCATCATCGTCCCCTTCGGCCGCTTCCCCGTCTCGGGCTGGCTCACCTTCCTGTGGGCCGTCGCCGGGGCCGGCTGCCTCGCCGCCTGGTGGGGCGCCGCCGTCAGCATGCGCCGCACCGCCGCGCTGCGCCGCCTCTCCCGCCGGTACACGACCGCCGACGCCGAACTCCACGGCTGGCGGACCGTCGGCGGCAAGTACGGCGAGGTCACCGTGGTCTTCGACGACCTGCGGGGCGACCGGCACGAGGTGCCGGCCATCGTGGAGCGCGTCGCTCTGGAACGTACCGTCCAAGCCGTGTACGACGAGGCCCGCCCCGACGACCCCGCGTGCACCAGGGTCGCCGTGTCCCGCAGAAAGCTGCTGCGCTTCTCATGACCCCAGCGACCCGCTTCGTGCGCCAGTTCTTCTCGCCGGTCGCGCTGCTGACCGCCGTTCCTGTCGGCGCGGCCCTCGCCGCCCTCGTGCGGGGCGCCGTCGAGGGCCCGTTCTGGCTGCTGCTGATCGGACTCACCGTCACCGCGGGGGCGCTGGCCTTCCTCGGCGGGGTCGCCGAGAGCGGGCAGGGCGGCCGGGCCGTCGAACTGCGCGCCGGAGGGCGGCGGGCGTACGCGCCCGCGCTCGTCAACTCCGTGCGAGCGGTGCACAAGGACACCGGCCGGACCGTCCTCGACCCCCGCGACCAGAAGACCGTGTTCGCCTTCGATCTGACGGTGGTGCCGGAGGGCATGCCCGCGTACCGCGTCGAGGTCCGCCACCCGCTGGACCTCCAGGACCTGCTGCACCGCAAGTGGGGAGTGGTGGAGTACGACCCCCGGCACCCGTGGCGGGTCGTCGTGCCCAACAACCCGCCGGGGGAGTGGACGGCGCGCGCCCAGCGGCTGGACCCGGAGACGGTCCGGGCCACCAGCGGCCCCTCCCCGGCCCTCCCGGCCGGGTCCCAGATCCTGGTGCTGGGCGCGGTCGCGGCGGGGCTGTTCCTGTGGCTGCTGTGGTCGGTGGGCTGAGGGGCGGTACGGGCGGTACGGCTGTCCCGCGGTTTCAGCCGTGGCGGCGGGGGTTCTTCTCGATCACTTTTCCGTCGAGACCGGCCACCAGATACGCCGAGCCGTACGCGTCCGAGACATAGACCTTGACCACCGGCTGCTTGTTCAGGAACGGATAGGCGGGGTCCACGTCCAGGAAGTGGCTGGTCGGCTTCGGGACGCCGAGGTCCTTGTCCGCCGTGCGCAGCAGCGCCGGCAGGGCGTCCCAGCGGAACTTCTCCAAGTCCACCATGGCGGTATCGGGCATGAGGGTGCCGCCCGCGCGCTCCCGGGTGGCCTTGCCCTTCTCGTACGCGAAGTGGTCGTACAGGTTCTTGTCGTTCTTGGCGGGCGCCTCGGCGCTCGCCCGCGTCCGGTGGATCGTGAAGTCGGTGACGCGGGCGCCGCCCATCACCGGCTTCAGCTCGCGGATGACGGTCCGGACCCCGTCGGGCGTCAGCAGGTCGGTGCCGTCCCGCTCGGCCGCCGTCCCCGCGGCGCCGGGGATCTCGTCGGCCGCCTGCCCCTCCGGGGCGGGCAGCAGCGCCCAGACCAGCGCGGCGGTCACGACCGTTCCGACGAGGGAGGCCGCGAGCGGCACGACGCGGGCCCGGCGGACCCGGCGGCGTGCCTCCCGCTCGGTGAGTGCGGGGGAGGGGGCGGAGGAGGAGCTGGAGGGACTGGAGGGAGGGGCGAAGGAGTTGGAGGAGAAGGACGAGGAGGTGCTGGAGGTGGAGGTGGAGGAGAAGGACGCGAACCCCGGGCCCGGCTTCGGCGGCGGCATGGCCCTGGTGCGGTCCGGCGGTATGACGGCGGTACGGGCCGGGGGCGCGGCGTCCTGCGGCGCCTTGGCGGCCGTGCGCTTCTCCCGCCGCTCCTCCTGCCTCGCGTTCCGGCTGTTCTGGACGTTCCGGCTGTTCCGACCGTCCTGGCCGTTCCCCTCGCACGCGGCCGACAGCATCCGGTCCAGCGCCCCCGCGTCCGGCCTGGCCGCGGTGGACCGCGTCAGCAGCGCCTTCAGTACGGGCGTCAGCGCGCCCGCCCGCTGCGGCTCCGGGATCTCCTCGTCCAGGAGGGCCGCCAGCGTCGCGAGCGTGCTGGCCTTGCGCAGCGGGTGCCGGCCCTCCACGGCGACGTACAGCAGCATGCCGAGCGACCACAGGTCGGAGGCGGGGTCGCCCTCATGGCCGCGGAGGCGTTCGGGGGCGATGTAGTCGGGGGAGCCGATGAGCGCGCCGGTGGCCGTGAGGCTGGTGGCGTCGCGGATCGCGGCGATGCCGAAGTCGGTGAGCACGGGCCGGCCGTCGGTCCGCAGCAGGACGTTGGCGGGCTTGACGTCGCGGTGCTGGATGCCCGCGGCGTGGGCGGCGCGCAGCGCGGCCAGCACCCCGCGGCCGATCCGGGCGGCCTCGGCGGGCGGCAGCGCGCCTTGGGCCAGGCGGTCCTGGAGGCCGGCGCCGGGCACCAGCTCCATGACGATCCACGGGTAGGAGTCCTCGCCCTCGTCCACGATGTGGTGGATGGTGACCACATTGGGGTGGTCGAGACGGGCCAGGGCGCGGGCCTCGCGCAGCACCCGGCCGCGCAGGGCCCGGGCCGCGGCGGGGTCGTTCTCGGCGAGTGCGGGGTCCGGCGGCCGTACTTCCTTCAGCGCCACATCGCGGTGCAGGGCGAGGTCGCGGGCGCGCCACACCATGCCCATGCCGCCGCTGCCGAGCCGGTCCACCAGCTCGAACCGGCCGTCCACGACTCTGTCTGCCGGACCTGTCAGGCTCATGGTCACGAGGGTATCGGTGCGGGGTGACACCGGGACTCCGGGCCTGGCTCCGGCTCCGGCTCCGGCCCCGGCCCTGGCCCTGGCCCCGGCCCTGGCCCCGGCCCTGGCCCTGGCCCCGGCCCTGGCCCTGGCCCCGGCCCCGGACCTCGACCGCGGCGGTGAGGCGGTCGGCCGGATGCGCGGGGCCGGTGGTCCACCTGTGGTGTCCACCGCCGGAGCTCTCGCCGCTACCCGCAGCCGGCACTCTCCCCGGTGTCCACAAATGCCGAACGGGAGGGAATCGCGCGACTGCTGCCGGTTTGGCATGAACAGAGGCGTATTGCGTGGCCGTTGCGCCCGGAGAGTCTCAAGGGGTGGGGGCGGGGACAACAGGTGTACGCACCAGGCATGATGAGTGGTACCGAAGTGCGTATAGGGGCCCATGGGCCCGTCGAGGAGGGAACGTCCGCGTGAGGCGCCATCTGACGGTCGGCCGGGAGCAGGGCGACGACTACCCGACGATTGCCGAGGCCCTCAAAAAAGCGGGCGAGGGGGCGGTGATCACCGTACGGCCGGGCCGGTACGCCGAGAACCTCGTCATCTCCCGGGTGGTCACCATCACGGCCGAGGGCGGACGCGGCACCGTCGAGGTGGTGCCGCGCCGCGGCACCGTCCTCCAGGTGACCGCCGAGGCCGCCAAGATCTCCGGGCTGGTGCTGCGCGGTCAGGACGACGACCTGCCCGCCGTCGACGTGCCGCGCGGTCAGATCGCCCTGGAGAACTGCGAGATCAGCGGGGCGTGCTGGACCGCCCTGCTCACCCGCGACAACGGATCGGTGGCGATGCGCGACTGCCGGGTCGTCAACCCGGCGGGCGCGGGGATCGTCGAGACCTCCGCGGCGCGCAGCGCCATCGAGGACTGCGTCATCGAACATCTCGGCAGCTCCGGTGTGGTGATCAGCGACGGAGGCGACCCGGTGGTGCGCCGCTGCGTGATCCGCGACGCCCGCGGCAACGGCGTCCTCGCCAACGGCCGGGCCCGCGGCACCGTCGAGGAGTGCACCATCTCCACCACCGACAAGCCCGCCATCGCCCTGGAAGAGGAGAGCAGCACCCGCGTGCTGCGCACGACGGTCCGCGACGTGGTGGTCGGCGTGTACGTGTCCTCCTCGGCGCGGACCGTGCTGGAGGACTGCGAGGTGCAGGACGCCTCCGGGCACGGCATCGTCCTCGACTCCGGCACCGACCCCAAACTGGTGCGCTGCACCACCGCCCGTACCGGCGGCAACGGCATCCACGTCACGGGCCGCGCGCGCGGCGTCTTCGAGGAGTGCACGGTCACCGATTCCCGCTCCGCGGGCGTGTGGGCGGGGGACTGCGCGGGACCGGCGTTCACCCGGCTCACCGTGCGCGGCGGCGAGGGCGCGGGCGTCGAGCTGGCCGAGGAGTGCGTCGCCGAGTTCGACCGGCTCTCGGTGCGCGACGCGAAGGACAGCGGCGTGGTGGTGCGCGGCGGGGCCAACCCGCTGCTGCGCCGGGTCGAGATAGCCGAGGTCGGCGGGCACGGCGTCGAGGTGTCCGAGGACGGCCGCGGCCGCCTGGAGGGCGGCGAGATCTGTGACACCAAGCGCGCGGGGCTGCGGGTCGCGGACGGCGGCGACCCGTACGCGGGGCAGATCACCTTCCGGCGGACGGCCGCGGCGGGTGTCTCGGTGGGCGCACAGGGCCGCTGCACGCTGCGCGACTGCGAGGTCGGCGGTGCGGGCCGGGAGGGCATCGCCGTCGAGGAGGGCGGCGAGCTGGCCCTGGCCCGTACCAAGGTGCGCGAGAGCGCCAAGCACGGCGTGCTGGTGGCGGCGGGCGGCCGCGCGACCCTCAACGGCTGCGAGCTGGCGGTCAACGGCGGCGACGGCCTGCGCGTGGACAGCCTCGAAGCCGTGGGCGCCACCGCCTGCTCGGTGCTGGACAACCGGGGGGCGGGGCTGCGCGGCCCCGCCAAGTCCACGCGGCTGTCCGTGGAGAGCCTGACCAGCCGCGGCAACGGCTCGGCCGACTCGTGGGACGGCGCGCCGGAGCCGGAGCCGAGCGCCGGTACGGGCGTGGAACCGGCGGCCGACGGCACCGCCGGACCGGCCGCGCCCGGCAGACCCGCACCCGAGCGCGCCGACCCCGAGGGCCCGCTGGCCGAGCTCCAGAGCCTGGTCGGCCTGGAGGCGGTCAAACAGCAGGTGATGACCCTGGTCAACCTCAACAGACTCTCCCGGCGCCGCCGCGCCGCCGGGCTGCCGGTGCCCTCCACCGCCCGGCACCTGGTCTTCGCGGGTCCGCCCGGCACCGGCAAGACCACTGTCGCCCGCCTCTACGGCGCCATCCTGGCCGAGCTGGGGGTGCTGCGCACCGGACACCTCGTCGAGGTGTCCCGCGCCGACCTCGTGGCGCAGGTGGTGGGCGGCACGGCGATCCGGACCACCGAGACGTTCGAGAAGGCGCTGGGCGGCGTGCTGTTCGTCGACGAGGCGTACACCCTCACCCAGGACGGCGGCGGATCGGGCCCCGACTTCGGGCAGGAGGCCGTGGACACGCTGGTCAAGCTGATGGAGGACCACCGTGAGGACGTCGTGGTGGTGGCCGCCGGGTACGCGCCGCAGATGCGCAACTTCCTGAACTCCAACCCCGGCCTCTCCTCGCGCTTCAGCCGGACCGTCGAGTTCGAGAACTACTCGGTCCGCGAACTCGTCACCATCGTGCGGACCATGTGCGAAGCGCACCGCTACGAACTGACCGAACCGGCCGTCCTCGCGCTGGAGCGCCACTTCGAGGGCATGAAGCGGGACGACAGCTTCGGCAACGGCCGCGCCGCGCGCAAGGTCTTCGAGGAGATGATCGACCGCCAGGCGTTCCGGCTGGCCTCGGTCGTCGAGGTGGCCGAGCCGGAGCTGACCCGGCTCACCCCGCAGGACGTCGGAGTGCAGCCGCCCGCCGCGACCGGGGCGGGCGCGGGCAAGCGCGACGAGGACCGGGTCACGGAACTGCTGGAGCGGCTGCACGCGATGGTCGGGCTGGCGGCCGTGAAGACGGAGGTCGAGGACCTCGTCAACCTGCTGGCCCTGGCGCGCAGGCGGGAGGAGGCGGGGCTGCCCGCCCCGCCGATCGGCAACCACCTGGTCTTCGCCGGCGCGCCCGGCACCGGCAAGACCACCGTCGCCCGGCTGTACGGCGAACTCCTCGCCGCGCTCGGCGTGGTCGCCCGGGGCCAGCTCGTGGAGGTGGCACGGGCCGACCTCGTGGGCCGGTACGTGGGCCACACCGCGCAGCTCACCCGGGACGTCTTCGAGAAGGCCCGCGGCGGTGTGCTGTTCATCGACGAGGCGTACACGCTCACCCCCGAGGGCGCCGCCGGCTCGGACTTCGGGCAGGAGGCCGTGGACACGCTGGTCAAGCTGATGGAGGACCACCGCGACGAGGTCGTGGTGGTGGCCGCGGGCTACACCCGCGAGATGGAGGGGTTCCTGGCGTCCAACCCCGGCCTGGGCAGCCGGTTCTCCCGGCGGGTGGACTTCGAGGACTACAGCGACGAGGAGCTCGTCTCCATCGTGCGGGCCCAGGCGGTCGCGGACGGCTACGAGTGCGCGCCGGACACGGTGACGGAGCTGCACCGCTACTTCGCCGAGATGGAGCGCGGCCCCAACTTCGGCAACGCGCGCACGGCCCGGCGCGTCCTGGAGGCCATGGTGACCCGCCAGGCGGGCCGGCTGAGCCGGACGCCCACCGCCGGGATCGACGACCTGCGGCTGCTGCTGACGGAGGACCTGGAGGGCGCGACCACCCTGCGCTGACCAGCCGTTGACCGCGCCGCCGGCCGGGCCCCAACAGCCCGGCCGCCACGGTATGTACGGGCCGGTCGGTGCGGTGAACCGGCGCGGGGCCGTGCCGCCGCCCTGGTATGTACGGGCTGGTCGGCGCGGCGAACTGACGCGGGACCGTGCCCCTGCCCCGGTACGTACGGACTGGTCGGTGCGGTGAACCGCGGCGGGACCGTGCCGCCGCCCTGGTACGTACGGGCCGGTCGGTGCGGCGGACCGGCGCGGGACCGTGCCGCCGCCACAGAATCGGCGCGGGACCGCGTGCCGCCGCCCCGATCGTGCCCGTACGGCCTGGTTCGCACCGGTGCCGTACGTCCTCGGTCGCAGCCCGCCCCGGCGCTCCGGCCGGCCGCCGCTACGATCGGCGTATGCGATCTTCCCGCCGCCCCGCCTCGCGCGGGCCCGCAGGGGCCGCCCTGGCCGCCGTGCTCCTGATACCGGTGCTCGCCGTTCCGGCCGGGGCGGACTCGAAGGGGGACGACGGCTCGCTGCCGCAGATCCCCTCCGTCCTGTCCGAGGGGCAGCAGTGCACCCCCGCGTCCAAGAAGAGTTCACCCAAACTTCCCTGGGCCCAGAGCTTCCTGGGCCTCCAACGGGCCTGGCAGCTGAGCCGCGGGGAGGGCGTGACCGTCGCCGTCGTGGACACCGGGGTGGACACCGCCCACGTGCCGTCGCTGGCCGGGCAGGTCATGGCGGGCCCGGACGCCGCGTCGTCGGGCTCCGCCGGCGACGACTGCGTCGGGCACGGCACGTTCCTGGCCGGGATCATCGCCGGGCGGCAGCAGCAGGACGTCGCGATGGCCGGAGTCGCCCCCCGGGCCCGGGTGCTGGCGATCCGCGCCACCGACAAGCAGGGCGCGACGACCCCGGGCGCGCTGGCCAAGGGCATCCGGGCCGCGGCGGACGGCGGCGCCCGCGTCATCGACGTACCGCTGGGCGTCGACTCCGCGCCGGACGACCTGAAGTCGGCGGTCCGCGACGCGCAGGGCAAGGGCGCGCTGGTGGTGGCCGCCGCCGACCCGACGGGCCAGGGCAAGGGCCCCTCCTACCCGGCCGAGCTGCCGGGCGTCGTGGCGGTCGCCGCGGTGGGGCCCGGCGGCGTACCGCCGCAGAAGAGCGGGGCGGACCCGAACGGTGCGGCCGGGAACGGCTCGGGCGCCAGCGCGTCACAGCCGGAGCTGAGCGCCCCCGGCGTCTCGGTGGTGGGCCCGGGGCCCGGCGGCGCGGGCCAGTTCACGGGCAGCGGGGACGGCGTGGCCAGCGCGTACGTCGCGGGTACGGCGGCCCTGGTGGCCTCCTACCGCCCGGGCCTGACGGGCAAGGAGATCGCCCACCGGCTGGACGTGACGGCGAACGGAACGGGCGCCGCCACCCCCGACCCGGCTCTCGGCTGGGGCACCGTCGACCCCGTGCAGGCGGTCTCCGCCGCGCTGGCCGATGGCGCCGCACCCGGCCGCGCCGCCGACGCGCACCGTGCGGCCGCCATGCCGCCCGCGCCCTCGAACGGCGCGCGCGACCAGTCCCTCGTGGTCGCCGCCATCGCGGGCGGCGGGGTGCTCCTGGTCGCCCTCGCGGCGGCGGTCCTGCCCCGCGCCCGCCGCCGCGGCTGGCGCCCCGGCGGTACGACCGGTGCGACGGGCACGGCGGGCACGGCCGGCTGACGCCCGTACCGTCGGTGGTACCGCGCCTCGTAAGGGGCGCGGGAACCGCGCGATCAGCGGCAGGCGGCCCGCAGCCGACCGAGCGCGCGTTCAGCTGAGTGCTGGGGGCCGAGGTGGGCAGCGTGCCCGTATCCCCGGCGGCCCGACCGACGCGACCGGCCCGACCGGCCCGACCCACCGGCCCGACCCACCGGCCCGACCGGCCGACGCCCGTACCGTCGGCTCAGGTCCGTCCCCCCGGCGGGCGCAGGGGGGGGAGGGGGGGGGGGGGGGGGGAAACAGGAGCGGAAAAAAAAGCCCAGAAAGGGAGGGGGGGGGAAATTCTCCCCCCGGGGATCCCCCCCCCCAGATCGCTTCAC
>NZ_JBWKFF010000003.1:90034-222233 GCF_056434425.1 Streptomyces sp. NPDC044033 | reverse complement strand
TATCCCCCCCCCCCCCCCCCCCCCCCCCCCCCCCCCCCCCACCCCCTCCCCCCCCCCCCCCCCCCCCCCCCCCCCCCCCCCCCCCCCACCCCTCCCACGGAAGGATGAGGAGTTACGCGTCCTCCGCCGGGCCCTCCTCGCCCAGGGCCGTCTGCACCTGCACGGTGCCGCGGCGGGTGATGTGCAGGGCCCGGCCGACCGGCAGCTGCTGCGGCTTGATGTTGCCGAAGAGGTAGCCCTCGGACGGCGGGCAGGACATCAGCAGGGCCGGGGTGTTGACCTCCAGCAGACGGCGCAGCAGCGAGTCGTTCATGGCCCGCGAGGCGCCGTTGGCGCTGCGCGCGACGATCAGGTGCAGGCCCAGTTCCACGCCCTGCGCGAGATAGTCCAGCATCGGGCCGAAGTGGTTGGACATCGAGCCGCCGGACACCATGTCGTAGTCGTCGATGACCATGAACAGCTCCGGGCCCTCCCACCAGTCGCGGCGCTTGAGCTGGGCCGGGGTGATGTCCTGGCCGGGCAGCCGCTCGCGCATGGCGCGGGAGACGCCGTCCACGACCTGCTTGAGGACGTCCACCGAGACCGCGTACCCCAGCCGGTGCGTCTCGGGGACGCTCTCCAGCAGGTCGCGCCGGTAGTCGATCAGCATGACCTTCGCCTCGTCCGGCGCGTAGCGTTCGGTGACCGCCCGGCATACCGAGCGCAGCAGGTTGGTCTTGCCGGTCTCGGCGTCGCCCACCACCACCAGGTGCGGGCTCTGGCTGAAGTCGTGCCAGAGGACGTCCAGGTGCTGGCCCTCCAGGCCGAGCGGCACCCGCAGGTTCCCCCCGGCGCACTCGCTCGCGGGCAGGGCGCTCGCCTCCAGGACCGCGGGCAGCGTGCGTACCTGGGGCGCGCAAGGACCGTGCCAGTTGCGGGAGACGCGCTCGACGGCGTCCGCGACGCCCGCGCCGAGGTCCGCGGACTCGCCGCTGCCGTCCAGCCGCGGCAGGGCCGTCAGGAAGTGGTGCTTGGTGTCGGTGATGCCGCGCCCGGGGTTCTTCGGCACGGTCGCCGCCGCCCGCATGTTGACCATGGAGTCCATGGTGTCGCCGAGCCGCAGCTCGAAGCGGGTGCCGAGCTGGTCGCGCAGCCCGGTGCCGATCTCCGCCCACCGGGTGGAGGCCACGATCAGGTGCACGCCGTAGTTCAGCCCGCGGGACGCCATCGTGGCGAACGTCGGCATGATGTCCATGAAGTCCTGGCGGATCGTGGTCCAGCCGTCGATGACCAGGAAGACGTCGCCGTACGGTTCGTCGGGCAGCTCGCCCGCCGCCCGGCGGGACCGCAGCGTGGCCATCGAGTCGATGCCCAGCTCGGCGAACTGCGTCTCGCGCCGGGCGATCAGCCCGTTGACCTCGGCCAGGGTGCGGTGCACCCGCTCCAGGTCCAGACGGCCGGTGACCCCGCCCATGTGCGGCAGGTCCCGCAGCCCGCCGAGGGCGCCGCCGCCGAAGTCCAGGCAGTAGAACTGGACTTCCCGCGGGGTGTGGGTGAGCGCGAGCCCCAGGATGATGCTGCGCAGCAAGGTGGACTTGCCGCTCTGCGGCCCGCCCGCGATGCCGATGTGGCCGCCCGCGCCGGACAGGTCGGCGACCAGGGGCTCGCGGGTCTGCTCGAAGGGCCGGTCCACGATCCCGATGGGCACCGTCAGCGTGGCGTGCGTCGACGCGTCGGCGGGCGTCAGGCCGCGCTCGGGGTCGGCGTGCAGCGGCGGCAGCATCTCGTCCATGGCGGGCGGCACGTCCAGCGGCGGCAGCCACACGGTGTGCGCGGGCGGACCGGAGTCCGCCAGCCGCCCCACGGCCACGGTCAGCAGGCTCTCGCTCGTCTCCTCGCTCTCCGCGGGCTCTTCCGACATGTCGATGACGCGGGGCGCGACCCAGTCCGTGCGGTACGGGACGACCTGGTCGGCGACGACGGACTGGCCGACCCGGCGCGCGCCCTGGTACGTACCGGAGACGTACGCCGCCTTGAACCGCACCAGCGCGCCGGTGTCCTTCTTGAGGATGGCGCTGCCGGGCACCGACGGCAGCTGGTAGGCGTCGGGCACGCCGAGCACGCCGCGGCTCTCCATCGCGGAGAAGGTGCGCAGCGCGACCCGGTAGGACAGGTGCGACTCCAGTTGGTGCATCCGGCCCTCGTCCAGCCGCTGGGAGGCGAGCAGCAGGTGCACGCCGAGGCTGCGGCCGAGGCGGCCGACCATGACGAACAGGTCCATGAAGTCGCGGTGCGCGGACAGCAGCTCGCTGAACTCGTCGACCACGACGAAGAGGGTGGGCAGCGGTATCAGCTCCGCGCCGCCCTCGCGGGCCGTCTCGTACTCCAGGGCCGAGGTGTAGTTGCCGGCACTGCGCAGCAGTTCCTGACGCCGCATCAGCTCACCGTGCAGGGCGTCCCGCATGCGGTCGACCAGCGCCGCCTCGTCCGCCAGGTTGGTGATGACCGCCGAGGTGTGCGGCAGGTTGTCCAGGCCGAGGAAGGTCGCACCGCCCTTGAAGTCGACGAGGATCAGGTTCAGTTTCTCGGAGGAGTGCGTCAGCGCCAGCGCCAGCACCAGGGTGCGCAGCAGCTCGGACTTGCCGGAGCCGGTGGCCCCGATCAGCATGCCGTGCGGGCCCATGCCGCCCTGCGCGGCCTCCTTGATGTCCAGCTCGACCGGGTTGCCGTCGCCGGAGACGCCGAGCGGCACCCGCAGCCGCGCCCCGGCGCCGCGGCCCGCGTGCACCCGCGCCACGTCCATGGTGTGCAGATCGGACACGCCCAGCAGGGTGGTCAGCTGGACATCGCTGGTCAGCGCCTCCCCGGTGTCGACGGTGACGCCCATCCGGTACGGGGACAGCAGCCGCCCCAGCGCACGGGCGCGCTGCGGTCCCAGCGCGTCCGGGCGGCCCAGCAGGGTCGTCTTCTCCTTGCCGGACCGGTCGGTACGCACCATCTCCAGCTTCTCGGCGGCCACCCGCAGGCGCAGGGAGTGCCGGCCGGGCTTCCAGGAGAAGGAGCCCCCGATGTCCAGCGTCACGACGTTGCGGTAGCCCTCGCCGGCCAGCCGCGTGTCGCCGGGGACGCCGGGGTGGTCCAGCACGATGACGTAGTACGGCTCCTCGGGGCTCGGCGCGGCATCCGGGTCGAACGGCGGCCGGCCGGCGAACTCGTCCCCGAGCAGCTGCTCCAGCCCCGCCGCCGAGTCGGCGACCAGGCGCACCGCGCCCGCGCCGTCGGTCTCGGTGGGGTGCTGGGCGTGCGGCAGCCACTTCGTCCACTCCCAGGCGTCCCGGCGGTCGTGGTCGGTGATGACCGCGATGCGCAGGTCCTGCGGGGCGTGCAGGACGCTCAGCTGGCCGAGCATGGCCCGTGCCATGGCGCGGGCGGCCTCCGCGTCGCCGTGCGTCAGTACCCGGGAGTACGTGCGCAGATAGAGCGCGACGGGCTGGTCGGGCACCGTGCCGTACGCGCGGATGAACCGGCGCAGCGCGTGCGCGCACAGCGGTTCCAGGTCCTCCACCGGCTTGGTGCTCAGCGGCGTCAGCTTCATGCCCAGCTGCTGCTCGCCGACGGCGATGCGGATCTCGCCGAAGTCCTCATGGGTGGCGCGGCGCTCCCACAGCCGGCCGGTGCGCACCAGGCTCCACAGGCTCGCGGGCTCGGGATGCCGCCACTCCTGCGCCTGCCGCTGCTGGTGTATCAGCTTGCGGATGCGGCGCCGGCTCACCGACAGGTACCGGAGGTAGTCGCGGCGTTCACCACGCAGTTTGCGCTTGCGATCGCCGGAGCTGCGGATGATCTGGGAGACCAGCATGCCCACCGCCGAGACGGCCATCAGCCCGATGGCGACGTACATCAGTGGGCCGCCGCCTTCCCCGGGCTTGAGGAAGATGAGCACCATGCCGAGCGAACTGAGCGCCATGGGCATATAAGTGACCATGTTGCCCATGGCACTCTGCGTCTCGGGCAGCGAAGGCGGCTCTTGAAGGCTCAGCTCGCCTTCCGGCATCTCCGGGCCGAGCCGACGGGGAGGCCGCTTGAAGAGAACCACACTCAAAAGGATTCGCCTTCCTACGGGGAAACGCGATGGCGTTGGGTCCGGTCCTGTCCGGGAGGTCCGGCAATTCCGGTAAAAGGCACGGACTGTGAAAGCGGTTCACGTCCGAGAGGCAGCCCGTGGACCACCGTGTACCGACCTCACGATAATGTGATCGACGAGATCGCGTCGACCGCCCCTCCCGGAAGGGATGAGCCACGCTTGAGTGACAATTCCACCGCATCTCTGTGTCGTCTGACTATCCAGGCACCGGAAAGAACCGTCGAACTCGCCGTCCCCTCGGACATCGCGCTCGCCGATCTGCTGCCCACGATCGTCGATCACGCGGGATCAGACCTGCACGAGCGCGGGGCCGAAGCCGGCGGCTGGGTACTGCAGCGCCTGGGCGAAGCCCCGCTGGACGACGAGCGAACACCCAACTCGCTCGGGCTCCACGACGGGGAGACCCTCCATCTGCGGGCCCGCAACGAATCCCTTCCGCAGATCCACTTCGACGACCTCATCGAGGGGCTCTCCAGCGGACTGCGCTCGCGCGGCGACTCCTGGCGGCCCCAGTGGTCCCGCTACTTGATGATCGGCCTGACGCTGTGCGCCCTGGGCACCGGGCTGCTGCTGCTGGCCCTGCCCGGCCCGGCCCCGCTGCGGTCGGTCTGCGCCGCGGGCGTCGCCGTGCTGCTGCTGGCCGGCGCGGGCTCCGCGTCGCGCGCCGTGGGCGACGCCGGGGCGGGCGGCGCGCTCGGCGCCGCCGCCGTGCCCTACCTCGTCCTGGCCGGGGCGCTGGTGCCCCAGCACACCGGCGACGGCGCGGAGACGGGCGCCCGGCTCCTGGCCGGGTGCGCCGCGGGCGCCGGGTGCGCCGTACTGGCCGTCGCCGCCGTGGGCGCCTGCGCCCCGCTGTTCCTGGGGATCGCGGTCGCGGCCGTGCTCGGGGCGATCGGCGGCGCCGTCATGCTCCTCGGCGTCCCGCTGGACGAGACCGCGGCGCCGCTCGCCCTGGTCATCATGGTCCTCGGGGCCTTCCTGCCCGCGCTGGCGTTCCGGCTCTCCGGTCTGCGGCTGCCACTGCTGCCGACCAACGCCGAGCAGCTCCAGGAGGGCATCGACCCGGTGCCCGGCGAGGAGGTCAGCGTCCGCGGTCAGATAGCCGACGGCTATCTGACCGCACTGTGCGCGGCGACGGGCGTGGTGGCCGCGGGCTGCCTCACCGCGCTCGCCACCCAGCACTCGTGGCCGCCGCTGACGCTCGCCATCGTCTTCAGCGTCCTGCTGCTGGTCCACTCCCGGGCCCTGGGCGGCGCGTGGCAGCGGCTGTCCGTCGTGCTGCCCGGCGCGTACGGCTGCGTGCTGCTGTGCGTACTGCTCGCCCTGCGCCTCACCCCGTCCGAACGGCCGATGCTGCTGGCCGGGACCGTCGTACTGGCGGCCCTGCTGGCCATCGCCGGCTGGACGTTCCCGGGCCGCCGCCTGGTGCCCTACTGGGGTCGCGCGGTCGATCTGCTGCACACACTGCTCGCCGTCGCCCTCGTGCCGCTCGCGCTGCTCGCCGCCGGGCTCTACCACTACCTGCGGGCCCTCAACGGCTGATCCGGCCGACTCCACAGCGGCCGGTTGAAACGGTCGATCCGGCCGGCTCCGCAGCGGCCGGTCGAAATGGCCGAACCGGCCGGTTCCACAGCGGCCGGCCGCCGCGACCGAAGGCCGACAGAGCCGACAGAAAGGCGCTGCCATGCAGTCCAGGCGGGACCAGGTGCAGGCCCACATGTTCGTGATGGGCCGGCTGTCGGCGGGGCTGTTCCGCGACGACCCCGACGCGCCCGAGCCGCCGCACCGGCGGACATCCAAGGGCATCTTCATCGGGCTGATCCTCGGCGCCCTCGCGGCGCTGATCGTGACCCTCTACGGCGTGATCGTGCCCGGCGGCTCGGACAGCTGGAAGAAGGACGGCACGCTGGTGGTGGACGACAAGTCCGGCGCCCGCTACCTCTCCCTCGGCGGTGTGCTGCACCCGGTGCTCAACCAGACCTCGGCCAAGCTCCTGGCCGGAAAGCAACTGAAACTGGAGAGCCTGTCGCCCGCCTCGATCGAAAGGGCGCCGCGCGGCAGCACCCTGGGCATCGTCGGCGCCCCGGACGCCCTCCCCGACCCCTCGGCGCTCAGCCGCGACCCCTGGTCCGCGTGCGCCACCCGGCCGCCCAAGAACGCGAACGGAACGCCCTCCGCCTCCTCGGACAGCCAGTTGACGCTGGGCGTCGGCCTGCACTCGGAGGGCCGGCCGGTCACGGCGGACCGCGCCACGCTGATCCGCGGCGGTGCGCACCACGACACGTATCTCGTCTGGCACGGCACCCGGATGCGGCTGAACACCGCGCACTCCGCCGTCCAGGCGCTCGGGTACGGCGACGCGACCGCCTTCCCCGTGCCCGACGGCTTCCTCAACGCGCTCCCCGCGGGCCCCGACATCGCCACCCCCGACGTGCCGCACCTCGGTGACAAGGGGCCCGAACTGGCGGGCAGCCCGACCCGGGTGGGACAGCTGTTCACCGCGGCCGACGGCCGCCGCTTCCTGCTGCGCAAGGAGGGCCTGACGCCGGTGACCGGTCTGGAATTCGCACTGATCAAGGGCGACCCGCGCACTCAGCACACCGCGTACGAGGGCGGTGCGGTCGGCATCCGTCAGGTGGGTCCGGACGATCTGGACCGGCACCGGGCGCCCGCCGGGCCGCCGCTGGTCGGCGGTGGTGGCGGCGGCGTGCCGGCCGAGCCGCCGAAGGCCATGCCGGTCGAGAAGTCCGAGGGCGTGTGCGCGGTGACGGGCACTGGCGGGAAAACGCCGACCGTCGCCGTGGTGCTGCCCCCGGCGTCGACGATCGGCGGTCGCCCGCCGTCCAATGAGCCCGGTTTGTCCGCTGATTCCCGTACCGCCGACCAGTTCGCGGTACGTCCAGGCGGCGGCGCCCTCGTCAAGTCGCTGTCCTCTTCCGGGGCGGGCAGCACGTACTACCTGGTCACCGAGTCGGGCGCGAAGTACCCGGTGGCGGGCAAGGAAGCTCTCCAGCAGCTCGGCTACAGCGACGCGAACGCCGTACAGATGCCGGGCGCGCTCCTGGGGATGCTGGAGACGGGGCCGGCTCTGGATATGGCGGCGCTTCAGGCCCGCGGGCTGGTGCAGGCGCCTTCCGGCCCCAAGGGGCTTGCGTCCGGGGGAAGTTGACCATGCATCAATTGAGACGGATCTGAGCTTGTTCACCCTCCGTTCACTATGTGTTTTACCTGGTCAGCAGGGATTTTCCGGAATCCATACGTGCTCGTACTGCTGTAGGTGCCAATCAAGCCAGTGGAAGTACTAATGTGATCGTCAGCTGGGAGACCGGTAGCGGTCGTTCCGGTTGTTGCCTCCTGACCCCCCTTCAGAGGAGAACGTTTCATGAGTGATGTGCCGCAGCTCGACGGCATCCAGGGCGACCGTCTGGCCAAGGGCCAAGAGGAGATGGACACGGCCCTGGCCGGGCTCAAGGAGCATCTCCATGACATGCAGCAGGCGGGAATGAGCGTCCAGAGGATCAAGGAGGACGTGTCCCACAACTACCAGGCGAACTCCAGCTCGACGCACTGCCTCGCCATTGACGACTGGCTGGCGATCCACCGCCGCATCACGCAGGCCACGGAGAACTTCCACCAGGGCACGCACCTGACGAACCAGGCCATGACCCACGCGGAGGAGACGGCCAACGGCTTCGCGCGGGCCCTGTCGCCCAACATGGGCACCGGGCGCTGAGCCCGGCCGTACCGCTCGCCACTTCCCTCGTTCTTCACCAGGCAGGAGACCGCTATGTCCTCAGTCAACATCCAAACGAAGGTCCTGGAGCAGTGCATCCACTCGATGACGCGGGCCCAGTCGGACATGGTCCACGCCGTGGAGTGGCTGGAGAAGAACTTCGTCCCGCTGCGCGAGACCCTGCAAGGTGAGGCCCGCACGCAGTGGGACAACTTCCACCACGAACTCAGCCAGTCCAAGGCCAAGCTGCAGGACGACTACGAGCAGGCGACGATCGCGCTCCAGCGGATGTACGAGTCCCAGCTGGCGGGCGACCACCAGGGCCGGAACGCCCTCGCCAACCTGCAGCACCACTGAGCCCGTCGAGGTGACGGGGTGAGGACCGAGAGGCGAGGAAATGGCTGAGGACGACTCGCACGGCGACAGCGGCTCGCACGGCGGCGGCGGCACGTACAAGATCACCGAGGGTGTGCTCAAGGACTGGGCCGACCGTCAGATTCCGCAGTTCGCGCAGGATCTCCACTCGAATGCGGACTACGCCAAACTGGGCGAATACGGTTCGACGGGCGGGAACATGCACCTCAAGCTCGGTGCTCCCGACCGTTTCCTCGCGAGCAAGAACCTGGGAAACCTGTCCGGCAAGTACTTCACGGACCTGCACTCCAGGCTGGAGAGCGCCGTCCAGGTGTTCAGCAACTTCTCCACCCAGCTCGACCACGTGGACCAGATCACCACCGACGCCGAGATCTCGGCCGGTGCGCTGGCCCAGGACCTGATGAGCGTCCTCGGTGGCGGCAGTGGCGGTGGAGCCGGCGGCGGCGGTGCCAACCCGCTGGGCCGTTAGGCGAGGCAGGCGCGTAACCGAGCGGAATCGGCCGGTCCTCGAACGGTGGATGTGAGCGTCCGCCACTCGGGACCGGCCCCGTCCGGCGGCCGTTGGGGCCGTGTGGGAAGAGAAGAGGACTGGCTGTGGCCGACGAGGCGACCAACTGGGATCAGCGGCTCGCCGTGTTCGCGGACGGGGACGCCCAGCCCCTGGACCGAAACAAGGTGGCGGGGCCGGGGTCCGAGAAGTGGATCGCCAACTACCAGTCGGGGCAGAGACTCGCGATCAATACGAAACCGGACCTGGACGTCTGGTGGTCGTACAACTACGCGGTCACCGGGGCCAGCACCTCGGAGCCCCTGGGAACGTTCGCCATCGGTCTCAACTACGACTGGTCCAAGTTCGGCAACGGCCCCGGAGCGCTGAGCGACTTCACCGGCGGCTCCGACAAGATCCTGAACTCGGTGAACCCCAACGGCAACCAGACCGCCAGCCCGCAGTCGCTGGACGAGGCCGCCGACATCCTGACGGCCATGGACGCCCTGATCGGGAAGTGGCAGGGCCAGTTCGGCAAGTGGGCCACTGAGGTCGGCGGAAGCGACAGTGACCTCCAGGGTGAGGCGGCGGGGCTCTTCCGGGCCACTCTGGAAGCCGCTCAACGGTCCCTCAAGGACACCCAGGACTACATGCAGCACGGCGCGGTGGCCCAGGCCCTGCGTAATTCCGGTAACCAGCTGCGGACCACCACGAGCTCGTTGCAGAACACGTTCTGGGCATTCATGAACGACCGTTCTTCCATGCCCGTCAATCATCTGCACGATGTCTTCTTCGACGCGATGAACACGATGCCGCCGCTTGGCAACACCGTTATCCCGGTGAACGGAGACGTAGAGGGCTTCCTCAGTGAAAAGCTGGTGTCACCCACCTACGGAAGTCCCAAGGACGCGGCTTTCTGGGACAAGATCGAGAGTGAAGCGAAGCAGCGCTGGCTCGACAATGTGCGGGACAAGCTCGATACCCCGTCCGCCGGGCCGATGCAGCAACTGTCGACCAGTTACTTCACCGCCGCGGGCCAATTCCGCCCCATCAATACGGCCTTCACGCTCCAGTTGAACCAGAGCGACAGCCAGACGTATCTGACGCCCAAGGGGGGCGATGGCGGCAGTGGCGGTGCCACCCCGCCCGACGGCGTGAATCCGTTCGCAGCCGGGAACGGTGGGGACAAGGGCGCGGACCAGCAGGGCGACCTCCCGCCGGGGGGCAAGGGCGACGGCGACGCGAACGCCGATGGCAAGAACCCGCTCGGTGAAGGCGGCGACGGCAAGAATCCGCTCGGTGAAGGCGGTGACGGCAAGAATCCGCTCGGTGAAGGCGGCGACGGGAAGAATCCGCTCGGTGAAGGCGGCGACGGCGAGCAGGGCGGGGAAGGCGGCAAGACCCCTCCGCCTGCGATGATGCACTTCAACAGCGGGCAGGGTGGCGACAGCCTCAAGAACAAACTGGCGGAGCAGAACAAGGGCGGCGCCGGCATCGGCCTCGGCCCGGGCACCGGCGGTACGGGCGGCGGCTCCACTGCCCTCGGCCCCAAGGGCGAGCAACTCCGCGACAAGGACAACAACCCGATCACCCTGCCGCCCGGCGCGAAGATCGACCCGAAGACCGGCGCTGTCACCGACTCCAAGGGCAACGCCGTCATGGGCCCGGACAAGAAGCCGCTCGTGCTGCCCAAGGGCTCCAAGGTCGGCCCGCTGGGCGGTGGCGGCAGTGGCGGCGGCGGCACGAGCGGTCCCAACAGCGCCAAGAACGCGGCCGAACAGGCGGAAGAGGCCGAGCGGCAGCTGCGCCGGCTCCAGACCTCGGTCAACACCAGCGGTGGCGGCGGTTTCGGCGCGGGCGACCACGGGGTCGGCTACGACGAGCACGGCAACCTCGTCCTGCCCAAGGGCGCGAAGGTGGACGCCCACGGCAACCTCGTCGGAGCCGACGGCAAGCCGCTGACGAACTCCTTCGGCGGCAAGCTCACCGTGCCCCCGGGGTCGAAGATCAACTCCGATGGGACGATCACCGACCCGCGCGGCAAGGCGATCACCGAGAGCAGCGGCGGCCTCAAGAGCCGCAACCCCACGAGCGGCGAGGAGAACTGGAACCCGCCGCGCCGTCCCCTGACGACCGGCAGCTCGTCGGAGTCCAGCCTCACCAACCCGAAGGGCGTCGGCAGCGGGCTGCGCCGCATGGTCGACAGCAACGGCAACACGGTGGGCGAGAGCGGCGTCAGCACCGGCATCAGCCGCCGTGCCCGCGCGGCGATGGGCGAAGAGGGCGCGCAGCAGGCTCAGGAGATGCGGGCGGCGCGGGCCGCCGCGGCGGAGAGCCGGGCCATGGGCCGCGCGGGCAGCGGTTCCTCGTCGCCGATGATGCCCCCCATGGGCGGGGCCGGCGGCCAGGGCGGCGGACAGAGCGGCGACCGGCAGCGCAATGTCTGGCTCGCCGAGGACGAAGAGGTGTGGGGCACCGACCCCGACATCGCGCCCGGAGTGATCGGACGATGACCACGCAGACCGACGACGACAGGAACCCCGCCCCCATGGACCCCCTCGCTCCGGCCACGGCCTCCGCACCGGACGCCGGGCCCGCGGCGGCCGAGGGGGAGACGCCGGGTATGCCGACGCCGCCCGATGACATCCGGGAGGCGGCCCGTACCGCCCCTGACCACTGGTTCGGCATGATCGACCCGGCCTGGACGGGCGAGGACGCGCCGCCCGAGTGGGCCCTCATCGGGCAGTGGCGCTCGGACCCGCACGGCGAGATCGTCGAATGGCAGGACAACCCCGGCTACCGGCCCTCGCCGGGGATGCTGGGCTGGGCCGAACCGGCCGACGACGTCGACGCGGCCGTACAGCTGGCGGCGACCGGTTACGGCCCGCCGGAGGCCGTCGCCGCCGCGGCGGCCAGCGCGGAACTGGCCGTGTTCACCGCGCCGGGCGGCGGGGTGGTCACCGCGTGCGCGCCGGACGGCGGCCCGGTCGTGCCGGCCTTCACCGCACCCGCCCACCTGGAACGGGCGGGCACCCTCGCACACCGGGTGCTGCCCGCGGGGGAGGTCTTCGCGCTGGTCCCCGAGGGGCACGACGTCTACCTCAACCCGACCGGGCCGGTGGCGATGCGGCTGAGCGCGGCCGATCTGGCGCGCGCGGTCGAGGCGCTGAACGACGCAGCGGCCGACGGCGACGACGACGGGGCCCGTTCCGGGGCGTCCGGTGATGAGGAGGCCCGTTCCGGGGCGTCCGGCGGCGAGGAGGCCCGTTCCGGGGCGTCCGGTGACGAGGTGGGCCCCGGGGCGGTCGGCGGAGCCAACAGCGAGCAGGGATCGGAGACGCGCTGATGTCGATACAGGAACAGCTGGAGGCGGCGATGGCCGACCTCGCCAACCACACGCAGCGCATCCAGGAACTCCAGAAGAACCTGGCCACGACCAAGACGTCGGTCACCTCCCGGGACCGGATGGTCACCGTCACGATCAACGCGCAGGGCGAGATCGCCGAGTTGAAGTTCAACACCGAGGGCTACCGCTCGATGCCGCGGGCCCAGCTCGCCACGGTGCTGACGACCACCCTCAACGAGGCCCGTGCGAAGATGACGTCCCAGGTCAGCAGCCAGGTACGGCCGCTGATGGGAGAGCAGACCCAGCTGGCCGAGGGGATGTTCGGCGGCCACTCCATGGACGAGCTGCTGGCCCCGCTGCGCGCCAGGCGGCCGGAGGGCCTGGAGGATCTGATTCTCGGCGCCCCGCCGAAGTCGGACCGTACCCGCGACGACGAGGAGGAATTCGATGGCTGAGAGCTCCAACCACCAGACCCTCGCCGTTCCCGAGGACCTCTCCAGGCGGTTTTCGGAGATCGGCCAGATCTCCCACCTCACGGACGAGCTGACCAATCTCAACGCCCAGCTCACCGAGGAGAGCAGGACCGCGGGCGGCAGGGACGACGAGTGGGCGAAGAAGTACCACGAGTACGTCGACAAGCACTGCGAGGGGCTGACCCAGGGGGTCAAGGCGCTCACCGAGTTCATCTCCTCGCTCCACAAAGGCGGCACGGCGGCCGCGGGCTCGCTCAACCAGGCCGAGGACGACGCCACGCAGACGGCCAACCACCTGACCCAGAGCTGAACGGACGGCACGAGAAGACCTGAGCGGACGGGTTACGGCGGCGGACGATGGCGGACGATTCGATTTCTGACGGCTCCGACGGCTGGCGGGGATTCCTCAAGGCCCTGACGGGCATGGACTACCCCCAGGCCGACGAGCACCGGCTGTGGAACGTCAGCGCGCAGTACCAGGACGTCGCCGACAAGTTCGGCCAGGTCGAGGATCTGCTGCGGCAGGTCCTCCCGAAGGTGAAGGAAGGCTTCGAGGGCGAGTCCGCCAGCGCCTTCGAGCAGTGGGCGAACTACCTCATCGGCGGCGGCGAGGACAGCATCCTCGGCAGGGCGAAGAAGGAAGCCGAGGGGCTGGCGAAGAACGCCTTCAACACCGGCAGCGACGTCGAGTACACGAAGATCATGATCTTCCTTCAGCTCGCCATGCTGGTCGCGCAGGTGCTTCTCGCGCAGGCTCTCGCGCCGTTCACCGGCGGGCTCTCCGAGCTCTGGGCGGCAGCGGCGGAAGGCGCGTTCCGGGTCTTCTTCTTTCTGCTGGCCAAGTACCTGATCGGCCAGATCACCGCGCAGGTCCTGATGGGCGTCATCGGCGGCCTGCTGCTGGACGCGCTCGTCCAGGGCGCACAGATGGCGGAGGGCCACCGGCGCGAGTGGAACACCTCCTTCACGACGATGGCAGCGGAGTTCGGCGCCATCGCGGGCGTAGTCGGCGGCCCGTTCTCGCTGCTCGGCGAGGGCGTCGGCAAGCTCCTCGGCAACACGATCGGCAAGGGGCTGTCCAAGGCGCTCGCGCACGACGCGGGCGAGGCGCTGGCGAAGGGCCTGGCCGGGGCCGCCTCGCACGGCGCGGACAGCGCGGTGGCGGGCGGCGCCAAGTCGCTGGGCGAGGGCCTGGCGGAGGGCGCTACGCGCGGCGGCGGCAAGGGCGCCGCAGAGGGTGCGGCGGAGGGCGCGGCTACCGCCGGTGGCAAGGGGATCGGCGAGGGTACGACCGGGGCCGGTGGCAAGGGAGCCGGCGAAGGTGCGGGCGGGGCCGGTAGCCGTGGTGCCGGCGACGGTGCCGCCAGTGGCGGTGGCAAGGGGGCGGGCGACGGCGCCGGCGGTACCGGCGGCCGGGGCGCGGGCGACGGCGCCGCCGAGGCAGGCGGCAAGGCCGGGACGAACGCCGCGGACAACGGCATCAGCGAGTCCGCCGCCCGCGGGCTCGGGAACGACCTCGGCAAAACGCTCGGCAGCACCACCGAATCGCTCGAACAGATGGGTGCGAAGGGCGTTCGCGGCGCGGGCGCTGAGGCCGTCGGCAGGGGCGTCGTCCGCGATATATCGACATCCTTCGAGAAGCACCTCGGCGAGGCCCTGGGGAACGACACCGCGAGAGCCCTCGGCAAGGACTACGGCGAAGCGTTCGTCAAGAACTGGTCGGGCAAGGCCGATTGGCAGGCGCTGACCAAGTCCCTGGACGACGCGGTCAAGCCGTACGCGGGCCACCTCGGCGCGGACGGCGCGCACGCCCTCTCCCACGAACTGCCCGCGGCGCTCACGGAGAGCATCAGCAAGAACCTCAAGGGGGACTTGGGCTACAAGGTCGGGGAGCTGATCGGCGGCTCCGCCGTCGACGGCGGTCACATGGCCGTCAGTGAGGGGCTGTACAACCTCATCTTCGGCCCCGACCACGAGTTCAAGGTGACCGGGTGGACCCCGGTGGCGGGTGCGCTGGGCGGTGCCATCGGCCGCGGAGTCGGACACGGCATCGACGCGTTCCGTTCCCACGGAGGCGGCGGGGACGTCGGCGCGCCCCCTCCGCCCTCGGCCTCCTCCCCGTCGCCCCCGTCATCGGATCTCGGCTCGAAGCCGGACGGCGCGTCCGCGCCGCCGCCCCCGACCCCCATCGGCACGTCGTCGTCGGGCTCCCACGGGTCGGCCGCGGCCGACGCCTCGTCGCTGTCCGGCACCTCGACGCACGGCGACGACTTCGGTCCCTCGCCCGCTCCCCACCAGATCGCGACGTCGTCGCAGCACGGTGCGTCGGGCGGGGCCACCGGAGACGGCGGCCCGGGCGGTACGACCGTCGACCCGAACGGCGTCGGCACGGCCGCGCAGGGCGGTGCCCACAGCGGCGGAGAGCACGGAGCCGGATCGCACGGCGCCGGAGCCCACGACGGTGGCTCGGACTCCGACCGGCCGACGGGGCCGGAGCACGCCGGTACGCGCGGTGGCGACGGGCCGGAGGAGAAGGCGCCCGAAGCGGTGCCGATGGGCACGCACGCCGCCCCGGCCGGCCAGGACGGCACGCAGACCGCCGCGCCCCCCGCCCGCCAGGGCCCGAACGCGTCCGGCCCCCAGCGCACGCCGCCGGGCCCCTCCAACTCCGCGCCCGCGCCCGCACCCGGTGCCGGGCCGCAGGGCGGCGGCACCAAGACCGGGCCCGGCCCGGGGGCCGGAGGCACCGACCGCGCGCCTTCCGCGGAGAGCGTACGGACCGTGTCCGGGTCCGACGGGGCCCTGAAGCAAGCAGCGGGCAAGGGCGGAGAGGGCACCGGCGGCTCCGCCGGGGAGGAGACCGTACGGACCGGGGACGGGTCGGAGCCGGTTCGCGGCGGCGACGAGAGCCGTTCCGGAAGCGACGCCGACACCTTCGACCCGCATGGCGACGATCCGTTCGCCGGCCTCGACAACGACGACCTGCCGAAGGTGCCGAGCGCGCCGCCGCGCATCGCGACGGAGTCGTCGGGGTCGTCGGGCGGCTCGTCCGCCGCCTTCTCCGACCACGGCTCGGGCTCTTCCTTCGAGCCGCGGCAGGCCACTGGAGCGCTCTCGGGTGGCGAACAGGCCCGTACGCAGAGCGAGTTCAGCGGAGCAGGGAATGAATCCGTCGGTTCGCACGACGGCCCTGACGGCTCGCCCGATGGCCCGAACGGTTCGCATGACGGCCCCGACGGCTCGTACGACGAACTGAACGGCTCGCACGACGAAGGCCAGCACACCGGCCACGGCCCAGCGGACCCCGTCGATCTCGCCGACGAGTCCATATGGCCGCAGGTCCCGCAGCGCGACGTCACCGGTGGTGGGCAGCCTCGGCGGGACGCGGACCGCGGCGCCGTTCTGGACGACATCGAGGTCTCCCTCGCCAAGGGCGACACCGCCGAGGCGCTCCGACACGTCGAAAAGCTCAAGGACTTGGAAGCCGGCACCAGGGAGGAGCTGGAGGACGCGCGCCACAGCCTCCCGGTGGACCCGGATGCGCCCGAACCGTGGAATTTCCCCCCGGAAGCCGCCCACGCCATCGAGGACGCGATAGCGGGCGGCAAGACGTCCGACGTCGGCGACCTGGTGCGGCCCGTACGCGACCACCTCGCCCAAGAGCGGCGCCGACTGGACGAGAACCTGAAATGGGCGGGCGGCGACGAGGCGCACACCTCCAGCCGCCTGCCGGACCCGGACGGCCGGACGGGTGACGGGGAGCGGAGCCGGTCGGACGATGAGACGGCGCACGGCCGGTCGGACGACGACGAGTCCCTCGAAGAGCGCCTCCAAGCGCTCAAGGGGCCCTCCGAGGACCCCCTGACGGACGATGAACTCCTCGCTCAGCGGCTGACGGAGCTCAAGAACACCACCGGCGTGGACGCGGCCCGGTCCGAGGAGCGCCTGCGCGATCTGCGCTACGAGTACCGCAAGGCCCTCCGAGAAGAGGAGGAGTGGGGGTTCGGCGGCTCTGCGGAGCGCACCGGCTCCGAGCCGCGGGAGCCGGGCGGGGGGCATGGCTCGGACGGCGACGGTGACGGTGACGGCGCGCACGGTCGGTCCGACGTCGACGAGCGCAACCGGCCCCGTACCGAGGAGGACGAGAGGCTCGCCGAGCTGGAGGAGAAGCTCGGCGCGCTGCCCCCCGTCCCCTCGGACGGTACGGGCGGTGGCGGTACGGGCGGTACGGGCGCGGAGGCACGTACGGGCGCCGAAGCACACGCCGGAGCGGAGGACCGTACGGGCGCGGAAGGCCGCGCCGGGTCGGACGAACTCGACTCCCTACTGGACGAGTTGCCGTTCGCCGACCGTTCGGACCTGGGCCCGGACCTCGACGAGCTGCCGCCGGTCGTGACCCCCGACCCGTTGGCGCACGCGGTCCCCGACGCCCCGCCGTCCGCCCGCACGGAGACCGGCCGCCGGGTCGAACGGGCGCTGCGGCACCTGCGCGGCCAGGCCCGCAGGCACGGCATGGACGCCGACGAGACGCGCGAGCTCTCCGAGAAGATCACCGAGGACACGTCGGCCGGGCGTCACAAGGAGGCGGCCGAGGGGTTGCGCAAGCTCCAGGACGCGGTGGCCGAGGCCGGGCTCGACGAACGCGTGGAGCACTTCCGTCGGCACATGGACGGCGGGTACGACCGGGCGTCCGCGCTCGGCATGCGGCGCTCGGAGTGGTACAAACACGCACTGGACATCGAGTCCTCGGTGCTCACCGGTACGCCGCGGGAGACCACCGAACGCTTGCAGGGGTTCGAGGACCGGCTCGAATCGCTCCGCTCCGACCTGGCGGCGCGCGGCGAAATCTCCTCGCCCCTGGCGGAGGAGGCCCGCGCGCGGAACTTCCTGGCCGACGCCCGCAGGGAGCGCGAGGAAGCGCTCGGCATGACGCCGGAGCGCAGCGAGGAGTGGGCGGCCCGCCGGGACTCGGCCACGACCCCGGAGGAGGAGCACCGGCTCCGCGACGACTACGAGGCCGAGTTGGACTCGCTCGACACCGCGAAGCGGCTCGGCGACCTCAAGGATCTCGGCGCGTCGGAGTCCGAACGCGCCGACTGGCAGCGGCGGTTCGAGCGGGATGGCCTCAACGACGAGCTCAAGGAGCAGCACGACCGGCGCACCCGAAACCTGCGGGCGAGCGCGGGCGACGACGAACTGGCCGACCTTCAGCGGCGTCTGCGCGAGTTGAAGGGTGAGGGCGGCGAGTGGGCCGATCTGCAACGGCGTTTTGAGGCTCTGAGGGGCAGCGGCGGCGGCTCGGACGCGGGGCGTGGGGGCCGTGAGGGTGGCGGTCAGCGGTCCGAGGAGCAGTCGGACGAGCGGGCTTCGGGGCAGGCGGAAGAGCAGGCCGAGCAGGGGTTGGAGGGTGAGGGCGCCGAGTGGGCCGATCTGCAACGGCGCTTTGAAGCCCTGAGGGGTGGTGGCGACGGCTCGGATGCGGGGCGCGGGGGAGATGAGTGGGCCGATCTGCAACGGCGTTTTGAAAACCTGAGGGGCAGTGGCGACGACTCGGACGCGGGGCGCGGCGGCCGTGAGGGTGGCGATCAGCGGTCCGAGGAGCAGCCCGGCGAACTGGCTGATCTGCAACGGCGTTTTGAGGCTCTGAGGGGTGGTGGCGACGGCTCGGATGCGGGGCGCGGGGGCGATGAATGGGCCGATCTGCAACGGCGCTTTGAGGCTCTGAGGGGTGGCGGCGACGGCTCGGACGCGGGGCGCGGGGGCGATGAATGGGCCGACCTGCAACGGCGCTTTGAAAACCTGAGGGGTGGCGGCGACGACTCGGACGCGGGGCGCGGCGGCCGTGAGGGCGGCGGTCAGCGGTCCGAGGGGCAGTCCGACGAACGGACTCCGGGGCAGACGGAGGAGCAGGCCGAGCAGGGGTTGGAGGGTGAGGGCGCCGAGTGGGCCGATCTGCAACGGCGCTTTGAAGCCCTGAGGGGTGGTGGCGACGGCTCGGATGCGGGGCGCGGGGGCGATGAGTGGGCCGATCTGCAACGGCGTTTTGAAAACCTGAGGGGCAGTGGCGACGGCTCGGATGCGGGGCGCGAGGGTGACGAGTGGGCCGATCTGCAACGGCGTTTTGAAAACCTGAGGGGCAGTGGCGACGGCTCGGACGCGGGACGCGGGGGCGATGAGTGGGCCGATCTGCAACGGCGTTTTGAAGCCCTGAGGGGTGGCGGCGACGACTCGGACGCGGGGCGCGGCGGCCGTGAGGGTGGCGGTCAGCGGTCCGAGGAGCAGTCCGACGAGCTGGCTTCGGGGCAGGCGGAAGAGCAGGCCGAGCAGGGATTGGAGGGTGAGGGCGCCGAGTGGGCCGATCTGCAACGGCGCTTTGAAAACCTGAGGGGTGGCGGCGACGACTCGGACGCCGGGAACGGCGGCCGCGAGGGCGGCGATCAGCGGTCCGAGGAGCAGCCCGACGAACGGACTCCGGAGCAGGCCAAGGAGCAGACCGAGCAGGAGAAGTGGGAGGCCGCTCAGGAGCGGTGGTACGCCGAGCGTCAGGAGACGCTGGGCATGCCGCAGGAGGAGCGGGACCGGTGGGCGGAGCGCCGAGCCGCCGCCCAGGACGCGGATGAGCTCGAACGGGTCGACAGCGAGCACTTTGACCGGGTCCTGGAGCTGTCCCGCGAGCGGAGGGTGGAGGAGATCCGCCAGGGCGACCCGAGCGGCCCCTCCCGTACCCGGGCTGTGCGCGAGGAGTGGGTGCGCCGGTTCGACGAGGCCGCCGGGGACCCGGAGGCCACCGACAAGCTGCTGGACGAGCACCGGGTGGAATCCAGCGCTCTCCGCGACGCCGAAAGTGCGCGCCTGGACCGTGCGCTGAGCGCTCCCGACCCGCTGAGCCCCCTCAACCGCCGTATCGACCAGGCCCTCGACAAACTGCCGACCTCGGCGAAGGCCGCAGCCGCCCGGGAGAGCGCGACCCTGCTGGAGCGGGCCCGCCGGATGAGCGCGGACGGTGGCGCGGACACGGCCGAACCGAACAGCGCGGACAGCCCGAGCGGCGCGGACGGAAAGGGCGGCCCAGGCGGGTCCTCCGGCGGAACGGACGACTTCGACGTGCCGCCGCCCCCGCCCTCGGGCAAGCCCGGCGCGGCCGGCCCTCGGGACGGTGAAGAGGGCGGCGGCGCGGGCAACGGCGCGAAGCCCGAAGGGGACGGCGCCGACGGCACCGTGGCGCGCCCAGTGCGGGACACGGTGGATCCGAACCCCGGCGAACAGCTCGCCGGTTCCTTGCAGACCGAGCGGCCGGCGGCCAAGAAGGCCGACGTCGCGGAGGACGAGGAGCTGACCAGCCCGTTCCGTGAGCGCGAGCCGGACGACGTGGAGCCGAAGGCCGGTTCCTTCCTGGCCAACAACCCGGAGACCGCGGCGAAGCCGAGCAAGGAGAGCGCGGGCCAGGACAAGGGCGCCCCGCCACTCTCGCCTTCCGTCTCCCGGGAACCCTCCCCGGGCCCCTCGCCGGAATCCTTCTCGACGCCAAGCGGCGATGAACTGGCCGCGCACTCGGTAGAGTTGGGGGATCTGCCGCCGCTGGACCGTTCCCTGCACACGATCCCCGAAGTGGACGAGGAGCAGATCGCCCCCGCGCCTAAGGGGGGCGACGGCGGAAGCGATGGTGGAGGCGACGACTCGACGCCGCCGGACGCTCCGGGCGGCGGGGAGGCCGGGGAGAAGACTCCGCAGAAGCCCTCGCCGGAGGAGCGTGACCGCGAGCTCGACGAGCTGTCGGCCGATGACTACGAGCGGCTGCTGTACCAGACCCGGCAGCGTTTCCCCGGCGTGTCCGAGGAGCAGATCCTCGACAAGGCATACGCGCACCTCAAGGCGGAACCCAAGAAGGTCGTGGAGAGCTCCGAGCCGGGCGAGGAGCGCAAGGTCGAGCTGGAGTCGGAACCGGTCGCACCGAACTGGGAGCCGAACGAGCTGGTCAAGTTCGACGACGAGTCCGAACTTCCGCGTACGCTCCAGGGCTTCGGCAACAGCAAAGTCACCTTCCGCGGCCTCGACCTGCTGGGGGAAGAGCTGGCGCAAACGTTCAAACCCGCAGAGGGCGGGCTCGACGAGCTGCGCCGCGAACTGGTCGACAATCCGCATACGTTCCTCGGCGGCCGTCCCTTCGAGTTCCGCACCGCCGACGGCGGATATCGGCAACTGACCGTCAAGGTCGGCAATTTCGGAGAGTGGAGCCGCTACGCCGAGCCGCAGCCCTCGGCGGACTCGCCTGAAACTGACAGCGCGTCTCAGCACAAGGGCGGTACGGAGTCCGAGCCGAAGGGCGCCGAAGCGGAGACGGCCAAACCGGAGAAGGCCGAAGGGAAGGCCGAAGGGAAGGCCGAAGGGGGCGAAGGGGCCGAAGAGAAGAAGGCCGAAGAGGAGAAGGCCAAGGAGAAGAAGAAGGACGATTCCAAGACCGAGGACACGAAGGTCGAGACCGAGGTCCGCAGCCGCCCCGGCGCGGGCGACAGCAAGACCCTCGGGGCGACCCGCTCCTTCGCCGCGTCCATCCCTCTGGGGCCCGCCGGGGGCCTGGCCAGCCCGTACGGCTCGGTCGCCTTCTCCGTCCGCCGTGTGGAGCCCAGCTACTCCTACGGCACGGAGAACCGCGCCCAGACCAGCATGACGGCGGCGGGCAAGGGCAACAGCCACGTCCACGTGGACGACCTGTACGTCGTCGTCGAGTACAAGAGCTGGGACAAGAAGAAGAACGAGCTGCCGGGCGACCCACGGCGGCCTGCCGGAGCCTCGAACCGCGCCACATACGCGGTGCGGGGCGGCATGCTCTGGCGCGCCCCGGACAGCATCACCCACCCGGTACGGCCGGACCGGCTGCCGGCGGAGTTCACGTTCCCCCCGGGGTCCCGGCCCCGGCTGTTCACGCCGCTCGACGTCCATACGGGCGAACATCTGCTGAACTGGGCCCTCAAGGAGTTCCCCGACGCCGGGCCGAACACCACCGCCCGCCGCCACATCGTGGACTTCCTCGCGCCCGAGAGCCTGCGCACGCTGCTCGCTCCGGCGACCACGAGCACCGCGCTCAGCCAGCCGCTGTTCGTCGACGCCTCCAAGGACCGTTCGCTGGGGGCCATCGAGCTGAAGCTGGAGCCGGTCGCGGCCAAGCTGCGGCTGCCCACGGACGAGACCGAGGTCAAGAAGGCCGACGCCAATCGCGCGACCGCGACGGTGGACCGGCGCAGCACCCAGGGCGGCTCGGCCGGTGTGACGCTCGGCCCCGCGTTCGCACCCCTGGGCACCGAGGGCCCGAAGGTGCAGGCGGGCGGCGCCCTGTCGGTCTCCAGCCAGCGCGCCGAGTCGTCCGTGAGCGGCAACAACGCGGAGAGCGGCCGTACGGTCAACTCCCGTGGCCACGCCGGGTTCTACGATGTGACGTACAACATCCAGGCGCGTCGGGTGGGCGGCGAGTGGACCTCACCACAGCCCGGCGGGGAGCCCGCGCGGCTCACGGCCTCGCTGCTGCTGTCGCGCGGCGAGGCGCGGCGGCTGGCGGGCTGGGACGACGGCACCGCGCTCGCGCAGGGCGCGCCGGAGCCTCAGGCCCCGGCCTATCTGATCGAGGACAATCCGCTCACCTTCGGCCCGCACGCCGTCGTGGAGCTGGACTCCGGCCCCGGCGGCAGCACGACGACGCACCCCGCCTCGGCTGCGACTGAGGACACGAGCGCGACCGCTGACGAGACGACGGCCGCCAACGAGACGGCGACTGCCAACGAGACGCCGACCGCCGACGAGAGCACGGCCGCCAACGAGACGGCGACCGCCGGCCAGAACGCGACCGCCGGCCAGAGCGTGACCGCGACCGCGACCGCGCCCGAGGAGCCCTCCGGCAGCGCCGCCCCCGCCGAGTCCCAGGCTGCCCGCGAGCACACCAAGTCCCTGGTGGAGAAGGTGCGCGACCAGGTGCAGCGCGAGCTGTCCGAGAAGTACCCGGGCCTGATCCTGGCGCCGGGCATGCACACGCCCGAACGATTCCGGTACGCGACGGACGCCACGACCGGCGAGTCCGTGCCCAAGCGATTCCCGGGCCGGGCGCAGGACTACAACAACGCGCTGCGCAACACCCACAAGCTCTACCAGGTCCTCTCCCAGGTGCAGTTGGAGAGCAATCTGGGGGCGCTGGCGAGCACCGGAATCTCCTTCGAGCTGGGTCGCCTGGGCCAGTTCTACGACGGCAAGCTGCGCGCGCTGGTGAAGGAGTACGTGACCGTCACCGTACGGGCCTCCGCCACCCAACGCCGTTTCGACGGCGTCCACCACGACCTGGGCCTGGCCAACAACGTGGCCTCGATGCGCCACGCGGACGCCTCCACCACCCGCACCCAGGGCATATCGGGCGGCATCGATGTGACGGCCAGCGGCGGCGGTGACGTGGGCGGCTCCGGCGGGTTCAGCGCCCGGGCCGGCAAGTCGAAGTCCTACAGCGCGAACTACGGCCCGGTGATCGCCCCGGACGGCGGCATCACCAGCTCAGGGCCCCAGCACCTGTGGACGTACGACCTGAAGTTCGATGCCTCCGCCTCCTCGTTCTGGCGTCCCCGCCAGATCGCGCGCGTGGCCTCCGGGCAGCTGCTGAGCCTGCCGTGGTTCGTGCGGCGGGGCCCCGTCGTCCCGCTCCTCGGCTCCGACCCGGGCCAGTACACCGGCCATGTGTCGATCGCGGTCCCCGCCGCCCTGTCTCCAGGTGCGTCCCCTTCCGAGCCCGCGGCGCAGCCCGCACGGCAGACCACGCCCGACACGACCACCGAATCCCCCGCAGAACCCTCCACCGAACAGCCGGCCGAACCTCCCGCCGAACAGCCGCAGCCTGCCGAACAGCCGCAGCCCACCGGGCAGCCGCAGCCCGCCGAACAGCCGCAGCCCACCGAACAGCCGCAGCCTGCCGAACAGCCGCAGCCCACCGGGCAGAGCACCCACGAGGCCACCGAGCAGACCGCCGCCCCCCAGCAGCGAGACCCCGCACCCGCCCTCGGCGGCCTCGGGCGCGACCGTGCGATCGAGCGGCCCACCCCCATGGACGCGGCGCTCGCCGAGAAGCTCTCCTCCGGCCGCCCGGTCCCCGAATGGGAACCGCACTCCCTCTTCGACCACCCCCACCTCGTCCAGAGCGTGATCGCCCCCCAGGTGGTGCACCAGCACCTCAAGGAGCTGCTGAGCAACGTCTCCGGCCGCTCGTGGGTCTACGGACTGGACGGCACCCCGGCCGCCCGCGCCCTGGCCGACTCCTTCGGAACCGGCCGCAACGAGGCGGACTTCAGCGACTCCGCGCAGATGGGCAAGCACGTCGGCGAGCTGTACGGCAAGACCGCGTTCACCGATGTCACCGCCACGGCCAGCGCCTGGCCGAAGCTCAAGAACGCGCGCGTGCTGTCGGTGGTCGACTCCGGCGACCTCACCACCTCCGTCATCGGCGGAGCGCTGACCGGCGGCGGCGACTCCGTCACCTCGACCACGAGCCGCAGCATCGGCCTCAACGCCGCCTTCCGGGCCAAGCACACCGACGCACACCACTCGACCGGGAGCTACGGGCTGAGCTGGACCCCGTACTCCCGCGGCCATTCCAGGACCGAAGCGGCGGGCATGTACGGCAACCCCGCCAACACCAGCGAGTACAACGGCCCGATGGCCCTGGTGGTCGCCGATGTCGACTGGCACCTGGCCGCCCGGTTCCGGCATGCCGGACAGATCGCCCCGCTGGTCAACGCGCTGGGCGGCGCGCACCCCGCGCAGGGCCGGATCGTGCCGGTGCCGGACGGCGTCCTGATGTGGATGCCGCTGGAGGACGCCAAGGCGGAGGGGCTCTACGACGACGGGCTCGGCTCCCAGCCGACGGAGGAGAAGTTCTCGTCGAGCGACCTGACGACGCTGGCCGCCTTCCCGGTCGGCCGCCTCGACATGGCCTCGGCGCTCGACGCGTTCGCCGCGCACGTACGCGAGAAGCTGCCCCGGCAGGCGGACTGGATCAACCCCGACAGCATCCTCGACGACCAACTGGGCAGTCTCGCGAACAAGAACACGCTGCTCTCCCCGGAGGGCCTGCGCGGCATGCGCGCCACCCTGGAGCACGGCGGCACGTCGCTGCGCGTCGTACGCAACAACATCGGCCCCTCCAACAAGGGCCGACTGGTCTTCACCCTGCGCCGCGAGGAGTTCGGCGACGGCACGCTCCGCCACGACGTGGCGCTGACCACGTCGAAGGTCATGCTGGGCGCCAAGACGCTGGCGGAGAAGGTGTCGAGGGGCACCGACGGCGGCTACAAGGTGAGCGAGACGCCGACGGTCGACGGCCAGGCCGGCATGAAGTCGGCCAGCGGCGGATTGCAGGACATCGGCGGCACGTCCCGCTCGACGACCCTCGCCACCACCGTGAACGACATGGAGACCAGGTCCGTGGCCTGGTCGGGACCGACCGTGTCCGGCCGGACCCGCTTCACCCTCCACATCGACCTGGAGCTGCACGGAAGGCGGGCGCTGTCGTTCCAGCACGACGTCGGCGAGATCGACGAGCACGTGCCGGTCAGTCTGGCGCTCCCGCAGTCCGACGGCGGCCCCCACCAGCCGGCGCTGAAGCCCCAGACCCTGGAGAAGGACGCCACGGACTGGCCGAAACTCCTGCCGGGCGCCGGCGACCACGTTGCCCAGCGATCGGCGCAGTCGCAGTACACCAAGGCCAAGGAGCTGTTCTCCGCCGACCCCGAGAGCCTCGTGGTGCTCAGCGTGGGGGGCGTGGAGAAGCTGCGGGAGGCGGGGTCCTTCGCCCTGGACGTCGCCGAGAAGCCGAACTGGCTTCGGCCGCGGCACGGCAAGGCGGCCGTCGGCGAGAAGGGCGGCCCGTACCTGGGCAAGGGCACGCTGGCCCGGCCCGGGTCCGCCAGCTCGGAGTCGCACTACAACAACGTCAGCGAGGAGGTGCTGAGCGCCGCGTTCCCGCGCATGGTGCGGGAGCGGTTCACCCTGCCCCCGCTGCACGACAGCGCCACCTCGGTCGGCGGCCACGACGCCACCCTCTCGCTGCTCGCGAGCGTCGACCTGACCCACGCGCAGGTGGTGACCCTCGACCCCGACGCGGGCCTGGGCGCCAACCGCCGCGGGCTGCTCAACCACGCGCACACCGGCGACACGACCGAGACGCACACGCCGGCGTTCACCGGTGGACCCAACGTGGCGACCGTGCCGGCCCCGCTGCCGCCCGGCGGCGTGGCCGGGTCCGGCTCGGCCTGGACGGACAGCGCGACCTCCGGCATCACCTCCGACCGCCGGACCTCCGGCCTGTCCACGGTCAAGCCGCCCGCCGGTGGCGCCGTGCTGGTGCGGCTGCCGGTGTACTGGCAGCACGTCGCCAAGGTCACCCAGCGCATCGCCGACGCCCCGCTGGTCACCAAGGTCAACGGTCTCGTGCCGTCCGTCATCCGCAAGGACTTCGGCCTGGCCCCGGCCGCGGTCGGCCACACGGTGAGCGACGGCGTGTACGTCTGGGTCGCCAACGACCTGGCCAAGAAGTTCGGCCTGCTGCCGCCGGAGGTCGAGGACGCCTCGAAGGCCGTGAAGACGGAGACCGACGTCTTCATGGAGGCGGCCGAGGCGTGGGACGAGACGGCGCGCACCCTGCGCACCTCCTTCCCGGCCGAACTCGCCGACGCGCGCACCAAGTTCAACGAGTCACGCGCCTCACTGACAAAAGCCGAGACGGCTCGCGAGCAGGCCGCCGCGCGGGATGCCAAGGCCACGCACGACGCCGAGGAAGCCGAGCGCCGGGCCGCGGACATCGCGGACCGGGTGGCCGAGGCCGAGCGGCGGGCGGAAACGGAACGGCTCAAGGCCGAGGCCGACAACGCCACCGGAGCGGTCACCGACTCCGCCAACGATGGCACGGCGCACGGCCCGCACCTCGACGAGGCTCAGCAGCGCGCGTCGGCCGCCGAACACGAGGCGGCCGTCGCGCGCGCCGCCGAACTGCGCGCGAAGCAGCGCGGCACGGCGGTCGAGCTCACCGAGAGCGAAACCCGGGTCACCGAGCTCACCGCCGAACACCAGGTCGTCCAGCGGCAGTTGGCCTCCCGCGAGGAGCGCCACGCCGAGCTGCTCCAGGACCTGGCCGACCACGGCCGGGAACGGCTCACCGCCGAGCGCCGCCTCGCCCGCGCCTGGCGCGCCGCCCACGACGCCATGCGCTACTACGGCGTGCCCGAGTCCGAGCGCCAGGGACAGCCGCCGCGCCCGTGGGACCCCGACCTCAAGGACGACCACGAGCCGCGCCCGGCCCCGCGGAGCGCACCCGGCTATCCGCACCCCGACCAGGCCCTCGCCACCGCCGAACCCGACGCCGTCGAGCCGTACGCCGCCGAACCCGACGCCGTCGAGACCGTTCACCAGGAGACCGCCCCCTGGCTGCTGGAGACCGCCGGGCAGCACGACCCGCTGGTCGGGAAGGCCGATGCCGATGAGTCCGAAGCCCGCGAGCGCGACAAGGCCGCTGCCTGGGCCCGGCACTGGCGCGCCGAGGACGCCCGCTACCGGACCGCTCTGGACGACGCCCGCGCCAAGCGGGAGCAGTGGCTGGCCGCGGACAAGCGGGCGGGCAAGGCCCCGGCCGCCGGCGCGGGCGAGACCTCGCCGACCAGGGACGCCCTGCGTACCGCCGACAGCGAGTACGCGAAGGCCCGCGAGGAGCTTCAGGCGCGTCACGGCGCGGCCGTACGGGCGCGGGCGCGCTTCGAGGCAGCGCGGCAGTCCGCCCGTACGGTCGGTGCGGCGGACCACAAGCCGTGGCACCCGGACGCCGACCCCGAGACGTACACCCGTCCCGTGGACGACGAGCCGGTGCCGGAGCCGTACGCGGTGCTCACCAAGGACACCGATGACAAGCCGCTGAGCCTGACCGGTCCGGACGGCACGACGGTCCTCGACCTCGTGGACCCGCCGAGCGCCAAGGGGGAAGCCGGGGCTACGAGCACGGGCACCGGTACGAGCACGGGTACGGGTACGGACGCGGGGACGGGTGCGGGCGCGGCCACGAGTGCGCGTACCGGCAGGCCGCGCAACCCGGACACCGGCACGAGTTTCCACCGTTCGCTGCTCCACGCCCTCAAGGAATCCGACCCCGAGCGGACGGCGGCCCTGGGCCTCGACCACGACGATCCGGTCGCCGCGATCGAAGCGCTCAAGGCGAAGATGGCCGACCAGTTCAGCCTGGACAGCGAGGAGTTGGCGGGCTTCCTCGCCGTCGACTCGTGGGACCGGTTCACTGCCGACGAACTGGTGGCCGCCGGGATAGACCTCACGCCGACGGAGCGCGAGGAGTTCGACGCGTGGAAGCGGCTGCCGGAGTCCGTGACGCCGACGGCCGGGCAGCGGACGGCTCTGGCGCGCACGGCCCTGCTGCGCGCCGGGGACGACCGCATCGAGGACCGCAAGGACACCGGCTGGAACCACGCCACCGGTGACCTCCTGCCGCTTCTCGCCTCCCGGGCCCTGAAGCTGCCGGTGACCGTGGTCCGTGCGGACCTGGGCTACCAGGACTTCAAGCCGGGCGGCCAGGACGGGCGGCTGGGCGAGGGTGAGGGCGGGGGCGAGCCGCAGCCGTCGTCCGTCGTGCTGCACGTACAGGACGACCAGTACCGGCCCGCCCTGCCGTCCCGCGACGGCCAGGCGGCGAAGTCCGATGCCGACGACTCCGACCCCGCCACCGTGGAGGGCGGTAGCACCCTCGTCCTCCCGGACGGCAGCCGCCACACCCTGACGCCGGTCACCGGCGAGGGCCCGCTGTTCGCCGAGTCCCTCGCCGCCGCGATGAAGGGCATGGAGCAGGGGAAGGCTCCGGAGGAGACGAGCCGGCACGGGGTGCTGCGCGGGACCGGCCCGCAGGAGGCCGCGTCCGTCGGCGAGCGGCTGGCGCGTGAGCTGGAACAGCCCGAATTCCCGGACCTCGGCGACGAGCTGCTGTCCCAACACCCGTTCAGTCAGGCGGACTTGGGACACGTCGGGGTGCCGCTCACCTCCGGACAGCGGGCGGAGCACGAGAAGGGCGGCGGGCTGCTCCCGGATTCCGTGTCCCCCACCCCGACCCAGCGCAAAGCCCTGGGACAGCGGATGTTCCCCGGCGCCGCCGACGAGTTCACACGGGCCGAACTGGAGGCAGCGGGCGTACGGGCGGCATCGGACGGGGACGAGCGGCGCCCCCTGACCGCCGACCAGCGCGACGCCCTCACCGACGAGCAGCGCCGCAAGCTCACCGCGACGCTGCTGTCCCGGCCGAACCCGTCGCCCGCGCTGACCAAGCTGTCCCGGGAACTCGCGGCGGGCGTCTTCGGCGGCCTGCGCGTCGTCGGCGAGGACGGCCGCGTCACCTCGTACGGCGAGGAGCCCGAGGACGGCCCGCTGCTGCGCCACGACGGGACGTCCTACGCGCCTGCTGTCGCCGAGAAGAAGGAGAAGCAGAAGGAGAAGGAGGGGAAGGGGGAAAAGGGGAAGGCGAAGGAGGGGGCGAAGGCTGAGGGCGCGGCCCCGCTCAAGGAGGAGGCGAAGCCCAAGGAAGGCGCGACGGGCGAGCGGAGCCAGACGCCGGCCGAGAGCCGGACCGCGGCGCAGACTGAGAGCGAAGCGCAGGCCGAGCCCCAGGCCGAGCCCCAGGCCGAGCCCCAGGCCGAGCCCCAGACCGAGCCCCAGGCCGAGCCCCAGACTGAGACCGAAACGCGGACCGTAGAGCCGACCGCGACGCGCGCCGCCTCGCAGCGCGAGCCCTCCGTCTCTCCCGATGACGAACTCCCCGTCGGCGACGTACTCGCCGGCACGCAGCCGGTGACCACCCGTCGGAACGAAGACTCGTCCGAGGCTACGGTCTCCTTCCAGGGGAACGGCCGGCAGTCGGTCATCCGGCAAGGAGTGATGGGCGGCGGGAGCGGGGCGCCCGTGGAGGTGCCCAAGGAGCTGCACTGCGTCTGGCTCGGCGGCGAACTGTCCCCGGCGGCGAAGGCCAACATCCGCGCATGGGCGGCCAGGGCGGGCGATTCCGGCTGGAACCTCACGGTGTGGACCGACCACGGCGCGGCGGTGGCGAACCAGGAGTTCCTGCTCCACTCGGATCTCGGCACGCACGTCAAGTCCCTGCCCATCACGCAGGGGCTGCTGAACTCGTCGCGGAAGCTGCCCTTCGGAGACACGAAGGCGAAGCGGCTGTTCGACCGCGCACTCGACAAGAGGGCCTTCGCCCTGGCGTCGGACGTCACCCGTTACGCCGTCCTCCACAAGATCGGCGGCCTCTACTTCGACATCGACCTCGGCCCCGGAAAGGTCGTACTGCCCGACTCGCTGGCGGTGCCCGGTGGCCTGGACGCACTCCCGATGATGTCGCCGCAGTTGCGCGACGACTCGCATATGGAGTCCGTGCTGAAGAGCGCGGGGGGCGCCGGGGCGGAGGGGGAGAGCAGGGCGGAGAGGGTCGAGCGAGCGGCCCGGGCACAGTACGAGGCCAAGGTGTTCGGCAATCACTTCATCGTCACGCCGCCCAGGTCCCGCTTCCTCAAGTACGCGTTGGACGAACTCGCCGACGTGAACATGAAGTCCGAGTCCGGCCGGAAAATGCTGGAGATCGCCATCGAGGCGCGGGAGGCCGGGGCGATCAGCGGCCCCGGTTACCTCGACATGCGACTCTCCGAATACCTCAAACGGCTCACCGGCGAGTCCGGCTTCCTGAAGCCGGCGGTCGACCCCGACCAGATCGAGCGGTGGATCGGGGTGGAGTGGCTGACGGACGAGAGCGGCAACCAGGAGGCCGAGGGCGAGGAGGCCATGCGCGAGCGCCGCGCCGACGCGGCGGAGCGGAGCGGCTCACAGCCCGCGGCGGGGCGGCGGCGGGGGCAGGTTCTCCGCGGCGCCAGCATGGTGTCGCTCGCGGAGAAGCTGGGCGCGACGCGGTCGAAGGTCAGCCGGTGGGGGAGCGGGCTGTCATTGGTGAACCTCCGCAGGCCGGCCACGGGTACGTCCGGTCCGTTGAACCCGGCCGAGGAGACGACCGCCGGGCCGTCGACCGCCACCCCCACCGGGGGCACCGGCCGGCTCTCGGCGTCCAACGCCACCCGCGTGATCGTCACCCCGGTGGCGGACGGCCCCGTCACGCACGACCGGCCTCAGCCCCAGGACCAAGGCGGGCAGCGGACCGTCACCACCACCGACGGCCGCCGCATCCCCGCCGGCAAGATCCGGCTGCGTGAGATCAAGAACGCCGAGGGCAGCGTCATCGGCCATGCCTCGCACAGCGACCGGGGGTGGGCCGACCGCCAGAAGATCTACGCCAAGTTCCGCGGGGACGGCGCGACCTACTGGCACTACAAGGGGTCCGAGGACCACGAGATCCCTGACGGGGACGTGGAATCGGCCACCGAAGCCTCCCCCTGGCACGTCACCGGCCGGCAGCAGGACACCGAGCCCGTACGCCCGTACTTCTTCGACGCGCACGGCACCGACAAGGGCGTACTCCTCGATGTGGAAGGTGAGGAGAAGCCGTTGGAGGTGGGGGGCGAGCAAATCGCCGCCTATGTGAGTTCGTTGACGCCCGACACCAGCGCGCCGGTCGTGCTCGTCGCCTGCCACGTGGCGGGGCACGGGACGGTTCAGGGCGAGAGCGTCATCGAGCAGGCCGCGCAGGCATCGCCGGGTCGCCGTTGGTACGGGCCCAGCGGGGTCGTCGGCCACGTCAGCGCGCCCCGCGCGGGCGGCGGGGGCGGGGAGGGCGTGCTCGCGCTGCTCACCGACCCCGTCACGGAGCGGCGCGGCTACTGGGCCTCGGCCTTCGCGCAGCCCGGCACGTCGGACCCGGTGGCCCGTACAAACCACCACGCCGGGGCGGGCCCGTCCACGGCCCGTGGCGGCACGCCGAAGACGGAGACGGAAGAAGCGCGGCGGCCCAAGGGGGAGACGGAAGAAGCGCGGCGGCCCGAGGGGGAGACGGAAGGAGCGCGGCGGCCCAAGACCGGCTCCGCGTTCCAGGCCAACTCCGAGCAGCCCGCGCCCGTCGAGGCCCCTCGGCCGTCGCTGGCTGACCTGATCGTCAGTCAGCTCGGCAGTGGCTCGGCCAAGAAGCCCCTCACGCTTGCCGATGCCGGCGGTGCCGGTGCGGCCGCCGAGACGGCCGAGCCCGCCCCCGTGGTGGCCACGGAGGGCGACGCCGAGACGGCGGTGGAGGACGGCCCCGGCACGGTGGAAGACGACTCCGAAAGTGCGGAGGACCATCCCGCAACGGCGGAGGACGCCCCCGCAGCGGCGGAGGGCCACCCCGAAGCGGCGGAGGGAGAGGCGGGCGCCGAGCAGGCCCCGGGGGTCGAGCCCGAGCCCGAGCCGAGGCCACTACAGCCGCGGGTGCCCGAGCTCCTGCCGGATCTGCCCGTGGAGCGGGCCCGGTCCTTCCTCGTTGCCGGCGGATCCGTCTCCTACGCGGACATCGCGGTGTACCAGTCCGAGTACGGCCGGTGCGTCCAAGTGTCGTGCCCGCCGGACATGAGCCTTCCGGCCTGCGCCTTCTACGCCCAGCGGCCCTCGCCCCCCGGCAGGGCGGAGCCGATCTACTTCGAGGCCACCCGCGTCGACGACGGCGTGCTGCTGTACCGCAAGGACGGTTCCTCGGTGACGGTGAATGCCGATCAGCTCGGCGAGTTCCTCGCGCGGCTGCACGCGGGCAGGGCGGAGTCGCTCCTCCTGGTCGTGGACCGCGCCGCCGAGCCCGTGTCCATGCCCACGGAGCTCGCGGAGGGGGAGACCCATCTCAGCCGCCCCCTCGCCTTCCTGCAGCGGGTCGCGCGCGCCTACGGGCGGCCGGTCTTCGGCCCCAGGGACGAGATCGTGCGCACCGAGGAGCCGGGGGAGGGGTTCCCGTTCAAGGGCGCGTGGAGCGTCAGCAGGCCGGACGAGGCCCAGGTCGCGGACATTCAGGCCGGCCGCTACTTCCGGCACCCCGGCGACGGCAGGCTCATGCCGTGGAGCACCGTGAGCCTGGCGCGTTCCGCGACCATGAGGAATTCCCCGGACATCTGGCTCGGCAGCCCCTCGTCGGAGCTGCCGAGCTTCCAGGCCGGTTTCGCCGATCTCGACCTCGACGTGCTCACCAACCAGCACGACCAGGGCCAGGTCTACGGACTCGACTACTCCATCCCCTCCTCCGACGTCCCCTGGCCCAAGCCGTCCGAGGAGGCGGCCGAGCCGTCCCAGGAGGCGGCCGGCGCGTCCGAGCCGGCGGTCGGGGGCCTGTGGATCGCGGTGCACGGCAGCCCGTGGGGCGTGACGGCCTACGGTGCCCACGAGTCGGACCCCTTCCCGGTGTCCGGTGCGGAGTTCGCCCGGTTCGCCCGTACGCGGGTCAACCACTACATCCAGGAGTTCGGCGCCAAGCCGAAGCGGATCGTGCTGATGTCCTGTGAGACGGGCATGCCCACGGAGCGGAGAAACGGCGGAGTCGTCCAGCACGTGTCAGCCATGACCGGCATTCTCACCCACGCGCCGACGACGGTGAGCGGGCTTGAGGTCCACGGTCACGTGGGCGCCGACGGCGAGGCGCACACCGTCCTCACCCTGATCCGGGACGAGAAGACGGGCCGGCTCGGCCGCTGGGTGTCCTCGCACCCGGAACACGGGGTGCCGCCGCTGCCCGGCCCGCAGCCGAAGGAGGACACCCTGCTGCGGTCCTACGAGGAGCAGTTCGAGCGGCGGCTGGCCGCCGTGCTCCTCGGCGACGAGCGGGTCGTCCAGCAGTTCCGCGTCCTCGTGGATCACGTGTGGCAGACGACGCCGGAACCGGAGCGGCCGTATTTCGGTGTCCTCCGCGACTACGAGGTCGGGAGCGTGGGCTTCGACGACAGGGGGGAGGCGGTCCAGGAGGTCGTGGAGCACGGAAACATCCGCGAGATCGTCGCGCTGCTGCACCAGGGCGTGGCCAACGGCATGCTGCCGTCGCCGTCCGTGCCGAACGTCGCGATCGCGGAGTGGACACGGTGGTCCCGGGAACACCCGCTGGCCGTCAAGGCCCGGGACACGGACTCCCCCCATCCCGTACGGGCGACCGCGCACCCCGACGACATCCGCCCGGTGCTCAGCGCGCGAGAGCGCGACCACGCGGTGGACACGGCAGGGGCCGAGCCCGGGCTGGCCTGGATCCCCGACCGCAAGCTGTACCGGCTGGACCCCGAGTCGCCCTCCGCCAAGGCGCTGCGCGAATGGGGCGAGTACGCGCCCGTCGGCCTGTCCACGCGCACGTACGACCTGCTGCGGGTGGCGGCCGACACGGGGGCGCCCGTGGACATGGCGCTGATCCGGCGGGGCATCGTCGGCGCGATGGTGCAGGCCGGGCACAGCACTTACCACGAAGCGATGTCCACGGCCGCGCTGTTCGACTTCCACCGCGGCAACGTCCACGGGCTGACCTACCACCACACCGCGGAGCGCCACCAGCACCTCACCACCGCCGCCGACACGTACCACGAGGTCCCTGGCCGCTACCGCTCCCTGGACCTCAGCGAGGCGGAGCTGAGCGCGGCGAAGGGCCCGGAGGGGCTCTTCCCCGCCGAGCACGCCCCGTACATCGACGTGTACGAGCGGACGAAGGCGGCGCTGGACGACCTCGAACTCCCCTCGGGACCCCTCCTGTCGGACGCCCCCGACTCCGGGCACACCGAGACCGAGCTGTCCGACCTGGCCGGACGTCTGCACGCGCTGGGCCGGATACCGGGCGACGAGGCGTTGAGCTTGTTCGCGGCGCTCTCTCCCTGGCCGACCGGCCAGGGGGAGGAGAACGGTCGCCCGGGGTTGGCCGCCGTGCTCCACGAGAAGGCCGTCGCCGCGCGTGAACTCCCGGTGCACGAGAAGGCGTTGCAGGCCGCAGGGCTGCCGAAGGCGATCTCCGTGGGGCCGGGTGCGGCCAACCACCCCGAGCACGTCCGCTACGCGCTCCAGGCGCTGGACGCGGCGGGCCTGACGCGGCCGGAGTGGGACTTGGCCGAGGGGCTGCCGCCCAGCTCGCTCGGCCCGGCCGCCGGGTTCCTGCTCACCCACCACTACCTCGCGGGCGACTTCGCCGAGATGGCCGGGCGCAAGGTGCTGGCCGCCATGGACGGCCGGGCCGGGACGGCGCGGCGGGAAGTCTGGGCGCCCTCGGACGGCGGTGGGAGCCTGCTGCGGCACCTCGCCGAGCGTGAGCCCGGCGGCAGGGACGGCGTGCCGGCCGAGACGCCGGTGACGGGCTGGGAGGAGCTCCTCCGGGCCGCCGGTGAGGAGGCGCTCCCGCGGGAGTGGTTCGCCGGGGCCCTGGGCCGCGTCGGCGACTCGGCCGCCCCGGACCTGGCCAAGCTGCTGCTGCCGGGCCCGCGGCACACCTGGGACGGGGACGCCCGAAAGCGGCGCCCCGAGGCCGGTCATGTCGTCGTCGCCACCGGCACCGGCGAGGTGGGCATCGCCACCGGGAAGACCGGCGGGGACGGCACGCCGGAGGTGATCTCCCTGGTCCGCGACACGGTGGAGGGCGAACCCGGTACGACCGCCACCGTGCGGTACGGCACGGTCGGCGCGATGGGGGAGGGCACGGTCCGGTACGGGCGGGGCCCGTGGCACGAGGAGCACCAGAAGCTCCAGAAGGCGGAGGCCGACCGAATAGCGCGCGAGGACGCGGAGCGGCGACAGGCCGAGGCGACCGCCGAAGCCGCCTTCCGGGAGGAGTCGCGGCAGCGGGCGAGGGCCGAGGCCGACGCGCTGGCCGCGGCCAAGGCGAGTGCCGAGGCCGACACCGCAGCCGCCGCCGAGGTGAGTGCCGGGGCCGACACCGCGGCGGCCGCCGAGGCGAGTGCCGCCGAGCGGCAGCCGACCCCCTCGCAGGACGCGGAGGACCGCCCCGGACCGCGGCCGGCGGCGCCGGAGGGCTCCCCGCAGACGCTCGCCTCCCGGCACCGGCTCACCGAGACGCGGATGACGGCCGGTGGATACGGAGGCGTGCCGGAGCAGGCGCACGCCGGCCCAGCGATGGCCCGCGGCACCCTCCCCGGCGGTGCGCACCCGCCCGAGCGCTCCGCGGAGGCGGGCGCGGCCACCGTGATGACCGTGAAGGAGTTCAAGAAGCTCACCAGCGGCGGCGCGCTGTCGAACCGCCCGGGCGCGTTGAAGCGGCTGGACGACGCGCTCGACGCGTTCCACGAGATCAAGGTCACCGACTTCGCCGCCCGGAAGGCGAGCCTCGACGAGCTCGACGGACTGGCGGGCTCGGCCAAGGACGGGGTGAAGGAGAAGCGGCAGCGCGGCGTGAACGCCCTCCGTGAGCAGATCCGCGCTGAGCGGAGCGTCTACGATCCGGTCGCCCGGGCGGCCGGCGCCACCGACCGCTTCGAGCGCTTCACCCTCCTCGCGGACGCGCACGAGGCCGCTCTCGCGCTGCTGCGCGGCGAGCCCGGCGACGGGCAGCTGGACCTGCTGTCCGCGACAGTGGGAGAGCAGGTCCGGGAGCACGTGAACAAGGTGAAGAACGAGGCCATGTTCGATACCGGGGACCAGCGGGCCGAGGCGGCGGAAGCGGTCCGGAAGATGATCGGCGGGGACCTCGACGCACTTGAGGAGATGTCCCGGGACGCCACGGCCCCCGACTTCACCCGGCGGCTCCTGACGGATCTGCTGGAGCGCCGGGAGACGATCGGATTCTCGTTGGGGAATCCCGGCACGCGGCTCTCCAGGCCGACCGACGCCGAGCCCTCCAAGAAATACTTCATGACGGTCCTGCTCAGCCAGCCGGAAGGAAAGGCGGAACGGATCGGTTCGCTGGCCCACGAACTGACGCACGTGGACGTCGGCGAAACGCACAAGAACACCGAAATGCTGTTGATCTGCGAGAAGGGGCTCACGGCCGACGAGATGATCGCGCTGGCCCACGAGCGCGCGGCGAAGGCCGCCGCGCTGCGGATGTACCTCGACGACACGGTCGTCGCCACCTCCGGCCGCAGAATGCTGGTCGACAACAAACTCGACTACATCACCAAGTACGGGCAGCTCACCAAGTACCTGTCAGGGTTCAAGCACACGCTCGCCCCCGGGGAAGAGGCCGTACTGACGGACGTGTCGGAACGGGCCGGAAAGGATGCCGCGGCGCTCGTCGAGTACGACACCGTCCTCACCCAGCTCCTCGTCTACCTGCACTGCTGGGGCGTGCCGCAGAGCCACCCGTTCTACCGGAAGGCGCTGGAGCTGGCGCGGGAACAGCACGCCGAGCGGCGCCCCTGAGAAAAGTCGGCAACCCAGAGAAGACACGTGCCGCATTCAGCCGAACGCAATCCCCGCCGCCGCGTCCCGAAGGCGGCGGCCGAAATGAGGAGGGAACCGATGGGACAGACCCAGGGCCGGTCCGCGCAGCCGGACGGCGACGGCGGGGCCGAGGCCGAGGAGGAGCGCGGTCCCGCCTCCGGCCCCGGCGGCGCGGCCGCGGACGGCGACACCGCGATAGTGGGCGGCGTCATCGGCGCCCCCGCGCCGCGCGCCACCGACAGCGGTGAGAGCCCCGAGGCGGAGCCCGGCGGCGCGGGCCGCGGCGGACCGGCGGCGGCGCCGGGCACGTTGGGGCGCGGCGCCGCCGAACCCGACGAAGCACCGACCGCGTCCGCCGCTCCCACCGGGGACTCCGCGCGCACGGCGGTGGCGGTGGGCGTCGCGACGGCCGCGGCCGACGCGGCGGCGGACGACGGCGCGACCGGGGAGGCGTCGCGCGCCACCGTGGTGTCCGAGTCCTCCTCGGGCGTGGTCAAGGGGGCGGTGGCCCCCGTGGCCGGCGACGAGCCCGCCGCGCGGAAGACCGCGGCCGAGAGCGAGGCGGAACGGGAGAAGGAACCGTCCCCGGAGAGTGAGCCGGAGAAGAAGGCGGAGAAGAAGCCGGAGAAGAAGGCCGGCTTCCTGGCAGGCAAGAAGGCCGGGAAGAAGACCAGCTCGGCCGCCGGCACTTCCGCCGCAGTGGCCGTGGCCGTGTCCGCCGCGCCGCCCGGCGACGGGACCGCCGGCGACCCCTCGCCCAAGCGGCCGGGGCGCGTGCCGAAGCCCATGGTCGCCGCCGCGGCCTTCGCCGGAGCGGCCCTGCTGGCCACTCCCTTCGCCGTCTCCGCTCTGCAGAGTGACGGGGGCGGCGCGGCCGGGCACCAGGAGCGTGCCGCGGCGTGGAGCGCGGGAGACCAGGCCGAGGGGTACGTGCCCGGCACCGACCCGAACAGCCCGCAGGGCGCGATCCTGCCGTCCGGCGACAAGACCTCCGCCGGCACAGCCGGCCCCGGGGGAGGCGCGAACTCACCGGACGGCGGCGCGAAGAGCGACGGCGGCGGCACCCGTACGGACGGCGGGGCCGACAAGAAGGCGGACGGCTCCGCGGACTCGGGCAGTACCAAGGCGGGCGGCGACAAGGGCAGCGACAAGAAGAGCGGCGGCACGCAGTCCAGCGGCTCCACGAGCAAGAGCGGCAGCTCCAAGGGCAGCGGCGGCGCGCCCAAGTCCATGAACCAGATGGCGTCGTCCGTCGTCTTCAGCGCCGTCGCGGGCCCCAGCTGCGACAACCAGCGCTTCCAGAAGAACGGTTACTTCACCAGCGGCAAGAAGGGCTGGACCTCTTCGTCCGGCGGCTACAGCGGTTCCGGCTGCGACGGCTCGTACCTCTCGGTGCCGATGTCCGGTGACTCGCACGACAAGGGGAACAGCGTCAACTGGCTGTTCGACACGCCCGCGAAGGCCAAGCAGTGCGGCCTCTCGGTCTACATCCCCCGGAACAGCAGCCTGCAGAAGGTGGGCGGCGACCCCTCGTACTACACGGTCTACAAGTACTTCTCGCCCAAGAGCAGCAATCAGACCGGCTCGTTCTCGATCCGGCAGGTGGACAACCAGGGCGGCTGGTACAACGTGCCCGGCACCTTCCCGGTCACCAACCAGAAGCTCGCGGTCCAGCTGCACGACCGCGGATACGACTGGCACGGCAACACGAGCACGTACGCGCACCACGCGGCCTCCGCGCTCAAGGTCTCCTGCACGTCGTAGGCGCCCGGACACCGATGAGGGGCGAGCCGCCGGACTCGCCCCTCATCGCCGTCTACCGGTCCCGCGCGGTTCAGCGCACGGTGACCGTCAGCACGGGGGACACGGCCCCGCCGCCGGCGATGCGCAGCTCGTTCTTGCCCTTGATGCCGAGCTTGACGCGCAGGGAGTACGTGCCGGACTTGTTGACGGCGACGCTCGCGGGCAGCGAGACCCACTTGGCGCCCTGCTTCTGCTGCAGGGTGACGGTGGTGCCCGCCTTGATGCCGGTCGCCGTGCCGGAGATCCGGAACTGCTCCCACGCCTTGACCGAGGCCGCACTGGCCTTGGCGGTGAGCGCGGCCTTGGCGGCCGGTGCGGGCGCGGCGGCCGGTGCCCGCTTCACGACGGGTGCTTCCTTGGCGGCCGGCACGGGCTTCGGGGCCGGCTGGGCCGGGACGGAGCGGCCGGCCGGAGTGGGGACCGGGTTCGGGGCCGCGATGGCGGCGGCCGCGCCGCCGGTGACGATCGCGGCGCTGAGGGCACCTACAACGGCGAGACGGTATGCACGGTTCATGGGGGGTTCCTCCCTGGTGTGCGTGTTGTAAGCCTTCACGGAGGAACACGACGAAAAAAGGGCTGTGGTTGCCTCTGTGCCGATGTTCTTAACAAATTTCTGCGTACCGTCAAGTCGGGCAGGCCCCGCGCCTCTTGAGGGCCCGCGCCATATTCCCGGCCGGGTGCGCGGCGTGCGGCGTCGCCGATGCCGATCTGCCCGCACGCGACGGAGTACGGACGGCCACCCGCCCAGCGGCGGGGGCCCGCCCGACGACACGCCCGCCCAGCGGCCGGACCGCGGCGCGTGCGAGAAGCGGCGCGTACCGGCCTTCCCAACCGGTCCCCGCCGCGCGAGGCTGACCCCATGGCCCCGCAGACGCTCACCGAGAACCCCTTCACCCTTGGCGTGGCGTCCGGCGACCCGCTGCCGGGCTCCGTCGTGCTGTGGACGCGGCTCGCGCCCCGGCCCTACGAGGTGGGCGGCGGCCTCCCGGCGGCCGGCAGCGTGAGCGTCGGCTGGGAGGTGGCCTCCGACGAGGCGTTCGGCTCGCCCGTGCAGAGCGGCACCGTGGCCGCGCCCGCGGCGGACAACTACACCGTGCACCTCGACGTACGCGGTCTCGAAGCGGCACATGTCTACTACTACCGCTTCCACGTGGACCAGTGGACCAGCCAGGTCGGCCGCACCCGCACCGCCCCCGCGGCCGGCGCGGCCGTCAGCGCGCTGCGCCTGGGCCTCATCTCCTGCCAGCAGTACGACGAGGGCTACTACACGGCGCTCGCGCACCTCGCGGAGGAGGAGCTCGACGCCGTCCTGTTCGTCGGCGACTACATCTACGAGAACGCCATCAACGCCCAGGCGGGCGCCCGCCTTTACACCGACCCGCTGCCCGCGGTCTTCAACCACTGGACGGTCACCCTGGACGACTACCGGCTGCGGTACGCGCTGGGGAAGTCGGACCCGGACCTCCAGGCCGCGCAAGCCGCCCACCCCTGGATCGTCACCTGGGACGACCACGAGGTCGAGAACAACTACGCGGGCGACATCTCCCAGCACAACGACCCGGTCACCGAGTTCCGCCTCCGCCGGGGCGCCGCCTACCGTGCGTTCTGGGAGAACATGCCGCTGCGCGAGGCCCAGCGGCCCCAGGGCTCCGACGCGATCCTCTACCGCCGCTTCCAGTACGGCCGGCTGGCGCAGTTCGACGTGCTCGACACCCGGCAGTACCGCTCCGACCAGGCGTACGGCGACGGCTGGCAGTACCCCGGCCCCGAGTCGGAGAACCGCGCCCGCACCCTCACCGGCGCCGCGCAGGAGCGCTGGCTCCTCGACGGGTTCCGCGCCTCCACCGCCACCTGGAACGTCATCCCGCAACAGGTCGCCTTCTGCCGCCGCAAGAACACCACCGCCGCCAGCTCCCGGCTCTCCATGGACGCCTGGGACGGCTACCCGGCCTCCCGCGCGCGCGTCCTGGCCGGAGTGGAGCAGGCCGGCATCGGCAACCTCGTCGTGCTCTCCGGAGACGTGCACGTCAACTACGCGATGGACATCAAGAAGGACTTCGACGAACCCGCCTCCACGACGCTGGGCGTCGAGTTCGTCGGCACCTCCATCTCCAGCGGCTTCGACGGGGCGGACAAGCCCGGCGACTGGTCCGGCATGCTGGCCGCCAACCCGCACATGAAGTTCTACAACGGCCGCCGCGGCTACGTCCTGCTCTCGCTCGACGACCAGCGCGTACGGGCCGACTTCCGCACCGTCACCGGCGTCCGCACCCCCGGCGCACCCGTCTCCACCGCCGCGTCCTTCGTATCCGAGGCGGGCGCCCCGGGGTTGAAGCCCGCTTAGCGTTCGCGGAGAATCGAGTTGCGGGTTCCGGTGCACCCTGACCCTGATTCGCCGACGTACCATCTCCACACAAGGGGCGTTCCCCGGAGCTGATTTCCGGGGAACGCCCTTTGTGCTCGTGGCATCAACTGCGGCTCAGACGTCGGCTGTTCAGCAGTTGTTCACGCCGTCGAAGCGGCGCGGCTGGATGGCGATCTTGGAGGTGGCCTCCCAGCCCGGGTCGAGCGTCTGGCAGGCGCCGTCCGCGCCGTAGGCCCAGACGATCTTCACTCGCACGCGGTAGCCGCAGTCGTTACGGGCGTGGCCGGTCTGCGTGACCGTGCCCTTGGTGACCCAGCCGGCGACGCAGGCAGGCGCCGTACCGGTGACGCCGCTGGTGGCGGCGGCCGCCGGAGAGGCGCCGACGGTGGCCGTGAGAGCCGCCGCGGAGAGCATTACCGCAGCTGTGCGCTTAAGGGTCTTTGAGGCGCGCAAAAGCTTTCCCCCTTTGTGTGAGTACGACAAATCGTTCCGTCGGAGATCCGGTCGGACATCTCCTGGGAGCGCGGTCGGTTGATAGCTTTGTCTGTACCTGTTCGGCACACAAGTGCCGTGCGAGGAACGCGAGTTGGATGGTTCATGAAGGTAAGCGCCGCCCGGGGAAAGGGAGGAAAACCCTCCGTTCGACCTTGATGGTGTCCAGTCAGGGTGTTTGTCGTTTGCGTATATCCCCCACGGTCGGGCAGTCCTCCGCCGCGTGGCGTGGAACGAGCCGGTCACCCAGGCCGCATGTGACGAGCGTCACCTCGGGTGCGTGAACCGGAAGCGCGGACCGTTACGACGAAGGGGTGTGATGGGAGAGCCGCGCGATGTGGATACCGAAGCGGAGCTCGTAGCGGCTGCGGCCGAGGGGGACCGCGACGCCTTCGGGCTGCTCTACCGTCACTACGCCCCTTGGCTGACCGCGCGATTGCGCTACCGCTGCGCGGACGACTCGCTGCTCGACGACATCGTCCAGGAGACGTTTCTCGACCTGTGGCGCACCTGTGCGGCCGGCCGGCAGCGGCAGGTCGCGGACATGGGAGGTTGGCTGTGGCGCATCGCCTCCCGGCGGCTCGCGGACCAGGGGCGCGCGGGTGGCGCCCGCTCCCGGCTGCGTCAGGCGCTGCAGCGGCTGCGTGTCCCCGACGAACCGTCGGCCGAGGAGCGGGCGCTCGCCGACGTCCGGCACGGCGATCTGGCCGACGCGTTGGCCCGGCTGCCCGTAGAGCTCCGGCGCGTCATGCAGGCGACGGTGGTCGACGGCCTGACCGTACGGCAGGCCGCGACCGTCCTCGGAGTGCCGCCCGGCACGGTGAAGACGCGCGCCATGCGCGCCCGCCGATTACTGAAGCAGGAACTCGGGGGGCCGCGGTCGCGGCCCGGCCGGAGAGGAGGCGAGGGTGACGCAGCGGAGACCGCCGCGGGAGAGCGCTGACCACCACACACCTGACGCGCTGCTGCGCGGCTATGCGCGCGGAGAGACGGCGCCGCACGCCCTGCGGGCCGTCGAGTCGCACCTCGACGGCTGCCCGCTCTGCCGCTCACGGCTGTCGGGCCACACCGACCCGCGGATCCTGGACCACGGCTGGGCGCGCCTCGACGTGGCGATCGACGCACCCGTGCCCGGGCGGGGGGAGCGGCTGCTGCTCCGGTTCGGGGTGCCGGAGCATGTGGCGCGGCTGCTCGCGGCGACTCCGGCGCTGCGGGCGTCCTGGGTGAGCGCCGCCGCCCTGACGTTGCTGCTCGCCGCGCTGATCGCGCGCCTTGCCGAGCCGGCCGGGACGCCGGTGCTCTTCCTCGGTCTCGCGCCGCTGCTGCCCGTGGCCGGGGTGGCCGTCTCCTACGGCCGGCGCTGGGACCCCGCGCACGAGATGGGCCAGGTGGCTCCCCTGCGGGCCTTCCGGCTCGTACTGCTGCGCACCGCGGTGGTCCTCGGCACCTGCGTCGCCCTGACGGGCGCCGCCGGTCTGGCCCTGCCCGGGTTCGGCCTCGCCGCCTTGGGGTGGCTGCTGCCCGGCTGCGCGCTCACCGCCGTGAGTCTCGCTCTGGCGGCCCGTATGGAGTCCACGACGGCGGCCGGGGTGACCGGCGCCGGCTGGCTCGCCGTCCTGCTCGCCACCCACTCATCGCACGCGGTCTTCAGCGCGACGGGACAGACCGCCTCCGCCGCGGTGCTCGTCGTGGCCACGGCGTGCGTGCTGCTCTCCCGTACGGCATTCGACCGGCCCGCCTACCGACAGGGGACCACCCGATGACCGATTACACCGTCGAGGTACAGGAGTTGAGCGTGCGCTATCGGCGCTCCGTGGCGCTCGACTCCGTGTCCTTCTCGCTGCGGACCGGCGTCACCGGCATGCTCGGGCCCAACGGCGCGGGCAAGACCACCCTGTTACGGGCCCTGGCCACCGCGCTCGTCCCCGACGCCGGGGAGGTCCGGGTGCTCGGCAGGGATCCCGGCGCCCCCGGGCAGCGGACGGAGATCAGGCGGCGCCTCGGATTCCTGCCGCAGGACCCCGGATTCCATCCGAACTTCACCGCCTTCGAGTTCGTGGACTACGTCGCGATCCTCAAGGAGATGACCCACCGCGGCCGCAGGCACGACGAGGTGCGCCGGGTGCTCGACGCCGTGGGCCTGAGCGAGCACCGCGGCAAGCGGATCCGGATGCTGTCGGGCGGCATGAAGCAGCGCGTGGCGCTCGCCGCGGCCCTCGCGGGCGAGCCCGAACTGCTCATCCTCGACGAGCCGACCGTTGGCCTCGACCCCGAACAGCGGCTGAGATTCCGCGAGTTGATCGCCGACATCGGAGAGGGGCGGACCGTCCTGCTCTCCACTCATCAGACCGAGGACGTCGCCGCCCTGTGCCATCGCGTCGTCGTACTCGACCACGGTGTCGTCAAGTTCGACGGCGACCCGGTCGGCCTGAGCGCGGTCGCCGAGGGCCGGGTGTGGAGCAGCGCCGAGCGCGACCCGCGGGCACTGGCCGGATGGCGTACGGGCAGGGGGACGTTCCGCAACATCGGCAGTCCGCCACCGGGCGCCGCGATCGTGGACCCGGCGCTGGAGGACGGCTATCTGCTGCTCCTCGACGACACCGGGCGCCGGGCCGGCCAGGGGGCCCCGGCATGAGCGGCACGAGCGGCACGACGGCCGAGGCCCCGGCGCGCGCCGACGGACGCACCCCTTCCGCCGCGTCGGGCGCCGCCACGCGCGCCCTCGCCCGCACCGAAGCGGTGCGGCTGCTGCGGCACCCCGCGGTACTCGCCGCGCTCGCGCTGTATCTGGCGCAGTGGGCGTACGGCGCGTACTCCGGCGACGACCGCTATCCGGTGCTGCACGACGAGGACCGCTACACCCAGGTGCCGCTCCTGCTGATCGCGGCGGGAACCCTGCTCGCGGCCAACCTCGCCGCGCTCCGCTCGTACCGGCACGGCACCGACGCGATGTTCGACCCCCTGGTGCTCCCGCCCTGGCGCCGCACCTGGGCCCTGCTGCTCGCCCTGCTGCCGGTGACCGCGCTGTCGGCGGTCCTGGCCGGCGCCCGCATCGGATACGTGGCCGCTCAGGACGCGGCGGTCGGCAGCCCTTCCACGGCGGAGCTCGCCACCGGCCCGCTCGTGGTGCTCCTGGCCGGCGCGATCGGCGTCCTCGCGGCCCGCGCCGTCCGGTCCGTGGTGGCCGCGCCGCTCACCCTGGCCGCGCTCGGGATCGTGACCGTGGCGGGCGCCCTGCAACCGAAGTCGGACGCGCGGTGGTGGGGTCTGGTCGGCATCGAGGACGAGACCGTACCGCCGCTGCCCACCGCGCTCACCCACCGCCCCGTGAGCTGGCATCTGCTCTATCTGGCCGCCCTGGTGGCGCTGGTGGCCGCGGCGGCGGTGCTCCGCGCGGGCGGTCGCTCGACCGCGTTCAAGGCGGTGGCCGGCGTCGCCCTGCTCGCGGTGATCGGCACGGGCGCCGCGCAGCAGGGCGGCCTGCCGGACACCGTGCGCCAGGCCCGTACGACGGCCGAGAACGCGCCGTCGTCGCGGCAGGAGTGCGTCGAGCGCGACGCCATCGCCTACTGCGCCTTCCCCGAGTTCAAGGACCGGTACCGGCAGTGGGCGGAGGTGACGAAAGGAGTGCTGCGCTGGGCGCCGCCGTCCGAGCGGGAGAAGCGGTACGCCGTACGCCAGCACGTCTTCCTGAGCACGGTCGACAGCGGCGTCGTCCCCCCGTTGCCGGTGGCGCGGTGGGCCGCCGACGACCGGGCGGCCGGGACGCCGGACGCCGTGCCCGTCGGCACCGACTGGGGTACGCACAGCGAGCTCGCGGGCGACCACATGCTCGGCTTCGCCGGGAGCTTCGCGCACCGCGCGGTGACCGGCGGGCCCCCCGCCGACGCCCGCAGCCAAGCGGCCTGCCGCGCTCGCGGGGCGATCACGCTGTGGCTCGCCGTCCAGGCGACCGACGGGACCCGGGCGGCCTACGACTCGCTGTCCGGGCGCTCCTTCGGCGGCCTCTCGCTCAACGCCTTCAACGCCGCCACCGGCTTCAGCGTCAAGGCGCGGGAACAGGCCCTTGTACGGACCCTCCTGGCGCGGCCCGACGCCGAAGTCGGGGCCAAGGTGAAGCAGTCGTGGACGAAACTCACCGCGCCGGACACCACGACCGACGAGGCGGCCGTCCTCCTGGGCGTCCCCGCCCCGCCGGCCGCGCGCGCGGGCGAGGAGGGCCGATGCGAGTGAACGCTTCCACGGGTGCGGTGCTGCGCACCCTCCTCGGGCCCGACCTGCGGGCCGCCCGCACCCTTCCGCTGCTCGGCGCGGGCGTGGCGGGGGTGGTGGGTACGGGCTGCCCCGCGCTGTTCTCCGCCCCCGTCCAACCGGACGCGGCAGCCGTGCTGTTGCGGATCGCGACCGTACTGACCGCCATCGGCCTCGCCTGCCTCCTCGACGACCCCGCCGCCCGGACGACCGTGGCGGTCCCCGTGTCGCGGGGGCTGCGGAGCGGGCTGCGAATGGCCGTGGGCCTGCTGGTCTTCGGGCTCTTCTGGGGCGCCTCGGCGAGCCTCGCCCGGCTGGGGGTGGCGGCCGGCGCACGGCAGTCGTTCCCCGTCGGCGGACTCGCGGTGGAAGGACTGACGCTCGCCCTCGGCACGCTGGCCCTGGCCCTCTTCGGCGTGCGGCGGCGCTCGGCGCCGGGTACGGGCAGCCTGGTAGCCGCGCCCGGGGTGACGCTCCTGGTCGCGGCGGCACTGTTCCTGCCGAAGGGGGTGGAGCTGTTTCCCGTACCGGGTGATCCGCACTGGAGCGATGCCACCCTGCGGTGGTCGGTGCTGCTGGTCGTCGCCCTGGTCGGCTGCGCGGCACAGCTGCGCGATGAGCCGTGGGCGAAGCCTTCCCCCGCTTCCTCACGGCGCGCACCACGTCCTTGAGAGCCCGTTCATACCGCCGGCCGTTCATATCGCCGCCGGGCGTCCGGCGTCCGGTGCGCGCGCTGATTCGGCCCGACATATTCCGCGTGCCGATTCGGCCGGGCATATGACGCGGACGCCGACCGCGATGCGACCCGGTTCATACCTCAGTAAGGGCCGCAGCCGCCCGCGGTCATGACACCATGGTGTATCCAACAAGTACCCCATGGAGCGACGCATGACGGACCCCGGCCCCACCACGGCCGAGACCCAGAAGGCCCCCGAGAACACCGACGGAATCCGCATACCCACCCCGCCCAAGGCCGCGGCACGCCGCGCCGGCCTGCTCGTCACCCTCGTCCTCGGCGGTCTCACCGCGCTCCCGCCGCTCTCCATGGACATGTACCTCCCGGCGCTCCCGGAGGTCACCGACGCCCTGCACAGCCCGGCCGCGACCGTACAGCTCACGCTGACCGCCTGCCTGGTGGGCATGGCGCTCGGCCAGCTCGTCGTCGGCCCGATGAGCGACAAGTGGGGGCGCCGCCGCCCGCTCCTCATCGGCATGGTGATCTACATCCTCGCCACCGCCGTCTGCGCCGTCGCGCCCACCGCGCCGCTGCTCATCGGCTTCCGGCTGGCCCAGGGCCTCGCCGGCGCCGCCGGCATCGTCATCGCCCGCGCCGTCGTCCGCGACCTCTACGACGGCATCGCCATGGCCCGCTTCTTCTCCACCCTGATGCTCATCTCGGGCGTCGCGCCCGTCGTCGCCCCCCTCATCGGCGGGCAGATCCTGCGGCTCACCGACTGGCGCGGGGTCTTCGTCGTCCTCACCGTCATCGGCATCCTGCTCACCCTCGTCGTCTGGCGCTGGCTGCACGAGACCCTGCCGCCGGAGCGCCGCCACGCGGGCGGCCTCGGCGACGCCCTGCACACCATGCGCTCGCTCCTCGCCGACCGGGTCTTCGCCGGCTACACCCTCGCGGGCGGCCTCGCCTTCGCCGCGCTCTTCGCCTACATATCCGCCTCGCCCTTCGTCGTCCAGGACATCTACGGGGCCTCGCCGCAGACCTTCTCCCTCCTGTTCGGCATCAACTCCATCGGCCTCGTCGCCGTCGGCCAGCTCAACGGCAAGGTCCTGGTCGGCCGCGTCAGCCTCGACAAGGCCCTCGCCGTGGGCCTCACCGTGATCACGCTCGCCTCCGTCGCCCTGCTCCTGATGACCTCCGGCGTCTTCGGCGAGCCGGGGCTGGTGCCCATCGCCGTCGGGCTGTTCGTGCTGATGTCCGCGATGGGCCTCGCCATGCCCAACACCAACGCCCAGGCGCTCATGCGCTCCCGTGACGCCGCCGGCTCCGCGTCCGCGCTGCTGGGCACCTCCACCTTCCTGCTGGGCGCCATCGCCTCGCCGCTCGTCGGCATCGCGGGCGAGCACACGGCCGTGCCGATGGCCGTGGTCCAGCTGGCGTGCGCGCTCGCGGCCGTCGCCGCGTTCGTGGGGCTGTGCCGTCCCTGGCAGCGCAGGCACGAGAAGATGAGCTGAGGAGACTCCGCCGAAAGATGGCCGCGCTGCCGACGACGGGAGCGCGGCCTCGCTGTCCCAGGACGCGGCGGAGCGCACCGTCGGACCGGCTCGCGCACGGCTGGATCGCCGAGCCGCTCGGCATGTCCGGTAACCGTTTCCGCCCGCCCGGCCAGGGCGGCGGCACAGGCTCCAAGCCCGGCCGCGGGCAGCGGGCAGGCGCCGGCGCTGGGCCGGCCGGCTCCTATCCCTGGCCGGTCTCGGTACGGTCCAGCAGCCGCTCGTAGCGCTGCCGGGCGGCCTGCGGGGTGCCGAGGCCCAGCCCGAAGGCGACCTCGGGCCAGGTCATGCCCCGGCCCCGGGCCATTTGCAGGAGCCCCGCCTCCAGCTCGTCCAACTCCCCGCGGACCAGCGGGAGGAGGGACAGGGCGGCGGTGATGTCGGCGTGGTCCACCTCGGGCTCGCCGTCCTCGCGGAGTGCGGCGCCGCTGAGCAGGAACGCCACGAGCCGGACGGCCTCGTGCGGCCCGGGGAGCGCGGGGTGGGACTGCCGGCGGCGCTGTCCGTCGGTGGCCGCGTGCCGCTCCGCGATGCGGAAGAGGGAGGCGGGGACGCGCTGCGCGCGGGCCTGGTCGGGGTGCGGGGGCGAGAAGGGGTCGGGGGTCTGTCCCGGGGTCTCTCCGGATGGGGAAGTCATGCGGTCAGCATGGAAGGGCACACAAACCACTGTCAACAGATTATGGTGAACGATCTGTTTGCATGGCTTGTGTGCCCAGTCCCCGGCCGTACGTCTCCGGGCCGCCGTCCGGTGGGGGGAGCTCTACAGCGAGCGTTCCATCCGCTCCGCCATCAGCTTGATGAACCGCGACGGATCACTCAGTTCGCCGCCCTCGGCGAGCAGCGCCATCCCGTAGAGCAGTTCCGCGGTCTCGCCGAGCCCGGCGTCGCCCTCGCCGGCCCGCTCGCCATGAGCCTTGTTGACCGCGCTCACCAGCGGGTGCCCGGGGTTCAGCTCCAGGATGCGCTTGGCGTGCGGCACCTCCTGCCCCATCGCCCGGTACATGTTCTCCAGGGCCGGGGTCGCCTCGTGCGCGTCGGAGACGACGCACGCGGGCGAAACGGTCAGGCGCGAGGAGAGCCGCACCTCCTTCACGTCCTCGCCCAGCCGCTCCGTCATCCACGCCAGCAGCGCCCCGTACTCCTCCTGCCGCTTCTCGCGCTCGGTCTCGGCCTCCTTCTTCTCCTCCTCGCTGCCGAGGTCGACCTCGCCCTTGGCGACCGACCGCAGCTGCTTGCCCTCGAACTCGGGGACGGCCTCGACCCACACCTCGTCGACCGGGTCGGTGAGCAGCAGCACCTCGATGCCCTTGGCCCGGAACGCCTCCATGTGCGGGGAGTTCTCGATGGCCTGCCGGGTCTCGCCGGTCAGATAGAAGACGTGCTCCTGCCCGTCCTTCATGCGCTCCACGTACTGCGCCAGGGTCGTCGGCGACTCGGCGTCGTGGGTCGAGGCGAACGAGGAGACGCCGAGGATCGCGTCGCGGTTCTCGAAGTCGCCCAGCAGCCCCTCCTTGAGGACGCGGCCGAACTCCCGCCACAGCGTGGCGTAGCGCTCCGGCGACCCGGACATCATGTCCTTGATCGTGGACAGCACCTTCTTCGCCAGGCGGCGGTGCATCAGCTGGATCTGGCGGTCCTGCTGGAGGATCTCCCGCGACACGTTGAGCGACAGGTCCTGCGCGTCGACGACGCCCTTGACGAACCGCAGATAAGGCGGCATGAGCGCTTCGCAGTCGTCCATGATGAAGACGCGCTTCACATAGAGCTGCACGCCGCGCTTGTGGTCCCGCATGAAGAGGTCCTGCGGCGCGTGCGAGGGGATGAACAGCAGCGCCTGGTACTCGAAGGTGCCCTCCGCTTGCATCCGGATCGTTTCGAGCGGGTCGTTCCAGTCGTGGCTGATGTGCTTGTACAGCTCGTGGTACTCCTCGTCGCTCACCTCGTCCCGCGAGCGCGCCCACAGGGCCTTCATCGAGTTGAGCGTCTCGGGCTCGGGCTCGCTCCCCGCGGCCTCCTCGCCGCTCTCCGGCCCCTCGCCGTTCTCCGTCCCCTCGGTGGCGGCCGGGGCCTCGGCGGCCATCCTGATGGGCCAGGTGATGAAGTCGGAGTACCGCTTGACGATCTCCTTGATCTTCCAGGGAGAGGTGTAGTCGTAGAGCTTGTCCTCCGTGTCCGCGGGCTTGAGGCGCAGCGTGACCGAGGTGCCCTGCGGCGCCTCGTCGACGGTCTCGACCGTGTACGTGCCCGCGCCGTCGGACGTCCAGCGGGTGCCCTGGCTCTCGCCCGCGCGCCGCGTCAGCAGCGTGACCTCGTCGGCCACCATGAAGCTCGCGTAGAACCCGACACCGAACTGCCCGATGAGCCCCTCGGCCGCGGCCGAGTCCTTCGCCTCCTTCAGTTCCTTGAGGAACTTCGCCGTGCCGGAGTTGGCGATGGTCCCGATGAGCTCGCGCACCTCGTCGTACGACATGCCGATGCCGTTGTCCCGCACGGCCAGCGTGCGGGAGTCCTTGTCGGCCTCGATGGCGATGTGGAGATCGGAGGTGTCCGCGCCGAGCGCGTCGTCGCGCAGGGCCTCCAGGCGCAACTTGTCCAGCGCGTCGGAGGAGTTGGAGATGAGCTCGCGCAGGAAGACATCCTTGTTCGAGTAGATCGAGTGGATCATCATCTGCAGGAGCTGGCGTGCTTCTACCTGGAACTCGAACGTTTCGGTCGGCATGATTCGCTATTCCTTCTAAGGCACCAAGGGCTGACCTGGGAACTGTAAAACAGCGAGCCGGTCCGGGGCCCGGCCCGATGGAACTCCGCCGAACCGGAACTCAAGCCGCCGCCCGCCGCCCGCCGCCCGCCGCCCGCCGCCCGCCGCCCGCCGGCCGGCGGCCGGCGGATGGCCGCCGGGCCCGTACCCCGCGCCGCGCGGACACCTCTGGCCGCCGCCGCAGCAATGTGCGACTGGCTCAACTTCGTTCACACGCTTGGCACTTGGCGTACACGATCAGAGCCTTCTATGACCGGGCCGCTCATCTCGTCGGCCCGGTGTTCGCTGTCGCAATTCTGTAATGCCCCGCCATGCCGAGGTTCCGCGATGCGCGGCCTCCTGAGTATGCGACGCGCAGCCCTGGTACGGCGGCCGGGCGCCGCCGTGCGAGGTGGGGGAGCGGGCGAGCGGCGGCCCGTAGAATTCGGCGGATGTACGACGCCCCCGATTCCCCCCGGACCGGCGAGACGCTGCGCGCCGCGCTCGCCGAGCTGCTCGACGGGCTCCCGCCCAAGCAGGCCGCGCAGGCCGTCGACCGGCTGATCGTCAACTACCGGGGGCAGACGCCGACGGACGCGCCCGTCCTGCGCGACCGCTCGGACGTGGTCGCCTATGCCGCGTACCGGATGCCCGCGACCTTCGAGGCCGTACGCGCGGCGCTCGACGCCTTCCGGGAGCAGGACCCCTCCTGGTCACCGGCCACCCACGTGGACGTCGGCGGCGGCACCGGAGCGGCGAGCTGGGCGGTGGACGCCGCCTGGCCCGGCGCCGAGCGCGCCACGACCGTCCTCGACTGGGCCGAACCGGCGCTCGCGCTGGGCGCCGAACTCGCCCGCGGCGCCGCGTCCCCCACCCTGCGGGCGGCGCGGTGGCAGCGGGCGGAGATCGGCGGCGGGCTGAAACTGCCCGACGCGGACCTCGTCACCGTCTCGTACGTGCTCGGCGAGCTCACCGACGCCGCCCGCGGCGCCGTGGTCGAGGAGGCGGCCCGTGCCGCGCGGGCCGTCGTGGTCATCGAGCCCGGCACCCCCGACGGCTACCTCCGCGTCCTCGCGGCCCGCGACCGGCTGATCGCCGCGGGCCTGCGGGTGCTCGCGCCCTGCCCGCACAGCGCCGGATGCCCGATCGTGCCGGGCACGGACTGGTGCCACTTCTCCGCGAGGGTCAGCCGCTCGTCACTGCACCGCCGGGTCAAGGGCGGTTCGCTGCCGTACGAGGACGAGAAGTTCAGCTACGTCGCCGCCGTACGGACGCCCGTGGAGCCGGCCCCGTCCCGCGTCGTGCGCAGGCCCCAGATCCGCAAGGGGCAGGTGCTGCTGGACCTCTGCACGGCGCAGGAGCAGATCCGCCGCGAGACGGTCACCAAGCGCCAGGGCCCGCTCTACCGCGCGGCCCGGGACGCCGACTGGGGCGACGCCTGGCCGCCGGCCTGACGGGGGCCGACCGGGCCGCTTCGGACTGGGGCCCGGATTCGCGGAGGCCGGCGGGGCCTGGACGCGCGGCGGCCGGCGAGGCTCGGCCCATCCAAGCCGACGAGGCCCGGACCCGCAGAAGCCGACGAGGCCCGGACCCGCGGAAGCCCGCAGAAACCCGCGGAATCCGTCCCCGCGGAATCCACCCCCGCCGCGGGCCCGCCCCCGCCCGCCTCAGCTCAGCGCAGCTCCTGCGTGCAGCACTTGACGCTGCCGCCGCCCTTGAGCAGCTCGCTCAGGTCCAGCCCGACCGGCTCGTACCCCCGCTCGCGCAGCGGGCCGAACAGCCCCACCGCCGCCTGCGGCAGCACCACATGGAGGCCGTCGCTCACCGCGTTGAGGCCCAGCGCCTCCGCGTCGGGCTCGGAGGCGATCAAGGCGTCGGGGAACAGCCGCGCCAGCACGGCCCGGCTGCCGGGCGAGAAGGCCCCCGGGTAGTACATGACCTCGTCGTTGTCGCCGTCGAGCACGGACAGCGCCGTGTCGAGGTGGTAGTAGCGGGGATCGACCAGGTCGAGCCCGATCACGGGGCGGCCGAAGTACTCCTGGACCTCGGCGTGCGACAGCGGGCTGCTGCGGAAGCCGCGGCCGGCCAGCAGCCAGGAGGAGGTGACGGCGAAGTCGCCCTCGCCCTCGTTGATGTGCTCCGGCTCCCGGACGTCGCGGTAGCCGTGGGCGCGGAACCACTCGGCGTGCACGGCGGCCTCGGCGGTGCGCTCGGCGTGGGCGAAGCGGGCGCCGAGCACGCGTCCGTCCACCACCGTGGCGCCGTTGGCGGCGAAGACCATGTCGGGCAGGCCGGGGCGGGGTTCGAGCTCCTCGACGGTGTGGCCGAACGAGCGGTAGCGGTCGCGCAGGTCCTCCCACTGCGCGACGGCGAGCCGCAGATCCACCGGCTTGGCCGGGTCCATCCAGGGGTTGATGGAGTACGTGACCCGGAAGTGGGCCGGAGGGCACATCAGATAGCGCCGGGCGGTGGCGGAGCGCGGTGGCATACGCAAGGAAAGCTCCTTACGAGGGAGTCGGGCCGTACGGGGTTGTCGCACGTGCCCAAATCGTCCACCCCGGCGCCCCGTACCGCATGATCCGTACGGGTGGTTTACGGCCGGTGTCCGGTGTGGCCGGTTCCGGGGGTGCCGTGCCGGGTGAGCCGCCGCCGGCCGCCGGACCCTCCCGGCCCCCGCGACACGCCCCGCCCCGTCAAGACGAAACGTCTCGCCTAGGGTGCTCGTTATCCTTCCGGTCATGCCGAACAAGACAGCGCCCGACTCCACCCGCCGCAGCGAGCGGTCCCGCCGCGCCATCCTCGACGCCGCCCTCGAACTCGTCGCCGAAAGCGGCTTCTCCAAGCTGACCATCGAGGCCATCGCCGCCCGGGCCGGCGTCGGCAAGCAGACGATCTACCGCTGGTGGCCCTCGAAGGCCGCCGTGCTCTTCGAGGCGTGCCTCCCCGAGGGCGGCGACCCCCACGCCGTCGAACTCCCCGACACCGGCGACATCGAAGCCGACCTCAAGACCGTGCTGCGGGCCACCGTCGACGAACTCCACGACCCCCGCCTCGCCGCGCCGACCCGCGCGCTCGCCGCCGAGTCGCAGAGTGACGAAGACCTCGCCGCCCTGCTCACCGAACGGGTCCTGGAACCGCAGCTCCAGGCGTACGTACGACGGTTCAAGATCGCCCAGGAAGCCGGCCAGATCGCCGAGGGCATCGACCTGCGCATCGCGCTGGAACTGCTCGTGGGCCCCCTCTTCCACCGCTTCATGACCCGCACCCTGCCCGTCACCCACGAGTACGCCGACACCGTCGCCGACCTCGCGCTGCGCGGCATGCGACCCCGCTGACACAGTCCCCGCGGCGCCCGCCGGCGGCCCCGCGCGAGCGCGCCGCGGCCGGACACGGGCCGTAATCCCTACGCACACAGCCCGTACGCGCCCCAGCGTGCCACCGGTGCACGCCCCCGCCTGCCGACGTACGCCCCTGACGCCCGTACGACCCGTCCCGGCCACCCCGGATACGGACACTGGTCACACCAGGAGCAGGATGGTGGCAGCATTGATCCCAGCCCGCGGTCGAAGTGAGGGGATAGATGGAACGCAAAAGCAGGTTCTCGCAATGGCTGCGCCGACCGAGGGGCACGGCCGCCGATACGGGCGCGGACGCCGAAGCCGTCCGCGAGGATCTGCTCCTGGCCGCCGCTGTCGCGGGCTTCCCGCTGTCCCTCGCGGCGCACCCCTCGGGCTACGGCTGTTCCTGTGAACGCATCGGCTGTCCGACCCCGGGCCGCCACCCCATCTCCTTCGCCTGGCAGACGCTGGCCACCACCGACCCCGAGAAGGTCGGCGGCTGGCTGCGGGCCCAGCCCCTGGCCAATTTCATCACCGCCACCGGCATCGACCACGACGTCCTCGACGTGCCCCTCGAAGCGGGGCGGCAGGCCCTGGAGCGGCTCGGCGCGGCGGGCGTCGAGGTCGGCCCGGTCGCCACCTGCGCGCCCGACCGGATGCTGTTCTTCACCAAGACCCGCGGCACCCCGGACGACGAGGACGAGTGGTGGCCGTGCGAGCTGGACTGCCACCCCGAGACCATGGACGAGCACCCCGGGCTGCGCTGGCACTGCCGCGGCAGCTATGTGCTCGTACCGCCCTCGCGGGTGCCCGGCGACGGGGGGGTGGCCTGGCTGCTCGGCCCCGAACAGCCGCTGCCGGAGCCGCTGACGCTGCTGGAGTCCCTCACCGACGCCTGCGCGCAGTTCGCGGGGGAGCGGCCGGACCACGACCACGAATCCGCCGCCTGGCCGATCGGCCGCTGACGCCGGACGCCGACCCCGGGCCCGTGCCCGTACGGGTGGCAGCCGTCCGTACGGTCCTCAGCCGCCCTTGACCGCGGTGAGCCCCTCGATCCGGTTGAGGAAGGACACCGAGCCGCCCGCGCCCTTCGACGGCACCCGCACCGCCGACTCCGAGACCTTGGTGAAGGTCACCGAGCGCTTGAAGTCGCCGGTCAGCAGCGCCTTGGTGCGCGGGTCGCCGATGACCGGCCGTACGCCCTTGGCCAGCGTCCGCTTCTCCCGGTGGTGCGCGGTGAAGAAGACCACCGCACCGCCGTCCTCGGTGCGCAGCGCCAGCGGCGCGTAGTCGGGGGGCCCGGCAGGGCTGTCGATGTACGCCGTCCAGAACGACGGGGTGCGCCGCAGCTTCTCGCGGGCCTCGCGCGTCCGCGACGTCGACTGGCCCGGCGCGAACTTCCCCTTGCCGCTCTGGAGATACGTCGTGTACGCGCCGCTCATCGCGCCCGGGTCGACGACCAGCCCCGAGTCCCCGCCCGTCGGCACCGGCTGCGCCCAGCCGTCCTCGCCGGTCGCGAACCGCGGCTGTTCCTTCGGGCTGAGGATCGACAGATAGGCCGCACGCCACGGCTTCTTCGCCCCGTCCCGGGTGAAGACCAGGTACCAGCGGTTGGTGTCGCGGTTGCTGGCGGAGTCCGCGACGAAGAACTTCGGCCACCCGGCCTGCGCGGGGATGGTGAAGCGGGCGTCCTTGAGCTCCAGCGCCGGGTACGAGGCGTTCCCGCCGGGGGAGAGGGTGTGCTGCGCGGTGAGGTCGGCCCGGTTGTTCGCCGCCAGCGGCCCGGCCTCGAACCCGTCGACGGCCGCCGGGTCGAGCTCCCGGTACGCCTTGTTGTACGCGTCGGTGAACCGCTGGAGGACCTTGGGGGCCTCGGCCCGGCCCACCGCCGGAAGGACCTCCCGCTCCCCGTGCACCGTCACGCACCCGGTCAGGGTCAGGAGCGTCGAGGCCGCGAGTGCGGTGAACAGTCGACGGGGCAACCGGCGTCTCATCGGGCTTCGGCTCCTTCGGGGCTGCTTGGGACGGCGCAACCCTACCGGGGGCGGGGACGACGAGGGGGGCGGGTACCGGGAACAGCGGCTCTCAGCCCCCGCCCCGCCGCGCCTTCGCCGCCCGCCGGGGGATCACCAGCGGCTCCCCGGTGCGCGGATGCGAGAGGACCTCCACCGGCTGCCGGTAGACGTGCGTCAGCAGCTCCGCGTCGAAGACGCGCTCCGGCGGGCCGTCCGCCGCGATCCGGCCCTCGTGCAGCACCGCCACCCGGTCCGCGTACGCGCCGGCCAGCCCGAGGTCGTGCAGGACGACCACCACCGCGTCACCGGCCGCCGCCCGCTCCCGGCACACCCGGAGCACCAGCTCCTGATGGCGCAGGTCGAGCGCGGCCGTCGGCTCGTCGAGCAGCAGCAGCGGGGCGCGCTGGGCGAGCACCCGGGCCAGCGCGACCCGGGCGCGCTCACCGCCGGACAGCGCGGAGAACGGCCGCTCCGCGAACTTGGCCACCTCGGCGGCGGCCATCGCCTCGCGCACCGCGTCGTCGTCCGCGTCCTCGGCGGGCGTACCGGCCCAGGGCGCGCGCCCCATCCGCACCACCTCCTCGACGGGGAAGAGGAAGGACACCGCGGCCGATTGGGGCAGTACGGCCCGGCGCAGCGCCAGGTCGGGAGCGGACCAGTCACCGGCGGCGCGCCCGTCGACGCGGACCTCGCCGGACTCGGCGGGCAGATCGGCGGCGAGCGCGGCGAGCAGCGTCGACTTGCCCGCCCCATTGGGCCCCACCAGCGCCAGCACCTCCCCCGAGGCGACGCTGAGATCGACCTCGGCCAGGACGGTACGTCCCCCCAACCGCACCCGCAGGGCGACGGCTTCGACCAGCGGGACGCCGGGGGCGGGCGGCTGGGGCAGCGCCCGTACGCGGGAGGAGAACAACCCCTTGATCATGCCCAGCCCCCTTGCCTGCGCCGGGTCCTGCGCAGCAGCCAGCTGTGTCTTCCGGGGGGCAACCCCCGGGCCCCCGGCCGGAAACCCGTGTGGTGTTCGGTGGTGGTCTGCGGTGAGCGGGCCGTCATGCCCAGCCTCCCTGCTTGCGCCGCGTCCGCCGCAGCAGCCAGAAGAAGAACGGGCTGCCGAAGAGGGCCGTCAGTACGCCCAGCGGCAGCTCCGCGGGCTGGGCGGCCGTACGCGCCGCGAGGTCGGCGGCGACCAGGACGAGGGCGCCGCCCAGCGCGCTGCCCGGTACGAGGAGCCGGTGGCCGGGGCCCGCGGCCATCCGCAGCAGGTGGGGGACGAGCAGCCCCACGAAGGTGATGATGCCCGCCACCGCCACGGCGGCGGCCGTCAGCAGCGCGACGACCAGGACCAGCGTGATCCGCAGCCGCTCCACGTCGACGCCCAGGTGGCGCGCGGGGCGTTCGCCGAGCGCGAGGAGGTCCAGCTTCCGCGCGGAGAAGGGCGCCGCGGCCAGCCCGGCCAGGGCGCACGGCAGGACCGCCAGCACCTTCGGCCAGGTGGCCTGCGCGAGCGAGCCGAGCTGCCAGAACGTGATCTGGGTGACCTGCGCGTTGTCCGCGAAGAAGATGAACAGGCCGATCAGCGCGCCCGCGAAGGCGTTCACGGCGATGCCGGTGAGGATCAGCGTCACGACCTCCGTACGGCCGCCCGACCGCGACATCACGTACACGAGCGCCACCGTGAGCAGCCCGGCGGCGAACGCGCAGGCCGTCACCGTCCAGTTGCCGAAGAAGCTCAGCCCCAGCGCGATCGAGCCGACGGCGCCGACGGCCGCGCCCGCGGAGATGCCGATGACGCCGGGTTCGGCCAGCGGGTTGCCGAACACGCCCTGCATCAGCGCGCCCGCGCACCCGAGCGACGCCCCGACGAGCAGCGCGAGGACGACCCGGGGCAGCCGTACGTTCCACAGCACGCTCTCGCCGACCCGGTCCAGCCGCGCCCCGCCGAGCCCGAGGCGGTGCAGCAGCGAGCCGAGGACGTCCCCGACGGGGATCTCGTACGCGCCGATGCCCGCGGAGAGCAGGCAGAGGGCGAGCAGGGCGGCGGCCATGGCCGCGATGAGCGGGGCCCGCCGCCGGTGGCGGCCGGCGGCGCGCGGCCGCGAGGGCGCGCCCCCGGTGTCCCCTGCGCCCCCGGTGTCCCCTGCGCCCCCGGTGTCCCCTGCGTTCTTGGTGTTTTCGGTGTTCTCCGTCAGAACCGCCATGTCAGGAGCCGCCCTTGTGGATCTGCTCGACGAGGGACTTGAGCACGGTGTCCGTACGGGGGCCGAAGTTGAGCAGTACGCCGTCGTCGACCGTGGCGATCCGGCGGTCCATCCCGGCCGGGGTCTCGGCGACGCCCGGCACCTTCAGCAGGCCGTCGACGCCGCCCACCGATGCGAGCCCCTTGGTCATGAGCAGGATCACGTCGGGCGCGGCCTTCGCGAGGGCCTCGCTGGTGATCGGCGTGAAGTCCTTCTTCAGCCCGGACTCCGCGCCCGCGTCGACGCCGCCCGCCGCCTCGATGAGCGAGTCCGCGCCGGAGCCCGCGCCGCCGATGAGGTAGACGGCGGCCGAGCCGCGGAGGTAGAGGAAGGCGACGCGGGGCTTCTCGCCGCCGCGCGGGATGTCCTTCCGCACGGCCTCGACGCGCTCTTCGGTCCGGCGGCGCAGCTCGTCGCCGGAGTCGCGCACGCCGAGCGCCGCCGCCACCCGGTCGATGCGGGCGCCGACGTCGGCGAGTTTCCTGGGCGGGTCGAGCACGACGAGGGGGACGCCCGCGGCCCGGATCTGCTCGATGGCCTCGGCCGGTCCGGTCGTGGTGTCGGCGAGGACGACGGTGGGTTTGAGGGAGAGCACGCTCTCCGCCGAGACGTCGTGCGCGCGGGTCACCACCGGCAGTTTCTTCGCCTGTTCGAAGGTGGCGGTGATATCGCGGGCGACGACGTGGTCGCCGAGGCCGAGGGTGAAGACGGTCTCCGAGAGGGAGCCGGTCAGCGGGACGATCCGGTCGGTGCTGCGTACGGTCACGTCGTGGCCGTCGGCGGACCGTACGGCGGCCGGCAACCGGGGCTCGGCGCGCTTCGCGATCGGCTGCACGCGGTCGGCGGCACGCTGCTTCTCCGCGCCCGCCGGGTGCCCGCCGCCGGACGCGCCGGACGTTCCGCAGCCGACGAGCGCGACGGCCAGAGCGAGGACCGCCACGAGTGCGCGGAGCGGGCGCGGGGTGCGTATCGGCGCGCCAGCCGACTGCCGTTGCTGCACGATTCAGCCTTTCCGCTTCCTGGAGGTATCCGACCTGAACGGTCATAGCTTAGGTTAGCCTTACCTTAATAACCACACCCGAGAGGGGTTCCTGATGCTGCCGTTCAGACCGGTGCGCGCCGTCAGCGCGGGCAGGGCACTCGCCCTCGCGCTCTCCCCCGCGCTGACGGCCGCGCTGCTGCTCCCGGCGGGTACGGCCCAGGCGGCGGACAGTCGCACGGTCGAGGGGGGCAGGCTCGACTGGGGCATCAAGTCCTCCTTCCAGAGCTATGTCACCGGGCCCATCGCACACGGCAGTTGGGCCTTGCGGGGCGGGGCGGCCACGGTCGGCGGCAGCGCCTTCCGCTTCCACTCCGCCAAGGGCTCGTACACCCCGGACAGCGGGGCGTTCGACGCGGGCTTCTCGGGCGGGGTGCGCTTCATGGGCCACAAGAAGTCCGACGGCAGTCACGAACTGGACCTCACCATCAGCAGCCCCACCGTCCGGATAACCGGCGGCAAGGGGACGCTCTACGCCGACATGGTCAGCAAGGCCAAGGGCAGCGGGCGCGTCACCACCGCCGCGCGGGTACCGCTGGCCTCGCTGAACCTCTCCGGTGTGAACATGCGCGGCGGAGGCACCGCCGTCGCCCTCGCGGGCATCCCCGCCACCCTCACCGCGCAGGGCGCGCAGGCGTTCGCCGGCTACTACACGGCGGGCACCGCGCTCGACCCGGTGAACCTGTCGGCCGACGTCCGGCCGGGCGCGGCGAACGCGTCGCCGAGCGCGACCCCCTCGGGCGGCGCGGCCAAGGACGACGGGAAACCCGAAAAGCCGGCGAAGGACGCGCCCAAGGGCGAGTTCACCGACGCGGCCGTCGACTGGGGTGTGCGCCGCACCTTCCGCGAGTACGTCACCGGACCCATCGCCCAGGGCGAGTGGCAGCTCGGCGACGGCGCCCAGGACGGCGGCGCGCTCTTCCGCTTCCCCCGGGGCAAGGGCGCCTACGACGAGGACAAGGGCGTCCTGGACGCCTCCTTCGCGGGCACCCTGCGCTTCACCGGCAAGCACCTCGACCTCTCCCTCCGCGATGTCGAAGTCGCGGTGCGGGACGGCAAGGGCACGCTGTCCGCGGGCGTCGCGGACGGGAAGACCACCCGGAAGTCCGTACCGCTCGCCACGTTCGAGGCGAAGAGCCTCAAGCCGCGAGACGGCCTGATCGCGATCGCCGAGGCGCCCGCCAAGCTGACCGCCGAGGGCGCGAAGGCGTTCGGCTCCATGTACCAGGAGGGCGCCGAGATGGACCCGGTCTCCCTCTCCGTCGCCCTCGACGCCAAGGCGAAGCTGCCGCCGCTGCCCGACCTCGGGCACGCGCCGAGCGCGACGCCGACGACGGCCGGCGCCACCCCCGCACCCGCCGCCGCATCCGCCTCTTCCTCCAACTCCTCTTCGTCGGCCGTGCCGATCGCGGCGGGCGCGGGCGCGCTGGTCGTCCTGCTCGCGGCCGGCACCGCCTTCACCGTCGTCCGCAGGCGCCGGACGGCCGCGGCCGGTGCCACCGCCGCGGCCCCGGGCACGGAGGACGGGCCGCCGCCCGCGCAGGACTGACGGGCATGCGCCGACGGCACCGCGCCGGCGGCGGTGCCCGGCCCCCGCCGCCGGCCCGCGCCCGTACCGGTCGACCGCCCCCGACGCGGCGGCTCCGGATAACGCCCGCTCCCGGCCGCCATCCGACTCCCCCTGATACCCCCTCAAGGAGACCCCCGATCATGACCGTTACCCCGCCCAAGCCCCCCGCCCGCCCCGCGCGGCGCTTCGCCCTCGCCGCCGCCACGGCCCTCGCGCTGGGGGCGGGCGCGCTGAGCATCCCCGCGTTCGCGGCCGACGGCAGCGCGGACGGCCCGCCGAAGGCGGAGCTCAAGGACGGCACCCTGGACTGGGGTGTGAAGGAGTCGTTCCGTAAGTACGTGACCGGGATGGCGAAGGGCACGATCGAGACCGCGGACGGCGCGAAGCAGGCCGCCGGCAACGGCCCCTTCACCTTCACCGACGGCTCGGGCACGTATGACACCGGTACGCACGCCGTCGCGACCACCTTCAAGGGCAGCGTCCGCTTCATCTCGAAGGCGCACCGCTTCGACATCGAGCTCGCCGACCTGAAGCTGTCCACCAAGGGCATGGCCGGCAGCATCACCGCCGACATCACCGCGGCGGGCACGACCGAGGACGACGTCGAACTGGCCGCGCTCGACCTGTCCAAGGCGCAGCGGAGCAGCGGCGGCGACTCCACGATGACCTTCGCGAAGATACCCGCGAAGCTCACGGCCGAGGGCGCGAAGGCGTTCAACGACATGTACGAGGAGGGGCAGGAGCTGGACCCGGCCACGCTCACCGTGAAGACGGGCAGCGGACAGCCGACCCAGCAGCCGACCAAGGAGCCGACCAAGGAACCGACCAAGGAGCCGACGACCGGCCCCACCGGCAACCCCACGGACGGGCCGTCGCGTCAGCCCACGACCGCGCCGACCGACCAGCCGACCACACAGCCCACCCCCTCCGGCAAGACGCCCACCGGCGACGCCGGGTCCGCCGGGGAACCGGCCGCCGAGTCCGGCGCGATCGCCGACGGCAACCTCGACTGGGGCGTGAAGGCGTCGTTCCGCAAGTACGTCACCGGCGGCGCGAAGGGCAAGATCGAACTGTCCGGCGGCGCCGCGAAGAGCGGCGCCGGGTACCGCTTCCCCAAGGGCCACGGCTCGTACGACGCCGACAAGTCCGCCCTGGACGCGGCCTTCGACGGCGCGGTCCGCTTCACCGGTCACGCGGGCGAGCTGGACCTGAAGTTCAGCGACCTCAAGGTGCGGGTCGACGGCGCCAAGGGCGCGCTGGTCGCGGACGTCTCCAGCAAGGCCCGGGACAGCGGCAAGGTCGAGAACAGCGCCGACCTGCGCCTCGCCGACCTGGACCTGAGCGGTAAGCCGATGAGGGCCAAGGGCAAGATCGTCACGCTCGCGGGGGTCCCGGCCCGGCTCACGGACGCGGGCGCCAAGGCGTTCGGCGGCTACTACGACGAGCCCGCGAAGCGCGACCTCGACCCGGTCACCCTGAACGTCTCCCTCGACAAGAACGCCCAACTCCCCGGCGCCTCCGGCTCGTCCGGCTCCTCGGCCTCCAGGGGAGGCTCCTCGACCGACGACGGCCTCGGCGGCGGCGCGGGCACGACCGGCGGCTCCGGCGGCATCACGGGCGGCTCCGGCGGCGGCGCCTCCCTCGCCAGCACCGGCTCCAGCACCCCCACCACCGCGCTCGTGGGCGGCGCCGCGGCCCTCGTCCTCGCGGGCGGCGCGGCCGCCTACGCCACCCGCCGCCGCACCGGCGCGCGCGGCTGACGGGCTCGCAGGCCGCGCGGGCCCGACTCCCAGCGGGCCCGCGCACCGGCCGGAGCCTCCGATCGCTCACGTCGGAGGCTCCGGCCGCAGGCGTTTCCCAGCGATTACTTGACGGTCAGGTCCCCGTCCGGCACGTCCTCGACCGTCACCTTCCCCGTCGGCTGGCCGATGCCCTTCGCCACCGCGCCTGCGATCCCGTCGAAGTCGGGGCTCGTCGGGTACGGCACGTCCTCCCCGTCCCCGTAGCTCTCCAGCGCCTTCGTGAAGTAGCTCGGGTCCCAGGCGCCGACGGCGCCCTTCACCTCGACGGCCCGTACGGCCCGGCCGTCCAGCCGCTTCTTGAGCGCGGGGAGTATCCGGTCCGAGCGGTATTCGCCGGGCACCTGGAACAGGCTGGCGTGCGCGCCGATCAGGCCGCCGTCGTCGAGCCGTACGGTCACGGTCAGGCAGCTGGTCACGCTGGGGTAGCGGATCGTCCCGCCCGGCCCGACCTCCTTGACCTGCCCCTCGGTGATCTCCGCCGTGGCGGCGGCCGGGGCGGCGGTGGTGGCGGTCACCGCCGGGGGCTGGGGCGCGGACTCCTGCGCCGCGGTGGCGTGGCCGGAACCGGCGGTGAGCGGCAGGGCCAGCAGGGCGGCCAGGGGGAGCAGAGCAGGCAAGGTCGTTCCTTCTCATAGGGATGTCGACAACCTGACAATCCTAGAGAAGAGGGGCGGGCGCGATCCGGTGAGGTTCAATGCCGGGATGACCGATCTTCATGTGCTCAAGGTGTTCTGCGGACCGGACGGGCGGGGCGGCAACCCCCTCGGCGTCGTACGCGACGGCCCGTCGATACCCGGCAGGCAGGAACGGCAGGAGCTGGCCGCCGAGCTCGGATTCAGCGAGACGATATTCATCGACGACGCCGAGCGCGGAGCCGTGGACATCTACACACCCAGCGTCCGGCTGCTCTTCGCGGGCCACCCCCTGGTCGGGGCCGCCTGGCTGCTGGGCCTCACCGTGCTGCGGCCCCCGGCCGGCGAGGTGCCGGCCCACCGGGAGGGCGACGCCGTCTGGATCCGGGGCCGAGCGGAGTGGGCGGCCGGCCGGCGGACCCAGCGGTACGCGTCCGTGGCCGAGGTGGACGCGCTGCCCGCGCCACCGGAGGGCGAGGGCTGGCTCTACGCCTGGGCGTGGCAGGACGAGGCGGCGGGCGCCGTACGGGCCAGGGCCTTCCCGCGCCGCGGCGACGGGGTCGTCGAGGACGAGGCCACGGGCGCGGCGGCCATGGTGCTCACCCATGAGCTGGGGCGGCCCCTGCGCATCCGGCAGGGCGCGGCGTCGGAGATCCTGACCCGGCCGCACCCCGACGGATCGGTCGAGGTCGGCGGCCGGGTCCTGGCGGATGCGCAGGGGCCGCTGGGGCCCGTCAGGCGCTGAGCGGGTCCCGGGCGCGGCCGTCGAACTCCTCGCCCAGCTCCCGGAAGACGGCCGTGTTCAGCGCGAAGGCGCGCTTGCACTCGTCCACCACGCGCTGCTTCTCAAGGTCGTCCAGGGGCAGCGCGTCCAGCAGCTCGCGGTAGCCGCGCTTGAAGGCGGCCGGGTTGCCGATGGCGTCGAAGACGTAGAAGCGCACGCCGTCGCCCTTGCGCTCGAAGCCCCAGGTCTTCTCGGCGGTGCCGCGGATGATCTGGCCGCCGGAGAGGTCGCCCAGGTAGCGGGTGTAGTGGTGGGCGACGTACCCGCCGGGCCAGGTGCGCGCGCAGTGCGCCACGCGCTCGGCGTAGGCGGTGGTCGCGGGCAGGGGCGAGACGGCCGTACGCCAGTCGGGGCCCGCCAGGTGCTCCAGGTCGCGCTCCAGGGCGGCCGTGCGCGCCAGCTCGGGCTGGAGGAACGGGCCGGCGACCGGGTCGTCGGCCAGCCGCGCGGTGCTGTCCTCCAGGGCGCGGTAGACGAACCACAGCTGTTCCGTATAGCGCCGGTAGGCGTCCACGCCGAGCCGGGCGCCGAGCATGTCGCTCATGAAGGACGAGTTCTCGGCCTCGGTGTGCTGCTCGTGCGAGGCGTTGCGGATCAGCGTGGAGAACGGAACGGACGACGTCGAACTGGTGGCGTCCAAGGCGGACCTCCGGGGACCGAGGGGGAGCGGACGGGAACCGATTGTCTATACTTAGGCTTACCTAAGTCAACCTGTTCCCGACGCCCTGTCGGTAAAACCGTACCCCGATACCGGTCACGGAAGCGTGAGAATCTCGGCTCCCGTCTCCGTGACGACCAGGGTGTGCTCGAACTGGGCCGTCCGCTTGCGGTCCTTCGTGACGACCGTCCAGCCGTCCTCCCACATGTCGTACTCGTACGTGCCCAGCGTCAGCATCGGCTCGATGGTGAAGGTCATCCCCGGCTTGATGTCGGTCGTGTGGTGCGGGCTGTCGTAGTGCGGCACGATCAGGCCGGAGTGGAAGGACGTGTTGATGCCGTGGCCCGTGAAGTCGCGGACCACGCCGTATCCGAACCGCTTCGCGTACGACTCGATGACCCGGCCGATGATGTTGATCTGGCGGCCCGGCTTGACCGCCTTGATCGCCCGGTTCAGGGACTCGCGGGTGCGCTCCACGAGCAGCCGGGACTCCTCGTCGACGTCGCCGCAGAGATAGGTGGCGTTGTTGTCGCCGTGCACGCCGTTGATGAAGGCGGTCACGTCCAGATTGACGATGTCGCCGTCGCGCACCACCGTCGAGTCGGGGATGCCGTGGCAGATGACCTCGTTCACCGACGAGCACAGCGACTTCGGGTAGCCGCGGTAGCCGAGCGTGGACGGGTAGGCGCCGTGGTCGCACATGTACTCGTGCGCGACCCGGTCCAGCTCGTCCGTGGTCACGCCGGGCGCGATGTGCTTCGCGGCCTCCTCCATCGCGCGGGCGGCGATGCGGCTCGCGATCCGCATCCGCTCGATCGTGTCGGCGTCCTGCACTTCGGGGCCGGTGTACGGGGTGGGGGCCTCCTTCCCGACGTACTCGGGGCGCGGGATCGACGCGGGGACGGGGCGGGCGGGGGAGAGCGTCCCCGGGGCAAGGGTTGACTGGCCAGACATGCCAGCGAGTGTATCCAGGGAGCATCGGGCAGCATGGGGGGCAAGAGTGTCCGACGGGGGTCTGACGGGAGGAGCGGTCGATGGCGCTGTTCAGGAGACGCGCGGCCGGCAAGCCGGGGGAGTGGTACTACTGCCTCCAGCACGGCAAGGTCGAGGAAGGCCCGGAGTGCCGCGCGGCCGACCGCATGGGCCCGTACGCCTCGCGCGAGGAGGCCGCCCACGCCATGGAGACGGCCGCCGACCGCAACCGCGAATGGCAGAGCGACCCGCGCTGGAACGACGACGCCCCCGACGGCCCCGACCAGGGGCCGGGCGGCCGGGGGGCGTGAGAGGCGGCGGGGGTGTGAGAGGCGGCGGGGGCGCCGGGTCCCCGCGCCGCTCGGTCCTCCGCGCGGGTCCCCGCGCCGCTCGGTCCTCCGCGCGGGTCCCCGCGCCGCGTCGGTCAGCTCTTCGCCGAGACGGTGAACCGCATCAGGTCCTCGCCGGTGGTCACCGGCCCGTCGTAGGTGCGTTTGACGGTGCGGGTCCACCGCGCGGCGTCGATCGGCCGGTCGCCCTTCTCGCCGATGTGGGACAGGACGAGCCGGCGGGCCCCGGTCCGCCGGGCGACCCCGCCGACCTGGGAGAGCGCCGTGTGCGAGCGCCGCATGTGCCGGGCCAGGATGCCCGGCCCCTCCATCGACGAGTCGCCCATCGCCTCGTGCACCAACAGGTCGGTGTCGCGGGCGAGTTCGACCAGGTTGGGGGTGGGGCGGGTGTCGCCGGAGAAGGTGACCGAGCCGTGTTCGGTATCGAAGCGGAACGCGAGGGACGGGAAGAGCGGGCCGTGCGGGACGAGGGTCGCGGTGACCTTGACGCGGTCGTCCTCCATGACCGGGAACGGGCGGGTGCGCGGTGCCGGGTTGTGCGCGGACGCGCCGACGTCGGGAAGGCCGATCTCGTGCACGTCCGCCAGGTCCCGCGGGTCCGCGAGGGCTATGTCGCGCATGAAGACGTTGGTGCTGTAGGCGAAAGCGGCGTGGCAGTCCTCGGTGTGCTGCTTCAGGCCGGGCGTCGGATTCCGCGGCTCGACGGTGCCCGGCGTGGAGCCCCTCTCCTCGAACGGAAGCGCGCCCGCCGACCCGGGGCCGTGCACGGTGATCGGATCACGTGCGTCCGCCGCGGTCAGGAAGAAGTCGTAGTACGACATCAGGTGGTCGGAGTGGAGGTGGGTGATGAACATGTGCCGCAGCGCGGTGCGGTCCAGCCCGGCCAGGCCGAACTGCCGGGCGGCGCCGAGCCCCGCGTCCACGAGGTAGACGCGGCCGTCCACGACCAGCGCCGAGGACGTGCCGGCCCGTTGCGGATCGACCAGCGGCCCGGCCCCGGTGCCCAGCAGGACCAGCTCCAGGCCGCGTCGCCGGACCGGACCGGTGTGCGCGGCGCGGGCGTCGGACGCGCCGCTGACGGCGGGCGACGCCAGGGCCGGCGGCGCGGCCAGCGCCGCGCCGAATACGGCGCCGCCGCCGAGGGCCGAGGTCCGCAGCACCTCGCGCCGGCCCCAGCGGCGCCGCTCGGCATGGACCGTCCGGCCTTCTCCCGCCTCCTGTACCTGCCCGGAGTTCTCCTCGCCGAGAGACCCGCAGTCACACATCGGTAGCACCTTTCATCCGGAAACCGTCAGAAACCCCCCGACCTCGGAGATCTCCGTCCCAGTCCCCGGCCCCCGGAAAGACGGAATCACGCCAGAGACGGCCGGGGAAGATCGCGGCGAGCAAGGAACGGGCAAATAAGGAAACGGAATCGTGAAGTCGCCCGTGGTCCGGAGCCGCCGTCCATGAGGCACGGGCGAGTCTGTCCGTCGCGGAGCGGCACGGTCGACGAGAAGCGGAACGGCTCCGAGGCCGTCCGGCGGCAAGTCTTCGACGCCCCGGGGGCCAGGAGTGTGCTGAAGCTCCAGGCCGGGCTCCCGGCGCCTGGCGTGCACGCCCCCAGCTACCGCCGGGCGCCGCACCCCGCCCGGCGCGGCGTTACCAGCGCGGCGTCACCAGCGCGACGGCGGCGGCGCGGTGAGCTGGTCGGCGAGGCGCGAGAGCCGGTCGCGGAAGCGCCGCCGGCCGCGCGCCGCGGGCAGGCTGTTCTCCCCGGCCGCGGCGCTGACCAGGTGCTGGACCGTATCGAGGTCGAGGGACGTGCCGTCGTCGCTGGCCGGGACGGCCAGCGCGTCGTGCGCCAGCGCCCCCAGCTCCTCGTCGCCGCCGTCCAGCGCGAGCACCGTCGTACCGCCCCGGCGCGCGTCGTGCACCCGCTCCAGCAGCGCCGCCCCGGGCCGCTCCTCCGTCACGACCAGCACCGTCTCGCCGCGCCGCGCGGCGGTCAACCGGCCCAGCCCCACCGAGAGATGGGCCGGCATCCCGGCCGGCACCCGGTGCCGTACGAGTGTGGGGGACAGCTCCGGCAGCCCCGACCACGCCGCCTCGTCGTCGAGGTGCGCCGCGAGGTGCCACGGCTCGTACCCGGCGCTGCCCACGAGCAGCAGCCCGCCGCCGTGCGCGCCGACCGAGGCGCGCAGCGCTCCGGCGAAGCGGCGGGTGGACTGCAACCACTCGGTCCCGGCGAGCACTTCGCGCAGCAGCGCGACCCGTACGGCATCCATGGGCCCGCATCCTGCCGCAGACTTCCGCCCGGCGCCGGTTGGTTGAACTTTCTCACTCGTATGGGCGGCAGCGGGGCGCCGAGGGGCGGTAACGGCCCGGCCCGGCGGCCGATGCTCCGGCGACCCGCCCCGTTCATCCGGTGTTCGCCCGTCGCGGGTACGACCGGGTGACGGGCCCGCGGGGCGCGCCGGTTGCCTTGACGGGGTATCGGGCCCTCCCTATGGTCGCCCAGGACAAGGGACGTCCTATGTCCGGCTGTTGGGGGATTGGCCATGGCTTACGAGACCTCCGTGCCCTTCCGGGCCGGGAGCGAGGGGTACGCGAGCTTCCGGATCCCGGCGGTGGTGGTCTCCGCGCAGGAGACCGTGCTCGCCTTCGCCGAGGGGCGGCGCGCCTCGGCCGCCGACTCCGGGGACATCGACATCGTGCTGCGACGCTCCGCCGACGGCGGTCGCACCTGGGGACCGCTGCGGGTCGTCAGCGACAACGGCCGGGACACCGCCGGAAACCCCGCCCCCGTGGCGCTCCCCGGCGGCCGGCTGCTCCTGCCGCAGGTGCACAACGCCGCCGACGCCACCGAGCAGCGCATCCTGCGCGGCCAGGTGTCCGCCGCCGACGGGCGGCGCGTCTGGCTCCAGCACAGCGACGACGACGGGCTGACCTGGTCCGCGCCGCGCGAGATCACCGCGCAGACGAAGCGGGACGGCTGGCGCTGGTACGCCACCACCCCCGGCCACGCGCTGCGGCTCACACGCGGCGAGCACGCGGGCCGGGTGCTGGTCCCCGCCAACCACACCACCCCGCCGCTGGGCGTCGACAACGGCGCCGAGCCCCGCTACAACAGCGGGCACAGCATCTACAGCGACGACGACGGCGAGACCTGGCACATCGGCTACATCGACGAGAACCCCGACGGCTACGTCAACGTCAACGAGACGACCGCCGCCGAACTCCCCGACGGGCGCGTCTACTTCAACACCCGCAACGACGCCGCCTCGCCCGGCCACCGCGCCGACGCCACGTCGAGCGACGGCGGTGCCACCCTGGACAAGCCCTTCCGCCCGCAGGCCGGGCTTATCACGCCCATCGTGGAGGGCAGCGTCCTGCACCTGGACCACCCCGACGTACTGCTCTTCTCCGGCCCCGCCGACCCGGCGTACCGCGCGCTGATGACCGTACGGGCCAGCCGCGACGCCGGACTGACCTGGCGCCCCGTACACACCGCGAGCGGACTGCCCGCCGCCTACTCCGACCTGGCCCGCCTCGACGCCGACACCGTCGGCCTGCTCTACGAGACGGGCGACTTCAGCGCGTACTCGACCATCACCTTCCGGCGCATCCCCGTAGCGGAGCTGACATGACCTCATACGGAATCGGCCGGCGCGCGGTGCTCGGATCGGCGGCGACGGCCGCCGCCCTCGCGCTCACCGGCTGCGGTTCCGACGACGGGAAGCCCGCCCGGCCGCAGGACCGCAAGAAGGGCGAGCGGATCACCCTGACCTTCTGGTCCTGGGTGCCCGGCATCGACGGCCCCGTCGACCTGTGGAACCGCACCCACCCGGAGGTGCGGGTCGAGGTCGAGAAGGTCTCCGCCGTCGGCGGCGCGCAGTACGCGAAGATGCACGCCGCGATCAAGGCCGGCAACCCGCCGGACCTCGGCCAGATCGAGTACGCCACCGTGCCCAGCTTCCTCCTCGACAACGGCCTCCTGGACCTCTCCGCGTACCAGGCGCAGCGGCACAAGGAGAAGTTCATCGGCTGGGAGTGGGCGCAGTCCGTCTTCGGCGAGTCGGTCTACGCCATCCCGCAGGACTCCGGGCCCATGGGCCTGTTCCTGCGCCAGGACCTCCTCGACAAGTGGGACATCGAGCCGCCCGCCACCTGGGACGAGTACGAGGCGGCGGCCAAGGCGGTCCGCAAGAAGGGCGCGTACATCGAGACGTTCTCGGCGACCAACGGCAACCGCTTCGCCGGGCTCGCCTGGCAGGCCGGGGCCCGCTGGTTCCACGCGGACGGCGAGACCTGGACCGTCGGCATCGACGACGACGCCACCCGCCGCGTCGCCGACTTCTGGGGCGGCCTGGTCGCGCGGAAGCTGATCCGGACCATCCCCGACCGGCAGAACGCCTGGTACAAGGACATCCAGACCGGGCAGCTGGTCTCCTGGCTCGGGGCGAGCTGGGGCGATGTGCTGCTGTCCGGCAACGCTCCGGACACCGCCGGGAAATGGCGGGTCGCGCCGATGCCGCAGTGGAAGAAGGGCGACGCGGCGTACGCCAACTGGGGCGGCTCCACCACCGCCGTCTTCGCCAATACCAAGCACCCCAAGGACGCGCTGGACTTCGCCGTCTGGCTCAACTCCGACCCCGCCTCCATAAAGCTCCTCATCAAGGGCGGCTACGGCTTCCCCAGCGCCAAGAGCGGCTACAGCACCGCCGACCTGGAGGTCCGCCGGGACTTCTTCGGGGGCCAGCACTACACCGACGTCTTCCGGCGCGCCGCCAAGGGCGTCGACACCAGCTGGCAGTGGGGCCCGGCCACCGACACCCTCTACCAGCGGCTCGGCGACGCCTTCACCGAGGCGCTCGCCGACGGCGGCTCCTTCCGGGCCGTCCTGAAGAAGGTGCGGGACCAGACCGTGAGCGACCTCAAGGACAAGGGCCTCAAGGTGGCGGCGGGTTGAGGCGCGCCACCCGCACCGAGGCCCGCAGCCGCCGCGCCGCGGCCGGCTTCCTGCTGCCCTTCCTCGCCCTCTTCCTGCTCTGCTTCCTCGCACCGATCGGCTACGCCCTCTACCAGAGCCTGCTGAAGCCGAAGCGGTCCGGGCCGCTCGGCCTCGGCGGCACCACCCGCGAAGTGTGGGCCGGGCTCGCCAACTACACGCACGCCCTCGGCGACCCCGGATTCATGGAGGGGTTCGGGCGCGTCCTGCTCTTCGGCGCCGTCCAGATCCCGGTGATGATCGTCTTCGCGGTCGGCCTGGCGCTGCTGCTGGACGCCGCCTCCGCCCGCTGGGTCGGCTTCTTCCGCACCGCGTTCTTCCTGCCGTACGGCGTGCCCGGTGTCATCGCCTCGATCCTGTGGGGCTTCCTGTACGTACCGGGCATCAGCCCGCTGGTCGAGGTGGCCCACTCGGCGGGCTGGCAGGTCGACTTCCTCGCCCGCGACAGCGTCCTGTGGTCGATCGCGAACATCGTCACCTGGCAGTTCACCGGCTACAACATGCTCGTGCTCATCGCCCAGCTGAAGGCGGTGCCCATCGAGCTGTACGAGGCCGCGCGCATCGACGGCGCGCACGCCGGGCAGATCGCCTGGCACATCAAGCTGCCGCTGATCAGGCCGGCGCTCGTGCTGGCCACCGTCTTCTCCATCATCGGCACCCTCCAGCTCTTCGCCGAACCCATGGTGCTGCGCCCGCTGGCGGCCACCATCGACTCCGGCTACACCCCCAATCTGCACGCCTACAACGAGGCGTTCACCAGCAACAACCAGCATGTCGCCGCGGCCGAGGCGGTGCTCCTCGCACTGGTGGCGTGCGTGCTGTCCTTCGGCTTCCTGCGGCTCGTGGGCCGGGGGAGGGACGGGAAGTGACCGGACCACCGCTGCGCCACCGCATCATCACCACCTCCCTGCTGGCGGTGGCCGCCCTCTATTTCCTGGTCCCCGTCTACTGGCTGGTCGTCTCCGCGACCAAGTCCACCGGCGACCTCTTCGGCAGCTTCGGCTTCTGGTTCGCCGATCCGCACCCGATCGCCTATCTGCACCGGGTGCTCACCTACGACGGCGGCGTGTACGTCACCTGGTTCGCCAACTCCCTGCTGTACGCGGGGGTGGGGGCCGTCGTCGCGACGCTCCTGTCCGCCGCCGCGGGGTACGCGCTCGCCAAGTTCGTCTTCCCCGGCCGGGAGCCGGTCTTCAACCTCATCCTCGCCGGGGTGCTCATCCCGGGGACCGCCCTCGCCCTGCCGCTGTACCTGCTGTTCAGCGAGATGGGGCTGGCCAACACCTACTGGGCGGTGCTGCTGCCCTCCATGGTCAGCCCCTTCGGCGTCTACCTCTGCCGGATCTACGCCGCCGCCGCGGTGCCCGACTCGCTCCTGGAGGCGGCCCGGATCGACGGCGCGGGCGAGGCGCGCATCTTCACGGTCCTCGGGCTGCGGCTGATGACCCCGGCGCTGATCACCGTCTTCCTCTTCCAGTTCGTACACATCTGGAACAACTTCTTCCTGCCGCTGGTCATGCTCGCCGACGCGGACCTCTACCCGATCCAGCTCGGCCTGACCTCCTGGCAGGGGTACGCGGACCGGCAGCCGGAGCTCTACCAGTACACGGTGGGCGGCGCGTTCCTGTCCGTACTGCCGCTGATGGTGCTGATGGGCGTGGGCCAGCGGTACTGGCGAACGGGGCTCACCGAGGGCAGCGTGAAGGCGTGACAGTATCGCTGTCATGACTACTCCTGATGACACGAAGAAGGCGCCCGCCAAGGACCCGTGGGACCTGCCCGACGTCTCCGGCCTCGTCGTCGGCGTGCTCGGTGGCACCGGTGACCAGGGCCGCGGTCTCGCCTACCGGCTCGCCAAGTCCGGACAGAAGGTGATCATCGGTTCGCGCGCGGCGGAGCGGGCCCGGACGGCCGCCGATGAGCTGGGGCTGGGCGTCGAGGGCGCGGACAACTCCGAGTGCGCGCGGCGCAGCGACATCGTGATCGTGGCGGTGCCGTGGGACGGCCACGCCAAGACCCTTGAGTCGCTGCGCGAGGAACTGGCGGGCAAGCTCGTCGTCGACTGCGTCAACCCGCTGGGCTTCGACAAGAAGGGCGCCTACGCCCTGACGCCCGAGGAGGGCAGCGCTGCCGAGCAGGCCGCGGCCCTGCTCCCCGACTCCCGGGTCACCGCCGCCTTCCACCACCTCTCGGCGGTCCTGCTCTCGGACCCGGAGATCGCGGAGATCGACACCGATGTGATGGTGCTGGGAGAGGTACGGGCCGACACCGACGTCGTGCAGGCGCTGGCCGGCCGCATCCCCGGCATGCGGGGCGTGTTCGCGGGCCGGCTGCGCAACGCCCACCAGGTCGAGTCGCTCGTCGCCAACCTGATCTCCGTGAACCGCCGCTACAAGGCGCACGCCGGGCTGCGCGTGACGGACGTATAGCCCGTACGGGACGTGCGGCGCGGGTGCGGACCGTACGCGCGCCGCACGCGGCCCCTCGTGCCTCAGAGCGCGACGCGGCGCTCGTCCTCGGCGATGGGGAGATCGTTGATGGAGGCGTAGCGGCGGCGCATCAGGCCCCGCTCGTCGAACTCCCAGTTCTCGTTGCCGTAGCTGCGGTACCACTGGCCCTGGGCGTCGTGCCACTCGTACTCGAAGCGGACGGCGATGCGGTCGTCGGTGTAGGCCCACAGCTCCTTGCGGAGGCGGTAGTCCAGCTCGCGCTCCCACTTGGCGCGCAGGAAGCCGACGATCTCCGCTCGCCCGGTCAGGAACACATCGCGGTTGCGCCACTCGGAGTCCTCGGTGTAGCCGAGGGCGACCCGCTCGGGGTCCCGGCTGTTCCAGGCGTCCTCGGCGGCCCGTACCTTCCGCTCGGCGCTCTCCGCGGTGAACGGCGGCAGCGGCGACCTGGTCTCGCTCATGGTCGACTCCCTCCACGGGAGAACGTTCGTTCTCCCGGCGTGGCCCAGCGTAGGAGAATGGGTGTTCTCCCGCAAGGCCGGGCCGGTCGGAGGGAAGGGGCGCGGGCCCCGGCGGGTCCGTAACGGGCATGGGGGACACTGGCAGGGAAACACCGCACCCCGGACAGGAGCCGACCCCCATGCCCCGCCTCGCCCTCTATGCCATCGCCGTGTGCGTCCTCGCCGTCGCCGCGGCCGTCGTCTCCTTCGCGAGCGGGAGCTGGGTCGGCGTCGTCTGGATCCTGCTGGCGGGCGTCTCCTCCAACATGGCCTGGTACTACGTGCGCAAGCAGAAGAACGACCGGGCGGCGGAGCAGCGGCAGGCCGCGGCCGGCTGAACGGCCGCGGGCGCAGGTTTGCCGAACGTCAGCTGAACGTGGTGAACGCGGCCTCCGACAGCGGCGGGATGTCCGGCGTGCCCTGCCAGAACCGGAACAGCTCCTGGCCCCAGTAGGCGTCCCAGTCGGATACGCCCAGGGCCCGCAGGAGCGCGTGGATCGCGTCGAAGAACGCGGTGTTGACCTCGGGGATCCACAGGACGATGAAGACGGCGAGCAGCCCGAACGGCGCGATGGGCTCCACCTGGCGCCGCACCTTGTACGACAGCCACGGCTCGATCACGCCGTAGCCGTCGAGCCCCGGCACCGGCAGGAAGTTCAGGATCGCCGCCGTCACCTGGAGCAGGGCCAGGAATCCGAGCGCGTACCGGAAGTCGTCCGGCACGCCGTCCAGCGCGTCCAGCCAGAACGGCGCGGTGCAGACCGCGGCGAACAGCACGTTCGTCAGGGGGCCCGCCGCCGAGATCAGGCTGTGCCGCCAGCGGCCGCGGATGCGGTGCCGCTCGATGTAGACCGCGCCGCCGGGCAGGCCGATGCCGCCCAGGATCACGAAGATCACCGGCAGCACGATGGAGAGCATCGCGTGCGTGTACTTCAGCGGGTCCAGGGTCAGATAGCCCTTCGCGCCGACCGATAGGTCGCCGCTGTGATGGGCGGTCTCCGCGTGCGCGTACTCGTGCAGGCAGAGCGAGACGACCCAGCCCGAGACGACGAACAGGAACACGGCGAGGCCGGGCATCGCCGCGAAGCCCGTCCACACCGCCCACGCGGAGACAGCCATGATTGCGACGAGCGCGAGGAAGACGGAACTCACCCGCCGGTCGCCGCGGGCCGCTGTGCTTGCCATAGGTGGTGCTCCTGGGGTTTCTGGGCCTGCCGGGGAATCCGGGGAGTGCCGGCGTACGACCGTACCGGGTGACGTACGGGAAACGCCCCGCCGAACCCCCCGAGTTCCGCCCGAACCCGGCGAGGCTCGGTGCCATGGGCCGCTTCCCGGGGAAGTGGCGCCCACCGTCGGTGTGGTCCGCCGCATTCGGGTCGTCACCGAGGGCCTGGCCGAGTCCCGCACGGGGGGCCGCGGGTACGGGCCGGTGGCCGGGGAGCGGTGGCTCCGGGAGGTCGACGCGTGCCCGAAGCGGTTCCGGCACGAGGTCGACGGGCCGGAGCGGCTGCGCCGCGGCGTGGGGTACCGGCGGGACGAGACCGGCGTTCCGGTCGAGGTGGAGACCGCCGACTGGTGAGCTGTGGCGGGTGCGGGGAGGCCGCTGATTGGTGAGCCGCGGCGCGTACAGGAGAATGGGCCGGTGCGCTACGGCATCCTCGGTACCACCCAGGCCCACCGCGACGACGGCACGCCCGTCGCCCTCGGCGGCGCGCGGCTGCGCTCGCTCCTCGCCGCGCTCGCCCTGCGCCCCGGACGGACCCGCGCCGCCGAAGCACTCATCGACGAGATCTGGGAGGCCGACCCGCCCGCCGACGCGTACGGCGCGTTGCAGGCGCTCGTCGGGCGGCTGCGCCGCGCCCTCGGCCACGACGCCGTGGAATCTGCCGAGGGCGGCGGCTACCGGCTCCGTGCCGAGGCCGACGACATCGACCTGCACCGCTTCGAGCGGCTCGCGGACGAGGGCGCCCGCGCGCTCGCCGACGGCGACGCCCACAAGGCCGTGCCCCTCCTCGACGACGCGCTCCGCCTGTGGCGCGGCCCGGCCCTCGCCGACCTGCCGGACCCCGGCGCGGCCGCCGCCCGCTGCGACGCGCGGCGCCTCGACGCCCGCCGCGCCCGGCTCGCCGCCGACCTCGCCCTCGGCCGCGCGGAGGCGGCCCTGCCCGAGCTGGTCGAGCTGTCCGCCGAGCACCCCCTCGACGAGCCGCTGCACGCGCTGCGGCTGCGCGCCCTGCACGCCGCAGGCCGCACCGCCGAGGCGCTCACCGCCTTCGAGGCCCTGCGCGCCGGCCTCGCCGACCGCCTCGGCGTCGACCCCGGCGCCGAACTCCGCTCCGTACACGCCGAACTGCTGGAGCCGGCCGGAGCCCCCGAGCCGCCGCCCCGCCGCCCGGCCGCCCCGGCGGCCGGCAACCTCCGGGCTCGCCGTACCTCCTTCGTCGGCCGCGAAACCGACCTCGACGCGATCCGTACGGACCTGGGCGCGCACCGTCTCGTCACGCTGCTCGGGCCCGGCGGCGCGGGCAAGACCCGGCTCTCGCAGGAGGCCGCCGACTCCCTCAAGTCGGCCTGGCCGGACGGCGTATGGCTCGCCGAACTCGCCCCCCTCGACGACCCGGCCACCGTCCCCGAGGCCGTGCTCACCGCGCTCGGCGCGCGCGAGACCGTGGTGCGGACCACCGCCGCCGAGGGGCTGCGGGCCGCCTCCGACCCCAGCGCGCTCGACCCCCTCGCCCGGCTCGCCGAGCACTGCGCGCCGCGCCGGATGCTGCTCCTGCTCGACAACTGCGAGCACGTCATCGACGCCGCCGCCGGCGTCGCGGAGACCCTGCTCGCCCTCTGCCCGGACGTCTCCATCCTCGCCACCAGCCGCGAACCGCTCGCCGTGCCGGGCGAGTTGGTGCGGCCCGTGGAGCCGCTGCCCGACCCCGTCGCGCTGCGGCTGTTCGCCGACCGGGGCGCGGCGGCCCGCCCCGGCTTCTCCACCGACGACGACCCCGAGGCGTGCGCCGAGATCTGCCGCCGCCTCGACGGACTGCCGCTCGCCATCGAACTGGCCGCCGCCCGGCTGCGGCTGCTCACCCCGCGCGGGCTCGCCGACCGCCTCGACGACCGGTTCCGGCTCCTGACGAACGGCAGCCGGACGGTACTGCCGCGCCAGCAGACCCTGCGCGCCGTCGTCGACTGGTCCTGGGACCTCCTGGACGGGCCCGAACGCGCCGTGCTGCGCAGGCTGTCGGTCTTCGCGGGCGGCTGCGGGCTGGACGAGGCGGAGGCGGTGTGCGCGGACGGCGCCGAGAGCGGGAGCGGCGCCGGCGGGGCCGTCGCCACGCGCGACGTCGCGGCCCTGCTGGGCTCGCTCGTCGACAAGTCCCTGGTCGCCGCGGCCCCCTCGGCGGACGCCGGCGGCGAGATGCGCTACCGGCTGCTGGAGACCGTGGGGGAGTACGCCGCGGAGCGGATCGACGAGGCGGGGGAGCGCGCCGCCGCGGAACACCGGCACCTGGTCGCGTTCCGCGAACTGGCCCGTACCGCCGATCCGCTGCTGCGCGGCCCCGCCCAGCGCGGCTGGCTGGAGCGGCTGGAGCTGGAGCACGACAACCTGCGGACCGCGCTGCGCCGGGCGACGGCCGCGGGCGATGAGCAGGAGGCGCTCTGCCTGGTGCTCTCCCTGAGCTGGTTCTGGCAGCTGCGCGACCACCGGGTGGACGCCTGGAGCTGGTCGCAGGCCGTGGCGGCGCTCGGCCCGGACCCCTTCGCGGAACCCGTCGCGCCGGCCCCGCCGCTGTACGCGCGCTGCATCGACGCGCCGCCGCCCATGGACGAGGAGCAGCTGCTGGAGGCCCGGCGCGAGGTCCGGCTGGTCGGGCTCACCAGCATGGAGAACGGCATCGATACGGCCACGTCCCCGGAGACGCAGGCTCAGCTGCGCGGGATCACCGCCGCCTACCGGCCCGGCCTGCCGCAGACCTGCCGGGTGCCCGGCGTCGCGTGGCTCTTCGCGGTGCTGCTCACCGGGGCCGGCGACATGCGGCGGCTGAAGGAGATCATCCACATCGGCGTGGAGCGGTGCCGCGAACTCGGTTACGAGTGGGAGCTGGGCCACGCCCTGCAAATGCGCTCGAAACTCCTCAACGACCAGCGGGACGGCACCGAGCAGGCCGCCCGGGACGCGGACGAGAGCCTGGAGATCTTCCGGCGGATCGGCGACGAGTGGGGGGTGTCGGAGGCGCTGACGGGCCGGGCCGAGGCGCGCGAGCAGCGCGGCGAGTACGCGTTGGCGGCCGAGGACTACGAGGCGGCGGTGGAGCGGTGCGAAGAGCTGGGCGCCCTCGGACAGGTGTCGCTGCTCCGGGCCCGGCAGACCGAGGTGCTCCTGGAGTCGGGGGCGATCACCGAGGCGGAGGGGGAGCGCCGGCTCCGCGAGACGCTCACGGAGGGGAGGCGGACCAACCCCGACGCGGGCGTCTTCGCGCGGCTCCAGCTCGCGGTCCGGATGGCTCGCAGGGGGCGTACGGGCGAGGCGCGGGCCGAGTTCGAGGAGCTGTACCGGACGTTCTCGGATCGTCCGATCGAGCTGTTCCAGGGCATGGTGGTGGGGCTGTTCGGCTGGCTGGACGTCCTGGAGGGGCGGCCCGCCGAAGCGCTGCTGAGGCTGCGCGAGGCGCTGACGATGTTGCAGAGCCCGCTGGCGCGACTGGTCGCGCCGCACTTGTCGGCGACGCAGATGCTGACCGGCGCCCATGCGCACGCCCTGCTGGGCGGCGAGCGGGAGGCGCTGTGCGCGGCCCGGCTGCTGGGCGCGCACGACGCGCTGCGCGGGCCCGGCCACGTCCGTTCGGAGGAGCGGGAGGCGCGGAAGGCCGCCGAGGCGGCGGTCCGCGCCGGGCTGAGCGGCGAGGCGTACGAGCGCGCGTACGCCGAGGGCGGCGCCCTCTCCGAGGAGGAGGCCGCCGCCCTGGTGTGAGGAGCCGTCGCGCACCCGGCGCGCGCCGCTCAGGTCTTGTTGCGGAACTTGCGTACGGCCAGCGGCGCGGTCACGAGCGTGATGGCGACCGCCCAGGCGAGGGTGATCAGGACCGGCTGGGCGACCGCCCCGTGGCCGCTGAACAGGTGGCGCGAGGCGTCCGCGAGGTTGGACAGCGGGTTGACCTTGGTGAACCCCTCCAGCCAGCCGGGCATCGACGAGGTCGGCGTGAAGATCGAGCTGCCGAACTGGAGCGGCATGATCACGATCATCGCGAGGCCCTGGACGGCCTGCGGCGTCTTCACCATCAGTCCCAGCAGGATGAAGATCCACATCAGTGAGGCGCCGAAGACCAGGGACAGCGCCACCGCGCCGAGCACGTGGAACACGGACCCCGAGACCGACATGCCCAGCAGGAAACCCATGATCATCAGGATCGCCGTGGCGATCACCATGCGCCCGATCTCGACGAGGATCTTCGCGATGAGGACGGAGGACCGGGCTATCGGCATGGTGCGGAACCGGTCCATCACCCCCTTGCGGAAGTCCTCGTTCACGCCGGTGCCCACGGCCATGGCGATGTTCATGCCGTTCATCGCCATGAGGCCGGGCACCAGATAGCTGACGTACTCCTGCTGGTTCCCCTTGCCGGAGATCGCGCCGCCGAAGACGTAGGTGAACAGCAGCGTGAAGATGATCGGCATCAGCAGGACGTCGAACATCGACTCCGGGTCCTGCTTGATCTGGAGCAGGTTGCGGCGTGCGAGCGCCCCGATGTGCCGCAGATTGGCGCGCAGGCCGATCCGGCCCTCGCTGTCGTCCAAGGCCCGCACGGGCGCGGTCAGGGTGGCGGCGCTCATGCGCGTACCTCGCTTCGGTCGGTCCTGCGGTGGTGCGGCGCGAGCCGGCGTGAACTCGTGACCCCGCTCATACGGCGGCCCCGGCGGGCTCCCGCGTACGGTCGTCGGCGTCCGCGTCGGCCAGCGATGTCTTCTGGCCGGTGATGGCCAGGAACACCTCGTCCAGGCTGGGCAGATGGGTGTCGATCCCGGCTATCGCGAACCCCCGCTCGCCCAGCAGGCCGACGACGGCCGTGAGCTGCTCGTCGCTGATGATGGCGACGTTCACCACGCCCTCGGACTCGTCGACGGTCGCCCCGCCGATCCCGTCCAGCCCGGCCTGCGCCAGCGCGCCGACCATCCGGGGCAGCTCGCCGCGGTCCGTCGGGCGGATCCGCAGGGTGCGGCCCCCGACCTTCGCCTTCAGCTCGTTCACCTCGCCGCCGGCGATCACCCGGCCGCGGTCGAAGACGGTCAGCTCGTCGGCGAGCTGCTCGGCCTCTTCCATGTACTGCGTGGTGAGGAGCACGGTGGTGCCCTCGCCGGCCATCCGCTGCACCTCCGCCCACACCTCGTTGCGGGTGCGCGGGTCGAGGCCGGTGGTCGGCTCGTCCAGATAGAGCACGGACGGCTGCCCGGTCAGGGACGCGGCCAGGTCCAGCCGCCGCCGCATGCCGCCGGAGTACTGCATCGCGGGCTTCTTGGCGGCCTCCGTCAGCGAGAACCGCTCCAGCAGGTCGTCCGCGCGGCGCCGGGCGCCGGCGCGGGACAGGTCGAGGAGCCGCCCGATCATGTAGAGGTTCTCGTACCCGGACAGCTTCTCGTCCACCGAGGCGTACTGCCCCGTCAGCCCGATCACCCGACGCAACTGCCGGGGCTGCTTCAGCACGTCGTACCCGGCCACCCGCGCGGTGCCCGCGTCGGGCCGCAGCAGCGTCGCCAGGACCCGTACGAGCGTGGTCTTCCCCGCTCCGTTGGGCCCCAGGACGCCGAGGATGGTGCCCTCGCGTACGTCCAGGTCCACTCCGTCCAGGGCCTTGGTCGCGCCGTAGTGCTTGACCAGCCCCCGGACCTCCACGGCGTTGCCGCCGCCTTTTTCGAGGTCGTTGTATCGCGTCATGTGGCCAAAGTGCCAGGGGCGGCCGACAGCACGCCGACAGCCCACCGACAGCCGGGCCGCGCCGCCGACAGGCCGCTGATACGCGCAGGCCGGCGTGGTCGCGTACCGCTCGGCGCAGCCGCCCGCGGCCCACTGCTCGCCGGGTTTACCACTGTTTTCGGAAGATCCACCGGAATGTCCTGAACGCGCGGTGGCCAAGGACTGGTTGCGGCCCGGGGGAGCGGGCAGCCTGGCGGGACCATTCGGCAGCGACGATGGGAGTCAGCCATGACTCAGCGTGCCTCCGGTTCCTCATCCGTCGGATCCTCGTCCGTGCTCGTGGACAACCCTTCCGTCAGGTTCTCGTCCGCGCCCCAGCGCCCCGCCCTCGCCCACCTCGGCCACCCGTCGCTACGGGCCTCGGACAGCGGCGCCCGGCGCCGCGCGGCCGGCGAGGCGCCCCGCGTGCTGCTCATCGTGCCCTCGTACACCCGCGTCGTGGAGCCCGCGCCGTCCCCGAGCTCCTACCGGAGCCTGGGGCTGGACACCTTCGAGGTGATGAAGCGGGCCGGCACCCCGATCGGACTGCTGCGCATCGCGGCCGGCGCCCGCCGGGCCGGCTTCGACGTGCGCATCATCGACTCCCCCTTCGCGGGCTGGGAGCACGAGCGCACCTTCGTCGCCCTCGACACCGGACACCTGGTCCGCTACGGGCTGGAGGACGCCGAACTGCTGGCCCGCATCGAGGAGTTCGAGCCCGACATCGTCGGAATCCAGTGCATCTACACCGTGCAGTGGGGCAACGCGCGGGCCCTCGCCGACCTGGTCAAGGGCGTCGATCCGGACATCGTGACGGTCACCGGCGGTGCCCATTCCAGCGGCGACTGGCGCAACGTCCTGCCGGATTCCCCCTTCGACCACATCGTCCTCAACGAGGCCGACCAGACGTTCACGGCGCTGCTGGAGGCGCTCACCACGCCCGAGGGCGACCTCGACTCCGTACCGGGCATCGCCTACCGCCGCGGGGACGGCTCGCTGGTGCGGACCACGGCGGCCGGCCCGTACATGCGGATCCTCCCCAAGCGGCAGGGGCTCGACCAGCGCCTCGGCATGATGCCGATGCCCGACTTCGGCATGCTGGACATGAGCCAGTACGAGCAGGCCTACCACTCCTCCGGGGCGCGGGTGCGCACCACCGGGTCCTGGGCGCAGATCTTCTCCACCATCGGCTGCAACGTGGGCTGCGACTTCTGCTACATCCCCATGATCAACGGGCCGTGGCGCGCCCTGGGCACCGACTGGTTCGACCTGCACCTGGCCGAGATCGTCAAGCACGGCGTGAGCGAGGTCCTCATCGAGGACGACCACCTGATGCACGACCCGCTCTACGCGATGCGGGTGTGCGAACTCCTGAAGAAGCACGACCTGCCGTGGGTGGAGGAGGGCGGCCTGAGCCTGTTCAACCTCATCCTGCTGCACAAGGGGCAGAGCTTCGTCGACGGCATGGACGACAAGGAGCGCCGCAACCCCAACTTCCGCAACGTCATCGCCGCGATCCGCGACGGCCTCACCTTCCGGGACCTGGTGCGGGCCATGGCCGACGGCGGCTGCTACAGCGTCTACCTCGCCGTGGAGAGCGCCAACGAGGAGAGCCTGGTGCGGTCCAGCAAGCCCAGGCTGAACTCCATCCAGCGGGCCACGACGGAGATCGTGGAGATCTTCACCGAACACGGCATCCAGGTCACCGGCGGATTCATGCTCGGCTTCGTCAACCCGCCGGTCGCTCCGGGCGGAGAGCCGTACATCGAGTCCCTGGAGCAGATCGAGAGGACGATCGACTACGCGGTGACGCTGATGGGGCACGGCATGGCCTACGCCAACCCGTTCATCGTCACCCCGCTGCCCGGCACGAAGATGTGGGAATTCCAGAAGGACTACGTCGTACGCCACTACGACAACGGCTGGTCGCACGAGAAGGCCACCATGGCGACGGAGAGCTGGACCGCCGAGGACATCGAGCGGATGCGGCTGGAGCTGCTGGTACGGGCGAACGGACCGCGAAAGGTGATCGAAATGGTGCGGCGCGGCACCTGGCCGGTGGACGCCTGACCGGCAGCCCTCACCCGCCGGTACGAAGCGGCGCGCCGCCCTGCTTCAAGGTCCGCATGCCGTGGGCGAGTTGGGTGAGCGCGTCGCCGGTCTCCACCAGCAGCGCCCCCGGCGCCAGGTCCAGCAGCCAGTTCCGCGCGTCCGCCTCCCGGCCGCCGGGGACGCCCAGCACCGCCCGGTAGTACCCGGAGGTGTAGGGCACCCGGTTGCCCGGCGTCCCCACGAAGGACCTCACCTCGATCCCCGCCGGGCCCGGGGGCAGCCGGACCCCGTTGCGCACCGGCAGCTCCAGGGCCACCCGGTCCGTACCCGGCCGCGGGAACGGTGCGCCGAGCGCGGCCGCGACATGGGCGGCGTGGGGATCGAGCAGGCTGCTCGCCCAGCTCATGTTCGAGACCCCGCCGAACCGGCCGTTGACCTCGATGACGCGCAGCTCGTCCGCGTCGGACACGGCGAAGTCGATCTGCCACGGACCCGCCGGCCGGTACCCGTCCACGATGTCCCGCACCAGGCCGGTCAGCGACCCCCGCACCCGGTCGGGCAGGCCCGCGGGCTCGACGCGGACGCGCCGGCCCGGCGCGCACTCGCTGTCGAGCGGCCCCAGCGAGGCGACGGGCCAGGCGACGGTGGACTCCGGCCCGCTGAACAGCTCGACGGCGAACTCCTCGCCCCTGACCGTCTCCTGGGCCACCACGGGATACACCGCCGTACGGCAGGCGTCGTCCAGGGAGCCGCGGTCGCTCACGGAGTAACGCCCGGCGTGCGACTCGCTGCGGGCCTCCTTGACGATGACGGGCGGCCCGATCGCCTCGACGGCGGCGCGCAGCGCCTGCCCGTCCTCGCAGACCAGCCCCCGCGGCACGGGCCAGCCGCGCCGCTCCGCGACCTCGTGGAAGCCGACCTTGTCGGTGGCCAGCGCCGCGAATGCCTCGGAGTGCACGAGCATGCGCCGCCCGGCCGCCGCCGCCCGCCAGCGGGGGCCGATACGGGCATAGGCGGGCAGCAGCTGCTCCTGGCCGGGCGAGTTCATGTTCGGGATGGCGATGTCGGCGCCGTAGCCCTCCAGGAGCGTCAGCACGTCCTCGTCGGCCGGATCGGGCGGCAGCCGCCCGCACACGACGCCGGGCCCGAGGAAGGAGCCGAGCTCCACGGAGCCCAGCACCACGACGTCGCAGCCTTCGCCGCCGTCGCCGTCCGCCCGCTCCAGCGCCGCGACCATCCGGTCCGCGCGGTACTCGCCCAGGACCACGACTCGCATCATCCGCACCGCCGTCACATGCCGAGGGGAGAGTGGGGCCTTCCGAAGCGCACGGCCCGCCGCCCCGGTGAAGGGGCCCCGGGCCGGGAGAGCCCGGCGGCTCTCCGCACAACTCTGCCCCGCCGCGCCGCCCAGCACACCCGCCCCGGCCGCCGTCGGCCATGTGGGCCAAGGCGAGGGCGGCGACCCGCCGGGGCCCTCGGCCGTACGGCGCATGACGCCCGTACGGCGGGGGCGGCGCGGCTCAGCGCACGACCCGGCCGCGCAGGACGATCCGGCGCGGCCGGCGCAGCACACCGGGGTCGGACCGGGGGTCGGCGTCGTACACGGTGACGTCGGCGAGACCGCCCTCCACCAGGCCCGGCAGCCCCAGCCACGCCCGGGCCCGCCAGCTCGCCGCGCCGATCGCCGCCTCGGCGGGCAGCCCCGCCTCGATCAGCCACTCGACCTCGCGGACGACATCGCCGTGCGGCAGCGAATCGGTGCCCGCCAGGACGGTGACGCCCGCCTCGTGCGCCTCGCGGGCGCGCCTGATCATCGTGCGGTGGCCTTCCTGCCACAGGACGTCCCGGTCCAGGCCGCGCTCCGCCCGCCAGGGGGCGCTCTTGCCGAAGGCGGTCAGCGTCGGCACGTACGCCGTGCCGTGCGCGGCCATCAGCGGGAGCGCTTCGGCCGGCATGGCCATGCCGTGCTCGACGGAGTCGACGCCCGCGCGGGCCGCGTTCAGAGAGCCCCGCTCCGACTGGCAGTGCGCGGCGATCCGCCCGCCCGCCGCGTGCACGGCCTCGGCCGTGGCGCGCAGCAGATCCAGCGGTACGGGCGCGGCCTCGAAGTCCCAGTCGGCCATGACCTTGCACCAGCCGTCGCCCGCGCGGACCTCGCGCACGGCCGCGCCGGCGAGGTCGTCCACGACCGTATGGAACTCCGCGTGCTGGGAGAGCCCCGACCACGCCAGCCACGCCCCGGCCGTGACGAGCCGGGGCAGGTCGGGCGAGGCGCGCAGCGCGGACGGCACCGGGCCCTCCAGGCCCGGGCAGCGCAACACGGCGACGCCCGCCTCGCGGTGCTCGGCGCAGTGCGCGGCGAACGCACCGGTGTCGAACGCGCCGTCCGCGCACAGCCCCGGGTGCGTGTGCAGATCGGCCAGACCCGGCAGCAGATAGCCGCCCTCCGAGACCGTCTCGGCCTCCTCGGCCGGGCGGCGGAAGGTGACGCGGTCGCCGAGCAGCCATATGTCCCGGCGCGCGCCGCCGGGCAGAACCGTGCCGTGCAGGTGAAGAGCCATGGACCGGGAGCATGCCGTACGCGGCCCCGGCCGCGACCGGCGGGGCATGGCGCCCCGGCCCGGACGCCGGGTACGCGTACGGGCCGGGGCCCGTACGGGCCGGGAGTCAGCCGGGTACGCGTACGGGCCAGGTCCCAGCCGCCTGCGCGAACGGCCCGGTGCCTAGTGGAAGCTGTGTTCCGGCGCCGGGTACGCGCCGCCGACGACGTCCTCCGCGAACGCCTTGGCCGCGTCGCCCAGCACCTCGCGCAGCTGGGCGTACTGCTTGACGAAGCGCGGCACGCGGCCCTCGGTCAGCCCGGCCATGTCCGTCCACACCAGGACCTGCGCGTCGCAGTCCTGGCCCGCGCCGATGCCCACCGTGGGGATGTGCAGGACGCGCGTGACCTCGGCGGCCAGTTCGGCCGGCACGACTTCGAGCACGACCGCGAAGGCCCCCGCGTCCTGCACCGCCTTGGCGTCGCGCAGGAGCTGCTGGGCGGCCTCCTCGCCGCGGCCCTGGACCGGGTAGCCGCCGAAGGCGTTGACGGACTGCGGGGTGAGGCCGATGTGGGCCATGACCGGTATGCCGGCCGAGACCAGCAGCTCGATCTGGTGGGCGGAGCGCTCGCCGCCCTCCAGCTTGACGGCCTGCACGCCCGCCTCCTTGACCAGGCGCGTCGCGTTGCGCAGCGCCTGGACCGGGCTCTCCTGGTACGCGCCGAAGGGCAGGTCGCCGACGATGAGGGCGCGCTTGGTGCCGCGTACGACGGCGGCGGCCAGGAAGGTGATCTCGTCCATCGTGACGGGCACGGTGGAGTCGTAGCCGAGGTGGCAGTTGCCCATGGAGTCGCCCACCAGCATGACGGGGATGCCGGCCTGGTCGAAGACGGAGGCGGTCATCGCGTCGTAGGCGGTGAGCATCGGCCACTTCTCGCCGCGCTCCTTGGCGGCGGCGATGTCGCGGACGGTGATCCGCCGGGAGCTCTTTCCCCCGTACAGCGCCTTGTGGCTGCTGTCGGGCCTGCTCGCGGCGGGGGGCGCCGGCGTGCCGGGCGCGGTCTGCTCGGATGTCGAGGCATGCGTCATTGCCATGGCTCCTGTGTCAGTCGTCTCGAAGCGCCCGTACGGCGTCTCCGGATCGCTTCCATGCTGGCATGCCGCGCGTCGCCTCGGAAGGGTCACCCGTTCGTAAAGTATTTCCAATACGGAACGGGGCCGTATCGAAATCGGCCTACGCTGCGCCCATGGCAACCCCCTCCGGCCCCCGAGGCCCCCGCGAACCGGACCCCGCGCGCCGGGTCCCCGACGCGGTGCACGGCAAGCGCTGGGCGATCCTCGCCGTCCTGCTGTTCAGCCTGCTCGTCGTCGTGCTGGACAACTCGATACTCAACGTCGCGATGAAGACCATCGCCTCGCCCGCACCCACCGGACTGGGCGCCACCCAGAGCCAGTTGGAGTGGGCGATCAACTCCTACACCCTCGTCTTCGCGGGGCTGCTCTTCACCGCCGGGCTGCTCGGCGACCGGCTCGGCCGCAAGAAGACGCTGCTCCTGGGCATGGCGGTGTTCGGCATCGGATCGGTGCTCTCCGCGATATCCGGCTCCTCCGGCGAACTCATCGCGTTCCGGGCGGTGATGGGGTTCGGCGGTGCCTTCGTGATGCCCGCCACGCTCGCCATCATCATGAACGTCTTCGAGCGCGACGAGCAGCCCAAGGCGATCGGCATCTGGGCCGGCGCCGTCGGCCTCGCCATCGCGATCGGCCCGATCACCGGCGGCGTGCTCCTCGACCACTTCTGGTGGGGCTCCGTCTTCCTCGTCAACGTCCCCATCGTGATCGTCGCGATCATCGCGATGGTGATCCTGGTCCCCGACTCCAAGGACCCGAACCCCGGCCGGCTGGACCCCGTCGGCGTGCTGCTGTCCGTCGTCGGCCTGGTCCTCCTCGTCTACGGGATCATCAAGGGCGGCCAGCTCGCCGACTTCACCGCCCCCGAGGTCTTCGGCACGACGGGCGGCGGCGTGCTCGTACTCGTGGCGTTCGTGCTGTACGAGCGGCGCGCCAGCCACCCCGCCATCGACGTCCGGTACTTCCGCGACCCGGCCTTCTCGGCGGCCGTCTCCTCCATCGCCCTGGTCTTCTTCGCCCTGATGGGCGTCACGTTCTTCATCGTCTTCTACACCCAGAGCGTGCGCGGCTACACGCCCCTGGAGTCCGGACTGCTGATCCTGCCGCTCGCCGCCGCCCAGATGCTCTTCGCGCCGCGCGCCCGGCTGGTCGTGGACAGATTCGGCGCGCGGGCCGTGTGCACCACGGGCATGCTGCTGGTCGCCGCCACGATGGCCGGGTTCCTGCTGCTCGGCACGGACACCCCGATCTGGGTGCTTGAGGTCCTCTTCTTCCTCCAGGGCACCGGAATGGCGCACATCATGCCGCCCGCCACCGTCTCCATCATGCAGTCGCTGCCGCGCGAGAAGGCCGGCTCCGGCTCCGCCGTCAACAACACCTTCCGCCAGGTCGGCGGCGCGCTCGGGGTCGCCGTCCTCGGCTCGGTGCTCTCCACCACCTACCGCGACGGCATTCAGGACAAGCTCGGCGCGCTGCCCCCGGAGATACGGCACGCGGCGGGCGAGTCCATCGAGGCGACGCTCGGCGCGGCCGAGCGGATGGGCCCCGCGGGCAAGGCGCTCGTCGGCCCGGCCAACGACGCGTTCATCCACGCCATGCACGTCACCGTCGTCGGCTCCGCGGCCGTCGCCGTGCTCGGCGCGGTCGTCGTCGCGGTCTTCCTGCCCGGCCGCCCCGAGGCCCGTACGGACCTGCCCGCGAAGCCCGCCGGGGCGGCCCCGGACCGGACGGGGGCCGACGCGTGAGCCCGCCGCCCCCGCCGTCCCCCGGCCGGCCCCGCAGCGCCGCCGTCGACACGGCCGTCATCGAGACCGTGCTGCGGCTCCTGGAGGACGGCGAGTCGATCGGCGGGCTGTCCATCGAGCGCATCGCCCGCGAGGCGGGCGTCGGCAAGGCCGCCGTCTACCGGCGCTGGACGGGCAAGGAGGCGCTGATGATCGACGTCCTGCGCACGCTGGACGAGGCCCAGCCCGAACTGCTCGGGGAGTCGGTCCGCGCCGACCTCGTCGCCCTTCTGGAGACCATGCGCCGGCGCGGCCTGGCCAAGCGGCACTCGGCGCTGCTGCGCACGGTCCTCAATCAGGTGAAGGCGCACCCGCGGCTCTGGGAGGAGTACCACGACACGGTCGTACGGGCCCGGCGCGAGGCGCTGCGCGCCGTGCTGCGGCGCGGCGTCGCCACCGGGGAGGTCCGCGGGGACCTGGACCTCGGGCTGACCGTCGACCTCTTCAGCGGTCCGATGCTCGCCCGCGCGGTCCTGCACGAGCGGGCCGACCTGCCCGAGGGCCTCGCCGAGCAGATCGTCGACGCGGTGCTGGCGGGGGTGCGGCCCAGGGGGTGACCCGGCGGTTTCGGCCGTGACCGGGTGATGCCCCGGCGACCCGCTGCCGCGCTCTGCGGCCGCCGGGGCGCCGTCGGCTCCCCGCGTATCGGATTCGACTGTCAGCGCTCTGAATTCGACCGTTCCCGAGCTGTTCCGACCGGACGTGCGCTGGATTATGCCCGTTGTGTCACAGCAGGCCCGTATGGACCGGTGCGCAGGAACCCTCACGGGTTGCCCGATCGTCCTCACCTACGACCGACGCTCCCGCCCGGAGCGCGCAATCGACCCCCTGCCGTCGCCTAAAGTCGAAAGACCCAGCGGCCGGCGCGCCGAGCACGAGGCCGGGGATCACCACGCGGAGCAGTGAGGACAGCGGATGCCGCAGGCACACATGGAGGAAACGGACCGCGAAGGGGCCGTGGCGCAGCGCACCGGCACCCGTGCCAGCCGCCTCCTCGACCGGTGGCGCGACGGCGGGATCTGGCGGCGCGGCCTGATCCTCGCGGCGCTCGCCATACTGCTCGGCCTGCTCATGGCGCTCCACGCGGCCCTGCCCAACGACGTCGGCAACCTCGGCAGCCTCACCGAGACCTTCCTGCCCTGGCTCGGCCTCGGCGTCCCGGTGCTGCTCGTCCTCGCCCTCGTCCGCCGCTCGGCCACCGCCCTGATCGCGCTCCTGCTCCCGGTCATCGTCTGGGCCGACCTCTTCGGCGGGCTGATCGGCGACAAGACCGGCAAGGGCGGCAACCTCACCGTCGCCACCCACAACGTCAACGCGGAGAACCCCGACCCGGCGACCACGGCGAAGGACGTGGCCGCCTCGGGCGCGGACGTGGTGGCGCTGGAGGAGCTCAAGACCAGCGCCGTGCCGACGTACGAGAAGGCGCTGGCCGGCACGTACAAGTACCACAGCGTGCAGGGCACGGTCGGGCTGTGGAGCAAGTACCCGATCTCCGGCGCCCAGCCCGTCGACATCAAGATGGGCTGGACGCGGGCGATGCGCGCCACGGTGCGGACGCCGCAGGGCCCGGTCGGCTTCTACGTCGCCCACCTGGCGTCGGTACGGGTGAAGTTCAAGGCGGGGTTCACCGCCAACCAGCGCGACGCGAGCGCGGCGGCGCTGGCCAAGGCCATCCGCTCCGAGCCGGAGCAGAAGGTCATCCTGCTCGGCGACCTCAACGGCACGATGAACGACCGCTCGCTCGCCCCCGTCACCTCCCAGCTGCGCTCGGCGCAGGGCGCCGTGGGCAACGGCTTCGGCTTCAGCTGGCCCGCGTCCTTCCCGATGGCCCGCATCGACCAGATCATGGTCAAGGGGATGGACCCGGTCTCGGCCTGGACCCTGCCCGAGACGGGCAGCGACCACCTGCCGGTGGCGGCGTCCGTCAAGATTTAACGCCGCGCACATCTCAAGGAACAATCGGCCTGCGAGGCTTTGTTTCGCAATTCGCAAGAGGAATTCGCGCGAAACCCAGCTTTTGGAAGGTCTTACATGCCCCTGGCGCTGCTCGCCCTGGCGATCTCTGCCTTCGGTATCGGCACCACCGAGTTCGTGATGATGGGCCTGCTGCCCAACGTCGCCGACGACCTGGGCACCTCGGTGCCCACCGCCGGCTATCTCGTCTCCGCCTACGCCATCGGCGTCGTCATCGGCGCACCCCTGCTCACCGCCCTCGGCTCCCGCGTCCCGCGCAAGCGGATGCTCGTCCTGCTCATGGCACTGTTCACGGTCGGGAACCTCGCCTCGGCGCTCGCTCCCAACTTCGGCCTGCTGATCGCCGGGCGGGTACTGGCCGGACTGCCGCACGGCGCGTTCTTCGGCGTCGGCGCCGTCGTGGCCGCCCGGCTGGTCGGCGAGGGGCGGCAGGCGCGCGCGGTCGCCACGATGTTCCTCGGCCTCACGGTCGCCAACATCGTCGGCGTGCCCGCCGCCACCCTGCTCGGCCAGCACCTCGGCTGGCGCGCCACCTTCCTGGTCGTCGCCGGGATCGGGCTCGCCGCGATGGCGGCGCTCGCCCTCCTCGTACCGCGGCTCTCCCGCGATCACCAGGGCGGCCTCGGCCAGGAACTGCGCGCCATGGGCAACCGGCAGGTGCTGCTCGGTCTGCTCACCGCCGTCTTCGGCTTCGGCGGTGTCTTCGCCGTCTACAGCTATCTCTCCTCGATGATGACCAAGGTCACCGGCTTCTCCGACACCTCGGTGACGCTGGTGCTCGCCCTCTTCGGCATCGGCATGACGCTCGGCGCGCTCGCCGCGGGCCCGCTCACCGACCGGGCGCTCCGACCCACGCTGTACGGGTCGCTGGGCGCCCTCGCCGTCGTGCTGGTGGTCTTCGACTTCACGGTGCATGTGAAGTGGGCGGCGCTGATCACGGTCGTGGTGCTCGGCGCGGTGGGCTTCATGACCACCACGCCGCTCCAGATGCTGGTGATGTCCAAGGCCCGGCACGCGCCGACGCTCGCGTCGGCGTCCAACCACTCCGCCTTCAACCTGGCCAACGCGGGCGGCGCCTGGCTCGGCGGCCTCGCCATCGGCGCGGGCTGGGGCTGGACGTCCCCGGCGCTGGTCGGCGCGGTGCTGGCGGCGGCGGGGCTGGGCATCGCCCTGACGGCCGGATTCCTGGACCGGGGGACGCCGCCGGGTGGCAGCACCCGGGTCGTCGCCCCGCGCGGCAGCGAGACGCCCAGCAAGGAGCCCGCCGCGTAAGGCGGTCCCGTCCCGCCCAGCCGGTCGCGGCGGCGCCGGACCACCGCCGCGACCGGCTGAGCGGCTGGTCTTCACCGGCCCACGGCTCGTGGCCGCCGAGCCGCGGCGGCACGGCGGGCGCGTCCGGCTCCCCGCCGGTGTCGCACGAGGGCGCGCGCCCCGTTCGGCCGCGGCTCGGCGGCCGATATCGACCCTGTCGGCCCACCGCCGACGGCGATCACGTCGATCATCACCACACCCCTCCCGTACCTGACGTTCCGCCTTCGGGCGGTGACCCTGCGGCACTGCCGGGCCTTGCCGTGGGCCCTTTGGTGCGTTATAAGTTGAAGTGGCAAGGAGTTCGACGACGTCCTTGCCCCATCCTTTGCCGATACTCAGCTCCCCGGCCGGCGGCGTGAACCGGCTGAGGCGCGCGACTGTTCGTCCTTCGCCCCGGGCCGGCTGTGCTGCGGAACTGCCCGTTCCCCGGGGGTGTGGGGGCGGGCCGGTGCGGCGGCGGTGGCCGCCGTCTCCGTGAGCCGGGCAAGCCGGTGCGCTGATCGTTTTCTCCGGTGGTGCCGGGTGCGCGGCAGCGGCCTCCGGGGGCTGGGGCGGTCCTAGCGGGCCGCCTCCGCCTCCTCGGCGGTGGCCGACCGCACGCGGTCCGCCGGCAGGGTCCACTCCGGGCCGCCGTGTACCGGGCGCAGATACACCTCGCCCAGATACGAGGCCATGACATGGCCGACGGTGCCCGTACGGATGTCCACGACGAGTGGCCTCTGCGTTGGGGAGCCGCGCTCCCCCAGTGAACTTTCCATGGTCTGAATATCGGTCACCCGGCGGCGCCCTTTAACTCCCGTGCCCCGGACGTATCGCACTCGTTGGGACTACCGTCCTTAGTGGCCCGAACGTCCCAGGGGAAGCCTTGAACACAGCTCTGCGCGATGCTATGGCAGCGTCACGTATGACCGCCGGATGCCTCGCCCGTACAGTCGGGGTGTCGACCAAGACCGCGGAACGATGGCTGTCGAACCCCGCTCGCGTCCCGCATCCACGGACCCGGGACGGGGTGGAGGCGGCGCTGGGAGTGAGTGCCGACGTGCTGTGGCCCAAGAGCATCCGTTCCGCCATGAAGATGGGCGCGGATCGGGAGATCGTGTCAGCCTACCCGTACCGCAACGCGTGCCCCAGGTCGGTGTGGGCCGCGCTCATCCACTCCGCCACGCGCAACATCACCTTCGCGGGGTACACCAACTACTTTGTCTGGCAGGAGCATCCGCGTCTCGCCGCGCGGCTCACGGCCAAGGCGGCGGCGGGCTGCGAGGTGCGTTTCCTGGTGGGCGACCCGGCCTCGGAGGTGACGCGCCGCCGCGAGGAGGTCGAGGGGGTGCCGCTGACCGTCTCCACGCGGATCAGGATCACCCTGGCCGCGCTGGAGGAGGCGGGCGAACGGTCGGGCATCGAGGCCCGGTTCAGCGATGAGCACATCGCGCTGTCGGTCTTCGCCTTCGACGACCAGATGCTGGTGACGCCGCATCTGTCGAGTCTCCTCGGCCACGAGTCGCCGATGCTGCATCTGCGGCGGCTGGGGGACGACGGGCTGTACGACCGGTTCGCGGGCCATGTCGCGGCGCTGTGGGAGGACGGCCGCCCGGTCTGGGCGCGGCAGATGCGCTGAGCCGACCGGGTGGATCTACGGGCCGGCCCCGGCGCGCGTACGTTCGGGGCCGCCGCCGTCGGCCCGGCGGGCGCGGCCCCCGGGGGATGGTTCAGGCGGGCGGTGGGCTGTCGAGGATCACCACGCCGTACTGCCCCAGCACGCCGGTGTGTTCGGAGTCGTCGCGCGCGTCGGCGGGGCGCGGTGACGCGCCGGACCCGGGGGTTTGTCAGGCGCATGCGGACTCTTAGCGGTCCGTTAGTGGAACGCCAACGCGATCTTCGAAGCTGGTTGTCGTCAGGGAACGAAACGAGAGACCAGAGCAACGGGAGACACGATGAACACCGTCACCAACCGCCTCCGTGGCCGCGCCGGCCGCCGCGTCGCCGCCTCCCTCGCCGTCGCCGCGGCGCTGGGCCTCGGTGCCACGGCCTGCGGGCAGGACGACGGGCCGGCGAACACCGCGAGCTCCTCGAACTCTTCGGCCGCGTCCGGATCGCAGCACGACTCGGCCCCGGCCAAGTCCACCGGCGGTTCCTCGGACGGCTCCGCCGCCCAGGGGCAGAGCAGCGGCAAGTCCGCGCCGAAGTCCGCCGACGGCGGCGAGACCGCCCCCGAGGGGAGCGGCGTCGCCAACGCGGGCAACCACCGCGTCTTCGAAGGCAGGATGAGCTACCTCGCGCCCGGCAAGATCCTCGTCAAGCCCGAGGACGGCGGCAAGGCCCAGAAGCTTGAGGTCGCCAACGCCGTGGAGGTCCGTGGCGCGGCCGCGATCTGCGGCGCCGCCGATGGCACCGTGACCATGGGCAAGGACGGTTACGGCACCAAGAGGTGCAACGCGGACCAGCTGGAGAAGGCCGCGAAGACCGACCACGTGGTCGTCCGCGTCACCATGGACACCAAGTCCGATGCCCCCGTCCCCGACCTGATCGAGGAGAAGTACCACCCGTAAGCCCCCGCCCCATGACTCCGCGCGCTCGGTGGACCCCCGCCCGGGCGTGCGGGCCCGCTCAGGCGCACGGACCCGACCGGTTCACCCCGGTGCGGGTCCGCCGCGGGTTTCGGGGCCCTGGCCCGTACCGTTCGACGAACGGTACGGAGCGGCCACCCGGCTCGTGGCGCCCGGTGGCCAGCTTCGGCCGGGGTCAGCCCGTCTCGCGCCAGCGGTTGGTGATGGGCAGCCGGCGGTCCTTGCCGAACCCCTTGGCGGAGATCTTCGTGCCCGGCGGGTACTGCCGCCGCTTGTACTCCGCGGTGTCGACCATCCGCAGGACGCGCGTGACCAGCTCCGCCTCGAAGCCCGCCGCGATGATCTCGGCGCGGCCCCGGTCGCGGTCCACGTACAGCTCCAGGATCTGGTCCAGGATGTCGTAGTCCGGCAGCGAGTCCGTGTCCACCTGGCCGGGCCGCAGCTCCGCGCTCGGCGGCTTGCTGATCGAGTTCTCCGGGATGGGCGGGGTGAGGCCGCGCTCGGCGGCCGACCGGTTGCGCCACCTGGCGAGACGGAAGATCGAGGTCTTGTAGACGTCCTTGATCGGCCCGTACGCGCCGACGGAGTCGCCGTAGAGCGTCGAATAGCCGCAGGCCAGCTCGGACTTGTTGCCCGGCGCGAGCACGATGTGGCCCTCCTGGTTGGACAGGGCCATCAGCATGGTGCCGCGCAGCCGCGACTGGAGGTTCTCCTCGGCGAGGCCGGTCAGGCCCAGCGAGCCCATGTAGGCGTCGAACATCGGGCCGATGGGGACCGTGCGGAAGTTCAGCCCCGTGCGGCGGGCCAGCTCGGCGGCGTCGCCGATCGAGTGCTCGGAGGAGTAGCGGGAGGGCATCGCGACCCCGTACACGTTCTCCGCGCCGACCGCGTCGCAGGCGATGGCGGCGACCAGTGCCGAGTCGATGCCGCCCGACAGCCCGATGAGCACGCTGCGGAAACCGTTCTTCGCGGCGTACGCGCGGAGCCCGACCACCAGCGCGGCGTAGACCTCCTCGTCGTCGTCGAGCCGGTCGGCCTGCCCGCCCGGCGTCTCGGGCTCGTAGGCGGGGAGCGGGTCGGCGGAGAGCGTCACATGCTCGATGCGCAGGCCGTCGTCGACGGTCCCGGCGGGCGGCTCGGCCGCGGCGGCGGGGAGGTCGAGGTCGACGAGCACGCACCCCTCGTCGAACTGCGGGGCCCGCGCGATGACTTCGCCGTCGCGGTCGACGACGATCGAGTCGCCGTCGAAGACCAGCTCGTCCTGGCCGCCGGTCATCGCCAGGTAGGCCGTCGTGCAGCCGGCCTCCTGCGCGCGCTTTCGCACCAGGTCGAGGCGGGTGTCGTCCTTCTCCCGCTCGTACGGGGAGGCGTTGACGGAGACCAGCAGCCCGGCCCCGGCGCTGCGGGCGGCGGGCACCCGGCCGCCGTCCTGCCACAGGTCCTCGCAGATGGCGAGCGCGACGTCGATGCCGCGCACGCGCACCACGGGCAGCGTCTGGCCGGGCACGAAGTAGCGGAACTCGTCGAAGACGCCGTAGTTGGGCAGGTGGTGCTTGGCGAAGCGCAGGGCGACCCGGCCGCCGTGCAGCACGGCCGCGGCGTTCTTCGGGGCCCCGGCGGGCCGGCCGTAGCGGGGCCGCTCCGTCTCGTCGCGGTCGAGATAGCCGACGATCACCGGCAGCTCCCCGAAGCCCTCGGCGGCGAGGCGGGCGGCCAGCGCGTCCAGCGCGGCGCGGCTGGCGTCGACGAACGAGGACCGCAGCGCGAGGTCTTCGACGGGGTAGCCGGTCAGCGCCATCTCGGGGAAGGCCACCAGATGGGCACCCTGCTCGGCCGAGTGCCGGGTCCAGTGGAGGATCGTCTCGGCGTTCCCGGCGAGGTCGCCGACGCAGGAGTCGATCTGGTTCAGAGCGAGGCGAAGTTGAGGCACGCGCCCAGTGTAATCGTCTGTCTGACGCGATGGGGTGTGACCGCGGCCACCCGGCGCGGGTGTCCGCCGTGTGCGGCAGTCGTCCACCGACTGCCGCATCCTTGGGTCGGGCGTGTCGGGGGTCTGGGCGCGGGTGCGGGCGCTTCGCGATCTTGTGGCGGGAACATCGAATCCATGACAAGCTTCGCGATCTGTCTGTGGCATGTCTGCCACAAAGCATTCAATGTCCCCTGATAGTCCGTCAGGGATTTGCGCAAGGAGACCTGTTGAGCACGCAGCAGCCGTGGGGCCCGCAGGAGCCCAATCCGCCCCACGCCTCGCCCGCATACGGCGGTTACCCGCAGCAGGGGCCTGTCGGCTTCGGGCTGGCCATGAAGCGCCGCGTCCCGCTCGGCGTGTGGCTGGGGCTGCCGCTGATCACCCTCGGGATCTACAGCCTGGTCTGGTACTACAAGATCCACAAGGAGATGGCGGAGTTCGACAGCCGCCGCGACATCAGCCCCGTCGGCAGCCTGCTCGCGATCACCATCGGCGGGTTCGTGATCATTCCGCCGTTCGTCTCGGTCTTCAACACCGGCCGGCGGATAGCCGACGCCCAGCGCGCCGCCGGCCTCCGCCCCACGTGCAGCGGCGGCATCGGCCTGCTGCTGATGTTCGTCCTCGGCCTGTACACGCTCTACTACCAGATCGAGCTGAACAAGATCGTCGACCACTACAACCAGGCCGTGCCCGGCACCCAGGTGCCGCTGGCCTGCTGAGCCCGGCCTGCTGAGCCGACAGCCCCGTGGGGGCCGTGCCGACGTGGCGCGGCCCCCACGTCCGTCACTTCCGGTAGCCGAGGACCGTCATCATCCCGGACTCCGCGTGGTAGACGTTGTGGCAGTGGAGCATCCACAGCCCCGGGTTCCGGGCGTCGAAATCGACGTCCAGGCTCTTCCCCGGCAGCACGATCGCGGTGTCCTTGCGCGGCCCGCCGCCCGGCAGGGCGAACGTGTGGCCGTGCAGGTGCATCGGGTGCCACATCGTGGTGGCGTTGACGAAGGAGAGCCGCACCCGCTCGCCCGCCCGCACGGGGTAGCGCTGAGCCGGGTCGTACCGCTTGCCGTTGACCGCCCAGTCGTACTTCGCCATCGAGCCGGTGAGCCGCATCGTGATCGTACGGTCGGGCCTGCCGGGCTTCAGGCGCACGCTCGCGTCGGCCTTCAGCACCCCGGCCGTGAGCAGCTTCCCGTCCAGCTCCTTGGGGCGTACGGACTTCCCCGGCGCCGCGCCGCCGCCCGTGCGCAGCAGCGCCATCCCCGACGCCTTCTTGCCCTCGGCGAGCGCGGTCAGCGGGAAGACGCCGTCCCCGGCCGTGACCAGCACGTCGTACCGCTCGCCCATGCCGAGGAGCAGCGCGTCGGTCCCGGCGTGCTCGACGGGGTAGCCGTCCGTGTGGGTGACCGTCATCCGGTGCCCGCCCAGGCAGACGCGGAAGGCCGTGTCGCCGCCGGCGTTGATGAAGCGGATGCGGACGCGGTCGCCCGGCTCGGCCCGGAAGGTCTGCGGGTCGTCCGGCGTACGGCCGTTGACGAGGTACAGCGGGTAGCCGACGTCCCCGGCGTCGCCGCCGAGGAGGGCGCTGGTCGCGCCCATCATCATGCGCGGCGGGCCGGAGGGGGAGGGGGGACTCGCGGGGGCGGCGCGGTACGACATGCCGGACATCCCGTGACCGCCGTGGTCCATGCCGCCGTGGTCCATGCCCTCGCCGTCCTTGCCGTGGTCCATACCGCCCATGCCCTCGCGCAGCTCGGCGAGGACCGCGTCCGGGGTGCTGCCGTCCACCCCGTCCACCCAGTCGTCCAGGACGACGACCCACTCCTTGTCGTACTTCAGCGGCTCCTTCGGGTCCTCCACGATCAGCGGCGCGTACAGCCCCCGGTCCTGCTGCACGCCGGAGTGCGGGTGGAACCAGTACGTGCCGGGGTGCTCCACCGCGAAGCGGTAGTCGAAGGTCGCGCCCGCCTTGATCGGCCGCTGGGTGAGGCCGGGGACGCCGTCCATGTCGTTGCGGAGCGCGAGCCCGTGCCAGTGCAGGGAGGTGGACCGCGGCAGATGGTTGGCGACGGTCACGGCGAGCGTGTCGCCCGCGGTGACGCGCACCTCCCGGCCGGGCAGCCGGTCCCCGTAGGCCCAGGTCGCGACCGTGCGGCCGCCGAGGTCGAGCCGGGCAGGGGTGGCGGTGAGCTTCACCTTCCGTACGGGACCGGAGCCGCGCGCGGCCTCCGCGGCGGCGACCTCCTCGCCGTCGGGCGAGACATAGCCCCCGGGCGGACCCGAGGGGCCCGCTTCCTTGGCGTCGGCGGGGCCGCCGGAGTGTGAACAGGCGGCGAGCAGGCCGCTCCCGGCGGCCGCGATTCCCGCGCCGAGCAGGGCGCGGCGGGTGGGTGTGCGCATGGCTGAGTGCACCTCGTGTGGTGTCGGTGGTGTGCGGTGGCGCGTGGGCCGCTTCCGGGCGTGCGGAAGCGGCCGGGCGCGCTCCTACACGCGCAGCACCGACAGCCGGGCGAGGGCTTTGTGGCGCGGTGGCGGCGGGATCGGCCACAACGCGCGCGGCAGCCAGGAGCGCGGCGTGACGGCCGCGCCGTGGGCCCGGCGGTCGCGCGCGGCCAGGCCGATGAGGAGGCCGACGATCCAGACGCCGAGCACGGCGAGACACACCGACATCGGGTCCATGCCGCCGTGCGCCGGGACGGCGGTGGGGACGGCCGCCACGGGCAGTGGGGCGTGGTGGTCGCCATGGACCCGCGCCATGGACCCGCCGGGCATGGCCGCGTTCGGATCTCCGTGCCCGCCCGGCGCGGGGGCCGCGTGTCCGACGGCGGGGTGTCCGAGGGTGGGATGTCCGACGGTGGGGTGTCCGCCGCCTCCGCCCGCACCGAGTACGGGACCGTGCGGCGGAGCCGCCGCGGCGGAGTGTTCGGCGGGGTGGCCCAGGGTGTGCATCGTGACGATGCCCAGCAGCAGGGCGGCGAACAGCAGCAGACGCCCGCACCAGGCGGTGGCCCCTCGCTGTCCGTACATCCCGGTCCCTCCGACGCGGTCCCCGGCACCCTACCCCCAAGGGGTATGGCGGGACGCGGGCGGTTGCCCGGCGCGGATGCGGGCGGGCACGCGCGAGGGCCGAGCCCGATCATGGGAAGGGATGCTCCGGCTCGCCGAAAGGGACCGCATGATCACCACGGGAGAGCCCCGGACCCGGCCCCGTACGCCCGTACGCCCCGCCGCGGCCGCCCGCTAGAGCGGCGACGACGCCATGCACCGGCCCGAACCCTCCCGCCCCCGGCGCGGCGGCCCGGCGGCGCCCCGTAGGGAATCGCGCCCGCGCGCCCGCGCCGTGGCCGTGCTGCTCCTGCTCGGCGCGGTCGCCTACACCGCCTGGGTCCTCGAAGTCCTGATCGCCACCGGTCTCGACCCGGTCCGTACGTACGTCAGCGAGCTGGCCGCCGCCGACCGGCCGCTCGGCGGGCTCTTCCGCGCCACCGACCTGGCCGCCGGGGTCACCGTGTGCGCCGCCGCCGGTACCGCGCTGACCGTCTTCGAGCGGCGCCCCTGGCCGGTGGTGGGCTGGGCCGGGCTCCTGCTGTTCGGCGCGGCCACCGCGGCGGACTCCCGGCTGCCGCTCAGCTGCGCGCCCACCGTCGACCCGGAGTGCGCGGCGCGCGAGACCGCCGGCCTCGTGCCGGCCACCCACACCGCGCACGCCGTCAGCAGCACCCTGGCGATGACCGGCGCGCTGGTGGGGGTCGTGGCGCTGACCGTGGCCGCCCGCGGGTACGGTCAAAGAACGCCGCTCGCGCGCCTCGGCCCGCCGCTGGTGGCGGCCGAACTGGCCGCCACGGCCTGGACCCTGGCCGCGGTGGCCGCTTTCGAAGCGGGCAAGGGAACATGGCTGCTGGGGGCCGGACAGCGGGCGCAGGTGCTGCTGGTCGCGCTCTGGCTGGCGGTGCTGTGCGTGCACGTCGCCCGTGGGAACGACGACTGACGACGGGCAACAGAGGGGGAGACCATGGAGCGGCCGCCCGGGCGGATGGTGCGTGTCGAAGGGGTGACCTTGCATGTGCTGAGCGAGGGCGCCGGGCCGGTCTGCGTGCTCAGCGGCGGGCTCGGCATGGGCTGGTTCGACTGGGACCCCGTGGTGCCGCTGCTCGCCGAGCACCGCACCGTGGTCCGCTTCGACCGGCCGGGCCTCGGCTTCAGCGCCGCCTCCCCGGAGCCGCCCACCGCCGCGGGCGAGGCGGACCGCATCGTGGGCGTGCTCGACGCGCTCGGGCTGCCGGGCCCGGCGACCGTGGTCGGGCACTCCCTCGCCGCGTTCCACGCCGAGGCGTTCGCCCGGCTGCACCCGGACCGCACCGACGGGGTCGTCCTGGTCGACGGCAGCGTCGAGGAGGACCCGAACCCCGGCCCCGGCCGCGATCTGCGCACCGCCGCGGCCCGGGCCCGCGGCCGGGCCGTCACCGCCGCCGGACTGCCCCGCGCGCTGGGCCCCACGCTGCGCCGGCTGACCGTACGGGCCACGTCCGTACGCCGCACCGACCCGGCCCCCGACGAACTGCTGCGCCGCTGCTACGGGAGCGGCCGGGTGGCCCGCGCCATCCTGCTGGAGAACGCCCGCTATCTCGACGTCGCCGCCGAACTGGCCGTCCTGCGCGAGGACTACCCGCTGCCGCCCGTACCGGTGGCGGTCCTCGCGGCGTCGCACGGCAACGGCTCGTGGTTCGAACGGCGCTGGCTGGAGCGGCAACGGCGGCTCGCGGAGCGGCTCGACGGGCACTTCGAGACCGTGGCCCCCGCCGGGCACCTGCTGATGCTCGACCGGCCGCAGGCGGTGGCGGACGCGGTGCTCGCCGTCTCCCCGGCGCGCGAGACCGACCCCTCTGGGGCCCCGGGGCCCCAGGAGCACCCGGAGGGCTAGGCGGGGGCGGGGGCCTCGGAAGCGCCCGAGGGGCGGGCCGGGGCCGGCGGCGGCTCCCCGCCGCCCGCCCGCTCCTCGGCCGTGGCCCGCTCGGCGCTCCGGGTCCGCTCATCTTGCCCGGCCCGGTCGTCATCCCCGGCCCGCTTGTCATCCCCGGTCCGCTCGGCGCTTCCCGCCCGCTCCGCGGACCACAGGGAGCGGATGTGGCCGAGGTGGCGGCGCATGCACGCCTCGGCCCCCGGGGCGTCGCCGCCGATCAGCAGGTCGAGCAGTTCGAGGTGCTCCTCGGCGGAGGCGATCAGCTCGCCGCTCTGGTCGAGCCGGGTGAGCCCGTAGAGGCGGGCGCGTTTGCGCAGGTCGCCGACGACCTCCACGAGCCGGTCGTTGCCCGCGAGAGCGAGCAGCCGCAGGTGGAAGCGGCGGTCGGCGTCGAGGTAGCCGATCAGGTCGTGCCGGGCCGCCGCCGTCACGATCTCCCGCGCGACGGGGCGCAGCGCCTCAAGCTCCCCGGCGGGCACGGTGCGGGCGATCCGCGCGACGGTGGGCACCTCGATCAGCGCGCGGATCTCCGTGTACTCGTCCAGGTCCCGGTCGGACATCTCGGTGACCCGGAACCCCTTGTTCCGTACGGGCTCGACCAGCCCCTCGCGGGCGAGCGCGAGCATCGCCTCGCGGACGGGGGTGGGGGAGACGCCCAGGTCGGCGGCGAGGACGGGCGCGGAGTAGACGGCGCCCACGCGGAGCTCACCGGCGATCATCGCGGCGCGCAGGGCGTTCGCCACCTGATCGCGCAGCCGCTCCTGGACGAGGATCGGACTTCGCTGCCGCAGAGCACCCACAGCGGCCCCTCCGTCCTAGGCTCGGCCCGGTGATTATAACTTTCACCTATCACGCTCGCACCGATGCCCAGGACGGCCGGGGCGGCTGGTCGGCTGGTGGTCAGGCGGTCGGCTGGCCGCCCGTACCCCTGCCCGCGCCCGTACCGCAGCCGCCCGCCGCGCAGGCGGTGAGCCACCGGTCCCAGTCGGCGTCGTAGCGGGTGCCGATGGTCTCGGTCAGATGGCGCCGGGCGGCCTGCCAGTCCCCGGCCCGGTAGGCGGCGAGGACCGCGTCGACGTCGGCGCGGTGGTTCTCCAGCAGATAGCGGACGGCGAGGTATCCCCACCGGTACACGCGTGTGGTGTCGTCGCCGTACGCGGTGTCGAAGACCGCGCTCAGCTTGTAGGTGTGCTTCCCGGCCTCCGCGGCGGCCTCTCGGTAGATCTCCTTCCGGTAGGAGTACGAGACGTACTCGGCGAAGCCCTCGATCCACCAGACGGTGGGCGTGGAGACCCCGGCGCCGAAGTCGCCGTACATGTCGAAGCGGCCGTCGAGGTAGTGCGTGTACTCGTGGTTGAGGTTCCAGATCGCGAAGTCCGGCTTCAGCCAGTCGGCCTCGTAGGCGATGAACCGCGGCTGGTTGCCGGCCGCGGCCGGGTCGCCCTCCAGGTACATCCCGCCGTTGTTGGTGTCGATGCCGTAGATGGCCCCGGCGTATGTCTGATAGTCGCCGCTGGAGTCGAAGACGGTCACCTCGATGGTGGTGTTGCGGTCGTCGGCGACCGGGCCGCCGTCCTTGGCGATGCCGTGGAAGAACGCGTTCTGCCCGCTCAGACTGGCGCACGTCGAGGCGAGTTCGGCGGCGGTCATCTGCTGGGCGCGGATGGCGATGCCGGTGCCGGCGCCGCAGGTGTGCCGGACGGTGAGCACCGCGTCGGCCAGCCGCTTCTGGAGGTCGCAGACGCCGTACTGGGCGCAGTCCGCCCTGTCGTAGTAGTCGGCCATCTCGGCGACGCCGACCCACAGCGGCGCGGTGCGGCCGGTGATGGCGCTGCGCCGGAGCAGGTCCACGGCGTACGGGCGGGTCCGCTCGCGCAGCGAGGCGTGCTGGAGGAAGCGGCCGAGCTCCCGTCCGGCGTTGGCGGTGAGATAGCTCTGCTTGCCGCCCAGCAGGTCGAGGTGGGCGGCGGCGAAGTCGTGGAGGGTGCGCAGCACGCCGGGAGCGCGCTCGACGGCGGTCACGAACGCGGGCACCTGGTGGCCGCGGAAGAGCACGGTGTAGACGTTGTTGACCGCGTTCAGCATCCACCAGGAGGCGTCGTACGAGCTGTCGTAGCCCTTCAGCAACCGCTCGACGACGTACAGGTAGCGGGCGTTCTCCTCGGCGCTGTCGATCAGCGTGACGGCCTCGGCGAGCGTCTCGCCGTTGGCGTCGGTGACGTCGCGGGAGCGCGGCGCGGCGAAGAACCCGTCGAGCCCGGAGCGGATCGCCGTCACCAGCGCGCTGCCGTACGGGCCCACGTCGGCGGAGTGGTACCAGTGCACGTAATACCCGGCGCGCAGGAACAGCACGAGCTGCGGCAGGCCGGTGGTGCCGTCGCCGGGGTAGGAGGCGGCGCCGTCCCGGAGGGCGTACGCGACGGTGGTCATCTGCGCCTCGCGGAAGGCGCCGCGCGCGTCGGCGCCGGTGAGGCCGAAGAGGGTGTTGACGCAGTCGGTCGTGGTGCCCTTGATCTTGGCGATGAGGGCGGTGCCGGTGTTCCGCGTGAAGTCCGTGATGTCGCAGGCGGCGGCGCGCCGTGCGGGGGAGAGGTGCTTCATGGAGGGGCGGGGGTGATCGACGGGGGCGGAGCGGGGGGTGTGCTCGCGGTCGCGGACGTCGTACGGGTCGGCGAGGGGCGGGCGGTCCGCGGGGGTGAGGGGGTGTCCGTACGACGGGTGGGGGCCGCCGCTGCCGAGGACGCCGCTCCCGTGGCCGGTGGCCGGGTTGCCGGCCGGGCCGGTGGCCGCCGCTCCGGCCGGCGCGGCGAGCAGGCCGCCGCCCAGGCAGAGGGTGACCGTCAGGGCCGCGATCCGGCCGAGGCGTCTGTGCACGGTACGAGGTCGCATGTGCTGCCTCCCAGTGACTTGTCATGCACACGTGAGGTGTGTGCCATGTAAAATTTCACACTGCACTGGGAGTTGGGAAGGTGTCGGCGGCAACCGGGACGGAAACCGGAACGGGCCATGAAACGCGCCGGACATCCGGGGGAGTGATACTGGTGTGCCACCGCGGTGCCGCGGCACTGGTGAACGGGCAGATTGACCGGCGAGGATAGGTAACTATGGATAAGCAGCAGGAGTTCGTGCTTCGTACACTGGAGGAGCGCGACATCCGGTTCGTGCGCCTGTGGTTCACCGATGTGCTCGGCTTCCTGAAATCCGTGGCCGTCGCCCCCGCCGAGCTTGAGCAGGCGTTCGACGAGGGCATCGGCTTCGACGGCTCCGCCATCGAGGGCTTCGCCCGGGTCTACGAATCCGACATGATCGCCAAGCCCGACCCCGGCACGTTCCAGATCCTGCCGTGGCGCGCCGAGGCCCCGGGCACCGCCCGGATGTTCTGCGACATCCTGATGCCGGACGGCTCCCCGTCGTACGCGGACCCGCGCTACGTCCTCAAGCGCATCCTCGCCAAGACCTCGGACCTCGGGTTCACCTTCTACACCCACCCGGAGATCGAGTTCTTCCTGCTCAAGAACAAGCCGGTGGACGGCACCCGCCCGATGCCCGCCGACTCCTCCGGCTACTTCGACCACACCCCGCAGAACGTCGGCATGGACTTCCGCCGCCAGGCCATCACCATGCTCGAATCGATGGGTATCTCGGTCGAGTTCAGCCACCACGAGGGCGCGCCGGGCCAGCAGGAGATCGACCTCCGGTACGCGGACGCGCTCTCCACCGCCGACAACGTCATGACCTTCCGCCTCGTCATGAAGCAGGTCGCGCTGGAACAGGGCGTGCAGGCCACCTTCATGCCGAAGCCGTTCTCGGAGTACCCGGGCTCGGGGATGCACACCCATCTCTCCCTCTTCGAGGGCGACCGCAACGCGTTCTACGAGTCCGGCGCGGAGTTCCAGCTCTCCAAGGTCGGCCGGTCCTTCATCGCGGGGCTGCTCACGCACGCCGCCGAGATCTCCGCCGTCACCAACCAGTGGGTCAACTCCTACAAGCGCATCTGGGGCGGCGCCAACCGCACCGCGGGCGCCGGGGGCGAGGCCCCCTCGTACATCTGCTGGGGCCACAACAACCGCTCCGCGCTCATCCGCGTGCCGATGTACAAGCCCGGCAAGACCGGCTCCACCCGCGTCGAGGTCCGCTCCATCGACTCCGGCGCCAACCCCTATCTGACCTACGCGGTCCTGCTGGCCGCGGGCCTCAAGGGCATCGAGGAGGGGTACGAACTCCCGGCCGGCGCCGACGACGACGTCTGGGCGCTGTCCGACTCCGAGCGCCGCGCCATGGGCATCGAGCCGCTGCCCCAGAACCTCGGCGAGGCCATCGACCTGATGGAGCGCAGCGAACTGGTCGCCGAGACCCTCGGCGAGCACGTCTTCGACTTCTTTCTCCGCAACAAGAAGCAGGAGTGGGAGGAGTACCGCTCGGAGGTCACCGCCTTCGAGCTGCGCAAGATGCTGCCGGTGCTGTGACGGAGGGCCCCCGTATGTCGCGTTACCGCGAGATCAAGTTCCGGACCGTCACGTCCATGCAGCGGCGGTTCAACCCGCTGCTCGCCCGGCTGCCGGGCCAGGTCGTCCTGGAGACCACGGGGCGCAAGTCCGGCCTGCCCCGCCGCACCCCGGTCGGCGGGCGCCGCACCGGGCAGGAGTTCTGGCTCGTCTCCGAGTACGGCGAGAAGTCGAACTACGTCCGCAACATCCAGGCGGACCCGAAGGTCAGGGTCCGGATCAAGGGCCGCTGGCACACCGGGACCGCCAGCCTTCTTCCGCAGGACGACGCGCGGGCGCGGCTCAAGGCGCTTCCGCGGTTCAACAGCGCGGCGGTGCGGGCGTTCGGCACGAACTTGCTGACCGTACGGATCGACCTGAGCGACCACTGACCCCGGAGCGGCCGGTCGCCGGCCGAGCGGGCGGCGGGCGGGAACGAAGCCGTGCCCGCGCCGGAGCCTCGCCGGAGGCGACCGCCTCGGCTCTGGTCCGCCTGGCCCGCGGATGAGGCGGCGGGAGCGGGAACCCGGTCCCCGGGCCGCGGCGAAGAATCAGTTCCCCACGCGGTGCCGGGGCGCTTTGACCCGCAGCACGATCAGCAGCGCGGAGACGAGCAACACGACGCCGGAGACGGTGAATACGGTGACGGTGCCGCCGATACCGAACATCACACCGCCCGCGGCTGCCCCGCCGGCGATAGCGGACTGCACGCCTACCACCACGAGCCCGCCCGCACTCTCCGCCTGGTCGGGCACCATGCGAGTCGCCCAGTTCGACCATGCCACCGACACGCCGCCGAAGGCCAGGCCCCAGAGGACCACCAGACCCACGTACCCCGCCTTCCCGGCGGGGAACAGTGCCAGGCCCAGTGCCGCGACGCCCATCAGCGCCGGCATCAGCGTCAAGGTCAGGCGCAGGTTGATCTCCAAGAGCCATCCGGCCATCAGCGTGCCCACGAAATTCGCCACTCCGAAGACGAACAGCAGCAGGGTCAGCTGATCGACGTCGACCTTCACCACATCTTCCAGAGCGGGCCGGATGTAGGTGAACAGCGCGTAGTGACCAATGTGGACCAGCAGCATCCCCGCGATGCCCAGACCGAAGCCCGGGCGCCGCAGCACCTCCCACAACGTGCCCAGCCGCGCCGTGCCGCGGGGCGCCATCCTGGGCAGCGCGAACAGCTGGAACACCAGCGTCACCACCCCGAGCGCGGCCGCCGCCACGAAGGCGCTGCGCCAGCCGGACAGCTCGCCGAGGTAGCTGCCGAGCGGCACCGACACGATGGTCGCCACCGCGATGCCACTGAAAATGATCGATACCGCGCGCGGAACCCGAGCCGCGGGCACCAGGCGCATCGCCGCCGCGGCCGCCATGCTCCAGAAGCCGCCGAGTGCCACACCCAGCAGAATCCGCATCAGCAACAGCACCACGATGTTGGCGGCCACGGCCACCAGCAGATTGGACACGATCAACAGGACGGTGAAGCCGAGCAACACGGTCCTTCGGTCGATCTTCCGGGTCAGGCTCGCCGTCAACAAGCCGGAAAGCATCGCCGCCACCGCCGTGACGGTCACCGCCTGACCCGCCAGAGCTTCCGATACCCCGAGGTCGGCGGCCATCGGAGTCAACAAGCTGGTCGGCAGGTACTCCGCCGTCAGCAGCCCGAATACCCCCACCGCCAGTGAGAACACCGCCGCCCAGGACGAGGAGGCCGGTTCGGGCGGTATCAGTTCCCTGTCGGCCGCTTCGGCGGGGCCGGCATCGGGCACGGTGTCGCACACATCGCTACTCAACTGTTCACTTCTCCCGAGTCGCATGAAAGGTTCGAGTCAAGCCTCCACGCGAACTTCAGGATGAGCTATGACAGAAAGTCTGCGTTCTTTGACCGGGACTCCGGACGGGAGAGCGGCAGGGCAATTCGTCCTGTCGTCCGACCTCATCAGCGAACTGCTGACCAGCATGCGGCTGCGCGGGGTTCGGTACCGTCGCGTCCATGTCGGCCCGCGGTTCGGCCTCCATTTCGATGCCAAGCCCGGACGCGCCTATTTCCACTTCCTCGCGGTCGGCTCCGCCGTCCTGCGCACCGAGGACGGAACGGTCCGCGAGCTCTCGGCCGGCAATGCCGTATTCATGCCCCACGGCGGATCCCATCAGCTGCTCTCCGGTCCGGACGCGCCGGTCCAGCGCATGGACAGTTTCGACGCGGTCCCCCTCGGCGACGCCGTCCGCGACGTGGACGCCTGCCCGAGCGCCGACCCGACCCCCAGCGCGATCTTCTTCAACGGCTCCATGGAGTTCGACCTCGGCGGCATGCAGGGCCTCGGCCGGCTGATGCCCGATGTCATGCTGGTCGACGCCGTGGGGGAGCGTTACCCCGGGCTCGTGCCGATCCTCACGTCCATGAGGCGCGAACTCTGCTCCGCGCGCGTGGGCTTCGCCGGCATCCTCGCCCGGCTGGCCGAAGTGGCGGCGGCCATGATCGTGCGGGGCTGGATCGAGTGCGGCTGCGACAACTCCTCCGGCCTCGTGGCCGCGTTGCGCGACCCCCGCCTGGCCCGCGCCATCCTGGCCCTGCACCGGCAGCCCGGGCACCACTGGACCGTGGCGGAGCTGGCAGCGGAATGCAATGTCTCCCGGTCCGTCTTCGCGGACCGGTTCCAGACCACGATCGGCATGCCGCCCCTCCGCTACGCCACGGAGCTGCGGATGCTCCTCGCCGGCCAGTGGCTGGCCCAGGACACCTTGCCGATCCAGTCCGTGGCGCAGCGCCTCGGCTACACCTCTCAGGCCGCTTTCAGCCGCGCCTTCAAACGCGTCACCGGCCGGCCGCCCGGCGCCAGTAGGGGCACCGGGTCGGCCGGGGCAGGGGGCGGTGAGGGCGAGGCGTGAAGGGCCCTCACCGCTGGAGCCCGGCGAACTCGATCAGATCGGCACCGTATTTCCAGGCTGGGCGGCGGCGGCTTCGGCCCCCTTCCCTCACTTCGCGTCCGGCCCCGCCCCGTGCCACACCGTCGTCGCGTTGCAGAACTCGCGGATGCCGTGCCCGGCCAACTCCCGGCCGTAGCCCGAGCGCTTGACGCCGCCGAAGGGGAAGGCGGGGTGGGAGGCCGTCATGCCGTTGAAGAAGATGCCGCCGGCTTCGATGTCCCGTACGAAGCGGTCCACTTCCGCCGCGTCGCGGGTCCAGACATTCGAACTCAGGCCGAAAGGTGTGTCGTTGGCGATGGCCACCGCCTCGTCGAGGTCCGCGGCGCGGTACAGGGTGGCGACCGGGCCAAAGGCTTCCTCGCGGTGGATGCGCATATTGGTGGTGATCTCGGAGAGGATCGTCGGCTCGTAGAACCAGCCGTCCGGGAGCTCCTTCGGCCGCCCGCCCCCGCACAGCGCCCGCGCCCCGTGGCGCACGGCGTCGTCCACGAGCTCCTCCAGGTCGGTGCGGCCCTGCTCGGAGGAGAGGGGGCCCACGTCCGTGGTGTCCCGCAGCGGGTCGCCGACGGTCAGGGCCCGCATGCCCGCCGTGAAGCGCTCCGCGAACCGGTCGTAGACGTCGGCGTGCACGATGAAGCGCTTGGCGGCGATGCAGGACTGGCCGTTGTTCTGGACGCGGGCCGTCACCGCCGTGGCCGCGGCCCGGTCGACGTCGGCGGAAGGCATGACCACGTACGGGTCGCTGCCGCCCAGCTCCAGGACCGTCTTCTTGATCGCGTCGCCCGCGATCGACGCGACCGAGCGGCCCGCCGGTTCGCTGCCGGTGAGCGTCGCGGCGGCGACCCGGTCGTCGCGCAGGATGGCCTCGATGGCGCCGGAGCCCACCAGCAGCGTCTGGAAGCAGCCGGCCGCGAACCCGGCGCGGCGGAAGAGGTCCTCCAGGTACAGCGCGGTCTGCGGGACGTTGGATGCGTGCTTGAGCAGGCCCACGTTGCCCGCCATGAGGGCGGGGGCGGCGAAGCGCACGACCTGCCAGAGCGGGAAGTTCCACGGCATCACGGCGAGCACCACGCCCAGCGGCCGGTAGTGGACGCGCGCGTGCGTGGCGCCGGAGTCCCGTACGTCCGCGTCCGCCGGGTGCTCGTCCGCCAGCAGCCCCTCGGCGTGCGACGCGTACCAGCGCATCGTCTTGACGCACTTCGCCGCCTCCGCGCGGGCCGCGCCGATCGGCTTGCCCATCTCCGTGGTCATGGTGCGGGCGATGTCCCGCTCGTCCTCTTCCAGCAGGTCGGCGGCGCGGTTCAGCAGCCGGGCGCGCTCGGCGAAGCCGGTGGTGCGGTACGTGCGGAACGCGGCGTCGGCGGCGGCCAGCCGTCGCTCGACCTCCTCCGAGCCCAGTGCGTCGAACGTCTTGAGCGTCTCGCCGTTCGTGGGGTTCACCGTCGCGATGGGCATGGCTGTCCTTCCGTGCGCTCTTCGCTTGACTCTTCGCCTGACTCGTTGCTTGTGGCTCGTTGCTCGTTGTATCGGCCCCCTCGACCTTGCAGCGCCCCTGACGACGGCGCAATACGGCGCGCTCCGCCACTGCGGACTTCCGGAGTTCTACGTTGTACGGGAATGGTGTGCGGGGGTTCGGCCCCGCCCCCGCACGACCCGGCCGCCCGTCGCCATTAGGCTCGTACCGGCCCTTGATCGGAAGTGGCCGACGAGCGCGGCGTTCGACGGACGGGAGGCGGCGGCATGTCCGTACCGCAGGGTCGCAGGAGCAGCACCTTCACCCGGCTGGTGCGGTACGGGTTCACCGACCCCGCCGGCGCCGAGCGGCTGCTCGACGTCCCCGAACTGTCCACCGTGCGCGCCGACCCCGTACTGCTCGACGCGCTCGGCGCCGCCGCCGACCCCGACCTGGCGCTGCACGGCCTCGTCCGCATGGTGGAGGCGCAGGAGGACGGCGACCGGCGGACGTTCCTCGACACGCTCATCACCGCCAAGCCGCTGCGCGACCGGCTCATCGGGGTGCTCGGCGCGTCCGAGGCGCTCGGCGACCACCTGGCCCGCCACCCCGCCGACTGGCACTCCCTGGTCACCTACGAATCCGTCGACCTGCACCCCACCACGCCCGAGTTCGAGCGCGAACTGGCCGAGGGCATCTGGGGCGAGCGCGGCGCGGACCGGCCCCGGCCCGACGCGCTGCGCGCCGCCTACCGGCGGTCCCTGCTGGGCATCGCGGCCCGCGACGTGTGCGGCACCACCGAGGTCGCCGAGACCGCCGCCGAACTGGCCGACCTCGCCACCGCCACCCTGCTGGCCGCCCTGGAGATCGCCGCCGAGGAGCAGCCCACCGACGCCGCCGCGGCCCGGCTCGCCGTCATCGGCATGGGCAAGTGCGGCGGCCACGAGCTGAATTACGTCTCCGACGTGGACGTCATCTTCGTCGCCGAGCCCAAGGACGGCGCCGACGAGGGCAAGGCCGTGCAGGCGGCGACCCGGCTCGCCGCCCGGATGATGCGGCTGTGCTCCGACGTGACGGCCGAGGGCACCATCTGGCCCGTCGACGCCAACCTCCGCCCCGAGGGCCGCAACGGGCCGCTCGTACGGACGCTCTCCAGCCACCTCGCCTACTACCAGCGGTGGGCCAAGACCTGGGAGTTCCAGGCGCTGCTCAAGGCCCGGCCGATGGCCGGCGACGCCGAGCTGGGACGGGAGTACACCGACGCGGTGACGCCCATGGTGTGGCAGGTCTCCGAGCGCGAGAACTTCGTCCCCGACGTGCAGCACATGCGCCGCCGCGTCATCGAGAACATCCCCGCCGCCCAGGTCGACCGCGAACTCAAGCTCGGCCCCGGCGGGCTGCGGGACGTCGAATTCGCCGTACAGCTCCTGCAACTGGTGCACGGGCGCACCGACGCCACGCTGCGCCGGTCCAACACCCTCGCGGCCCTCGCGGCGCTCGCCGCCGGCGGGTACGTGGGGCGCGCGGACGCCGCCGCCCTCGACGCCGCGTACCGCTTCCTGCGCTCCATGGAACACCGCATCCAGCTCCACAAGATGCGCCGCACCCACCTGGTCCCGGACAACGAGGCCGATCTGCGGCGGCTGGGCCGCTCCCTGGCCCGGCCCTTCGGCTGGCCCAGCGGCGTGGAACCGGTCGAGCACCTGCGCAAGGAGTGGAAGCGGCACGCCCGCGAGGTCCGGCGGCTGCACGAGAAGCTCTTCTACCGGCCGCTGCTCGACGCCGTCGCCCAGCTCGAACCCGGCGAGACCCGGCTCAGCACCAGGGCCGCCGGCCAGCGGCTGGAGGCCCTGGGCTACGCCGACCCGGCCGCCGCGCTGCGCCACCTGGAGGCGCTGTCCTCCGGAGTGACCCGCAAGGCGGCCATCCAGCGCACCCTGCTGCCCGTGCTGCTGGGCTGGTTCGCGGACTCCGCCGAACCGGACGCGGGGCTGTTCAACTTCCGCAAGGTCTCCGACGCGTTGGGCAAGACGCCCTGGTACCTGCGGCTGCTGCGGGACGAGGGCGCCGCCGCCGAGAACCTGGCGCGGGTGCTGTCCGCCGGGCGGCTCGCCCCCGACCTGCTGCTGCGCGCCCCCGAGGCGGTCGCGCTGCTCGGCGCCCCCGACGGGCTGCGGCCGCGCGGCCGGGCCGGGCTGGAGCAGGAGGCGCTGGCGGCGGTGGGCCGCGCGGACGGGGCCGAGCAGGCGGTGGCGGCGGCGCGCGGCGTGCGGCGCCGCGAGATGTTCCGCACCGCCGCGGCGGACCTCGTCGGCGCGTACGGCACCGAGGGCACACCCGCGCGGACCGACCCCGGCGAGGCCCTCGACGCGACCGGCTCGGCTCTCTCGGACCTGACCGCGGCGACGGTCGCGGGCGCCCTGCGCGCCGCCGTACGGGCCGAGTGGGGCGATACGCTGCCGGCCCGGTTCACGGTCATCGGCATGGGCCGGTTCGGCGGCCGGGAGATGAGCTACGGCTCGGACGCGGACGTGCTGTTCGTATACGAGCCGCGCGAGGGCGTCGACGAACAGGAGGCGGCGAAGGCCGCGTTCGCCGTCGCCACCGAGATGCGGCGGCTCCTCCAGCTCCCCAGCTCCGATCCGCCGCTGCTCATAGACGCCGATCTGCGCCCGGAGGGCAAGACCGGGCCGATGGTGCGGTCGCTGGCGTCGTACGCCGCCTACTACCGGCGCTGGTCGCTGGCGTGGGAGAGCCAGGCGCTGCTGCGGGCCGAGCCGGTGGCGGGCGACGTGGGCCTGGGCGAGCGGTTCATCGAGCTGGTGGACCCGCTGCGCTACCCCGCCGAGGGGCTCGGCGAGGACGCGGTGCGCGAGATCCGGCGGCTCAAGGCCCGTATGGAGACCGAGCGGCTGCCGCGCGGCGCGGACCCCACGACCCACACCAAGCTGGGCCGGGGCGGCCTCTCCGACGTGGAGTGGACGGTGCAGCTGATGCAGATGCGGCACGGCTGGGAGGTGCCGGGGCTGCGGACCACCCGGACCCGCGAGGCCCTCGCCGCCGCGCACGCCGCCGGTCTGGTCCCGGCGGAGGAGGCGCAGACGCTGGACGAGGCGTGGATGCTGGCGTCCCGGGTGCGCAACGCGGTGATGCTGGTACGCGGCCGCCCCGGCGACACCTTCCCCGGCGACAGCCGCGAGCTGGCCGCGGTGGGGCGCTACCTCGGGTACGAGCCGGGGCACGTGGGCGACATGCTGGAGGACTACCGGCGGCTCACCCGCAGGGCTCGCGCGGTCGTGGAGGAGCTGTTCTACGGGGCCTGACGGCGGTACGGCGCGCGACCGGCGCTCAGGGCCGACGCCCCTGCCGCGGAGGCGCTCAGCTGCCCGTCTCGGCCCTGGCCGCGGTCTGCTCCGGGGTGGGCTCCCCGGTCTTCTCCCGGGTCTTCGCGGCCGTCTTGGGAGTGAGTGTCACCTTCGCCACCCGCCTGCTCGCCACCTGCCGCGCCAGCCGGTAGGGGAGCGCGCCGTACCAGGCGTAGGCGATCGCGAACCCCACGGACAGGCAGATCAGCCCACCGATCGCGTCCAGCCAGAAGTGGTTGGCGGTGGAGACGATGACCGCCAGCGTCGCCACCGGGTAGAGGGCGCCGAGGATCTTCGCCCACAGCGGCCGCGCCAGCATCGCGATGGTGATGCCGCACCACGTGGACCAGCCGATGTGCATCGACGGCATCGCCGCGTACTGGTTGGACATGTCGGCGAGGTTGCCCGACGCCATCGAGCCCCAGGTGTGGTGGACCACGACCGTGTCGATGAAGGGCACGCCGTTCATCAGGCGGGGCGGGGCGAGGGGGTAGAAGTAGTAGCCGACGAGCGCGAAGGCGGTGGTGGCGAAGAGCACCAGCCGGGCGGCGGCGTACCGGCCGGGATGGCGGCGGTAGAGCCACACCAGCACGCCGATCGTCATGATGAAGTGCAGCGTCGCGTAGTAGTAGTTCATCCCCACGATCAGCCACGTCACCGAATCCACGGCGCGGTTGACGGTGTCCTCGACCGCTATGTGCAGGGTCTGCTCGGCCCGCCAGATCCAGTCGGCGTTGTCGAGCGCCTTGGCCTTCTGCTCGGGGACCGCGTTGCGGATCAGGGAGTACGTCCAGTAGCTGACCGCGATCAGCAGGATCTCGAACCAGAGGCGGGGCCTGCGTGGGGAGCGGAGCCGCTGCAAAAGCGTACGGCTCTCCACCGGTCGGCCCTCGCGCTCCGCAATGGGTGGCGGGGTGGCCGATCGGCCTTCCAAAGTCCTCACGTGCGCTTCACCCATAGGAATACAGTCTGCCAGACGGAGCCGAAGCGCAGATCATCCCGAGGTCGGTTCCTACCCCCTTTCAAGGTCCTCCTGAAGGTGGTCCCGACCCTTGGGGGCAGCGGCCGTCGAACCCCGGACCACCAGCTCCGGCAGGAAGACGAACGCGCTGGTCGGAGCGGGGGCGCCCGCTATCTCCTCCAGCAGCGCCCGCACGGCCGCATCAGCCGCTCCGCCTCGACGGCCGGCACCCCCAGCTCGTCCGCCATGCCGTGCGGGAAACCCTCGGTCTTCCGCTGTACGGGCGCAAACCGCCGGGGCCCCGGCGCCCGCCCGATCCGCCGGTGGCCAAGTGCCGCCAAACGGGTGACGGCGAGCCGGGCCGCCGCCCGGTCGTCGGGGGAGAAGAAGGGGGCCCGCACCTTCGAGGAGAAGCCCCCCCACGAGGACGAAGGGGACGCCCCGGGTGCGCAGCCGCTCGTACCGCTGCGGACCGCCGGAGCTGTCCGCGTGCAGCCCGGAGACGAAGACGACCCCCGCCTGGGCCGCGATGCGGGCGAGCCGGGCGGTCACGGGGGCGGACCGGGCACCGGCCGCATCTCAGACCGCCCACCACACGCAGGCGTCGGCCGGGAGCCGGACCGCTCCGCCGCCGAACTCCAGCGGGACGGTGGCCAGCACCGGGCGGCCCGGCACCGGGAATTCGGCCTCGGCGGACAGCGTATTGAGCGTGCAGACGAAGCCGGGGCGGGACAGGGCCAGCACCCCCTCGGGCGCGGGCAGCCAGCTCATCGGGCCGTCGCCGAGCCCCGGCAGCGCCCGGCGCAGCGCGAGCGCCGAGCGGTACAGCTCCAGCGTCGAGCGCGGGTCGCCCGACTGCGCCTCGACCGACAGCTCCCGCCACAGCGCGGGCTGCGGCAGCCAGCTGTCCCCGGGCCCGAAGCCGTACGGGGCCGCGCCGCCCGACCACGGGATCGGCACCCGGCAGCCGTCCCGGGTGCCGTCCTGCCCGCTGCGCTCCGCGGCCTCGGCCCCGCCGGCGGCCGCGTCCGCGGCTGCGCCCCCGTCCGCGGCTGCGCCCCCGTCCGCGACAGCAGCCCCGCCGCGCGCCCCGCCGCCGCGAAGGAACGCCGGGTCCCGGCGCGCCTCGTCCGGCAGGTCCACCACCTCGGGCAGACCCAGCTCCTCGCCCTGGTAGACATAGGCCGAGCCGGGCAGCGCCAGCATCAGCAGCGCCGCGGCCCGCGCCCTGCGCAGCCCCCGCTCGCCGCCGCCGTACCGGGTGGTGTGGCGCACGACATCGTGGTTGGAGAGCACCCAGGTGGCGGGCGCGCCCACGGAAGCGGTGGCGGCCAGGGACTCGTCGATGACCTCGCGCATCGCCGCCGCGCCCCACGGACAGCACAGGAACTGGAAGTTGAACGCCTGGTGCAGCTCGTCGGGGCGTACGTACAGCGCGAGCCGCTCGGCCGTCGGGGCCCACGCCTCCGCGACCCCGATCCGCTCGCCGTCGTAGCTGTCCAGCAACTGCCGCCAGGAGCGGTGGATCTCGTGCACGCCGTCCTGGTCGAAGAAGGGCAGCACCTGCGTGCCGATCATCTTGGCCTGCTCCCCGCGGCCGATGTCGGGCAGCCCGGCCGCCTTGACCATGCCGTGCGCCACGTCGATCCGGAACCCGTCCACGCCCAGGTCCAGCCAGAACCGCAGAACGGACGCGAACTCCCGCGCCACCTCCGGGTTGTCCCAGTTGAGGTCGGGCTGTTCGGGCGCGAAGAGATGGAGGTACCACTCGCCAGGGGCCCCGTCGGCGCCGGCCGTACGCGTCCAGGCGGGGCCGCCGAACACGGATTCCCAGTCGTTGGGCGGCGACTGGCCCCTTTCGCCTCTCCCCGGGCGGAAGTGGTAACGCTCGCGGGCTGGACCCCCGTGCCGGTCCGCGAGCGCGGCTCGAAACCACGCGTGCTGATCGGAGGTGTGGTTGGGCACGATGTCGACGATGACCCGCAGACCCAGCCGGTGCGCCTCCTGTACGAGTCCGTCGGCGTCGGACAGGTCCCCGAACAGCGGGTCCACCGCGCGGTAGTCGGCGACGTCATAGCCGCCGTCGGCCTGCGGCGAGGCGTAGAACGGGGTCAGCCAGACCGCGTCCACGCCCAGTTCGGCGAGGTGCGGCAGCCGGTCGCGGGCCCCGCGCAGATCGCCGATGCCGTCGCCGTCGCTGTCGGCGAACGAGCGTACGTACACCTGGTAGATGACGGCGCCGCGCCACCAGCCGGTCGCCCGGCGGGCGCTCGGGTCATGGACGAGGGGCGCGAGGTCCTGGGTCATGCGGTTCCCTATCGGGCGGGCCCAACCAACGGGGCGTCAGGTACTGGCGGTTGGAGCGGGCGGGTTCGTCGCGCTGTCGCGCTGTCCGGCTGTGCGGTCGGCTCTTCCGGCTGTTCTGGCTGTGCCGACTTCGCCGACCGCGCCGGTTATGAGGTCAACGCGGGGCGCGCGTGTCGGTGACGGTCAGCCCTTGGTGCCTCCCGCGGTGAGTCCGGCGACCAGATGGCGCTGGACGAGGAAGAAGACGAACCCTGCCGGGACGGTGATCAGGACGGCCGCCGCGGTCATCAGCCCCCACTCGGCCTTCTGCTGGCCGACGAAGGTCTGGAGGCCCACGGCGAGGGTGTAGTGCCGCTCGCTGCTCATGAACTGGGTGGCGAACGCGACCTCGCCCCACGCGGTGATGAAGGAGTAGAAGGCGGTGACCGCCAGGCCCGGCCGGGCGAGCGGGACGATCAGCCGCCAGAAGGCGCCGAACGGGGTCAGGCCGTCGACCCGCCCCGCCTCGTCGATCTCGACGGGGATGGTGTCGAAGTAGCCCTTGAGCATCCAGGCGCAGAACGGCACCGAGATGGAGCAGTAGGTGACGATGAGACCGGGGTAGGAGTCGAGGAGCTTGAGCGCCCCCAGAATGTTGTACAGCGGCACGATCAGCACCGCCATGGGGAACATCTGGACGACCAGGAAGGTCCACATCAGTGGGCGGTGGCCGGGGAACCGCATCCGCGAGACCGCGTACCCCGCGCTCGCCGCGACCAGCACGCCGAGCGCCGTCGCGCCCAGCGCCACGAGCACCGAGTTGCGGAACCAGGTGAGGAACTCGGTGTGCGCCAGCACCTGGCCGTAGTTGGCGAGGGTGAAGCCGACGAACCGCATCGGCTCCTGCCAGCCGTCCCGGCCGCGCAGCGACACGAAGACCACGAAGAGGACGGGGAAGGCGGCGATCAGGGCGGCGGCGGCCAGCGTCGCGTGCAGCGCGACGGAGGCCCCGCGGGACCGCCCACCCCGCGCCCGTACGGTCCGCGCACCCCGCGCCCGTACGCCCCGCGCCCGTACGGCCCGGCCGCCCCGCGTCCGTACGCCCCGCGCACTCCGCGCCCGTACGCCCCGGCCGCCCGGGTGGTGCGCGCTCATCGCGCGGCCTCCTGGCGGGTGAGCAGCCGCCGGTAGAACACGGCGAAGACCAGCAGCAGCGAGAGGATGAGGACGCCGTACGTGGCCGAGCCCGCGTAGTCGCGCACGCCCTGGAAGGCCAGCCGGTAGGAGTACGTCACCAGGATCTCGCTCTCGGAGCTCGCACCCTGCCCGATCAGCAGATAGATGACCTGGAACATGTTGAACGTCCAGATGACGCCCAGCAGGATCACCGTCCCGCTGACCGGCTTCAGACCGGGCAGCGTCACATGCCGGAACCGCTGCCAGGGCGTCGCGCCGTCCACCTCGGCGGCCTCGTGCAGCTCGGACGGGATCGACTGGAGGCCGCCGAGGATCGCCACCATCATGAACGGCACGCCCAGCCACACATTGACCGCGACCGCCGACACCTTCTGGAGGAGGCCGTCGCCGAGCCAGTCGACCGCGCCCACGCCGAGCTTGTCCAGGACGGCGTTGAGCACGCCGTACTTCTCGTTGAACATCAGCCGCCAGGAGAACGTCGCGACGAACGCCGGCACCGCCCACGGCAGGATCAGCAGCACCCGGTACAGGCCGCGGAAGCGCATCTCGCGGTTGAGCAGCAGCGCGAGCCCGAGACCGATGGTGTAGTGGAAGAAGACGCAGGCCCCGGTCCAGACGACGGTCCACGTCAGCCGCCCGTAGAAGTGGCCCTCCTGCCCGGAGAGGACCTTCCAGTAGTTGTCGAGGCCGACGAACTCGTACGTGGCCGGGATGTGGTTGACGCCGATCGTCCGGGCGACGTTCGCCTCGTCGGCGTCGGTGAAGGAGAGGAAGATGCCGCGGCCCAGCGGATAGCCGACGAGCACCGCGAGCACCACGACCACCGGCAGCACCATCGCCCACGCATACCAGTGGGCGTCGAAGGAGCGCCGCAGCCGCGGGAACGGGCCGGGGCGCGCCGGGCGCGGGGGCCCGGTACCGGATGCGGCAGTGGTCATGGCTCCGCGGCTTTCGTCAGGGGCTTCGCGGCTCGTCGCCGGGCGGGCGCGGTGGAACCGGCTCGGCGGGGCGGGCGCGTGGGATCGTACGGGCCCATGGGCCGTACTCCCCCCGACCGGCCGAGCCGGAGTCGACTGGGCGTCCCCGGCTGCTACTTCTGGATCTCGTAGTCCTTGAGCAGCGTGGTCCGCCACGCCCTCGCGGTGGCGTCGAGGCCCGCCTTCGGGCTCTCCTTGAGCGTGAGGATCTTCGTGTAGTGCTGCAGCCAGTCGGTGAACAGGTCGCCGCCCTGCGGGATCGCCGGGCGCGGACGCGCCGTGGCCAGCGCGCGGTGGTAGGCCGCGCGCACCGGATCGGCCAGCACACCCTTGGTGTACGCCGACTTGCGGGTCGGCAGCACGCCGACGGAGGTGGCGGCCGTCTCCTGCTGGGCCGCGGCGGTCATGTGCTTCACGAAGAGGTAGGCGGCGTCGAAGTTCTCCGTCCCGGCGTAGACGGCGAGGTTGTGGCCGCCCACGGGGGCGCCCGCGACGCCGGTGGAGCCGGCCGGTACGGGCGCGATGCCGAGGTTCGCCCGGTCGCGGTAGGCGGTGCCGCCGAAGACCTCCTTCGTCGCCCAGGGGCCGTCGATCAGCATCGCCAGCTTGCCGTTCTTGAAGTCGGTCTTGAGGTTGTTGTAGCCGTCGGTGCCGGCCGGCTTCGGCGCCGCTCCGCTCTTGACCAGGTCGACGGCGGTCTCGATGCCCTTGAGGGACGCGGCGTCGGCGATGGTGATCTTCTTGTCGGCGACGTCGACCAGGTCGCTCTTCTCGCCGTAGAGGAAGGGCAGCGAGTAGTAGCTGTCGGGGTTGAGCCCGATGCCGCCGGCCCCCGTCCGCTCCTTGACCTTCGCGGCGGCGGCCTTGACCTCCTGCCAGTTCGCCGGCGGCCGCTCGACGCCCGCCCGCTTGAGCAGGTCCTTGTTGTACATGAGGCCGAGCGTGTCGGTGACCTGCGGGGCTCCGTAGGTCTTGCCCTTGTACGCGGCGTTCTTCAGCGGCCCTTCGAGGAAGTCGCCACTGTCGCCCAGCGCCGGCGTGCCGGCCAGGTCCTTGAGGTAGCCGAGCTGCGCGAACCCCGGGGTCCAGCCGACGTCGGAGCGCAGCACATCGGGCGCGCCCCGGCCGCTCTGCGCCGCGGTCTTGAACTTCTGCTGCGCCTGGTCGAACGGCACATTGACGTAATCGACCTTGATCTTCGGGTACTTCTTCTCGAACGCCGCGACCAGCTTCCGGTACGTCGGCGCCTCATTGGTCGCGTCCGAGGTGTCCCACCAGGTGACGGTCCCGGAGACGCTGCCCGGCTCCTTCGCCGCCTTGGTGCCGTCCCCCTCGCCGGCCCCGCCGCCGCCCCCTCCGCACGCCGCCGCGCCCAGCGTCAGCGCCCCCACGGCGATCACGGCGGAAATGCCTCTGCGCATGGGATCCCCTCTCCCGAGGGTCGGCCCTTCCCTGGACGGTCCGGGCTGGGGAGGAAGCTAACAGGTCGCAATCCCTTGCGAAAGTGCTTGCGACGTGGAGAACGGGCCAACTCCCGGGCCGCTACCGGACCGTGTCCGCGGCGCTCCCCGACGGGCCGGAGGACGGAGATCCGGGCGGCGGCTCGCGGATTCTCGCGGCTTCCCGCGGCGCGGTCAGCGCCGTGCCGCGCCGTTCACAGCGGCTGCGGCTGCGGCTGCTGCTGGGGCGCGAGGACGGTGAGCCGGGCCAAGAGGTCGCCGAACGGGCCGTCGGCGGGCTCGTCCGCGAGCATGCGGCGCAGGACGTCCGCCATCTCCTCGTCGTACGCCGCGCTCACCGCCGCCAACGCCGCCAGATCGTGCACCAGTTGCAGCTCCAGCTCGCGCCGCGCGATCCGCCGCCCGTCGAGCCACAGCAGCGCCGTCGTCTCGGCGAGGGAGATCCAGGAGCGGACGACCAGTTCCATGCGCGGCCCCGGGCTCGCCAGCCCGAGGTGGGCGGCGATCTGCTCGTACGCGGCCTGGCGTACCCCGTCGATCATCGCGCCGGCCGCGGCCGAGCCGGTCGCCGGGCCGCCGCGCATCAACGCGGTGAAACCGGGCCCGTGGTCCTCGACGAAGTCGAAGAAGCGGTGTGTGACGCGCAGCAGCCGCGCGCCGAGCGGGCCTTCGCGGGGCTCGGCGAAGAGCGCGGCGAGCTGGTCACCCGCGCGGCGCAGGGCGGCCTCGTACAGGCTCTGCTTGCCGGGGAAGTAGTGGTAGACCAGCGGCCGCGATATCCCGGCCGTCTCGGCTATCTCGTCGATCGAGACGTCCTCGGGGGAGCGGTGGCTGAAGAGCCCGAGCGCCACCGAGATCAGTTGATCCCGGCGCTGCTCGACGCCCATCCTGCGGCGTACCCCGGTCGTCATGCGGACCACTCTAACGACTGGGTCGTACAGAGGTCTTGGGCGGTCCCCGGCCTGTGATCTTGCCGTGTCCCTCCGTGCGGGCGCCGTGCCTCTCCGCACAGGCGCCCGCCGCGTCGCGTCCGGTCCGTCCCGCTCCGGCCCGCCCCGTCAGTGCAGCGGGACGAGCTTCTTCCCGTTCGTCAGCCGGGCGCTCAGCTTCGCCTGCGCGCCCGCCTTCGCCGGCACGGCCAGCAGATTGCCCGGCGCGCTGCCGCGCACCCCGCCCGTGGCGGTGATCGAGGCGACCTGACGGCTGCCCGCCGCGAGCAGATACCACTGACCGGCCGGCGACTTCCACAACGCGCCCGCCAGCGCCTTCGGGTCCTGCGGACCGCACGCCCGCGATCCCGCGGAGCGGGCGACGAGCGCTCCCGGCGCGCCCGGCGCGGCGCCCGGCGGCTGGAACTGGGCCAGCGCCTGGCTGCCGCCGCCCCGCCACGTCTCGGTCCGCGTGCAGACCCACGCGGCGCTCCCGGTGCCGGCGGGCAGCGGCTGTGTCGCGAACCGCCAGGAGTTCACGGACCGCACCCCCTGCCCGCGCACGCTCGCCAGGTGGCAGGCCGAATGGGCCCAACTCGCGCGCCCCGTCGTGGTGTTCACATCGCGGGCGCCGCCGGCCGTCGGGCTCCCGTATGTGAGCCGGGCCGGGAACAGCTCGCCGAGATCGGTCACCAGGTGGCCGCCGAGCTGGAGCGCGGGCCAGCTGTCGCAGCCCCGTGCCCCGGCGGCCGGGCTCGGCACCGGGTCGGTCACGCCGTCGGCGGAGCGGTGCAGCGGCCGCGCCGGCTGGGTCGGCTTGAGCAGGTCGCGTACGGCCGTGTCCGTCACCCAAGGAGCCGTCAGATAGCGGACGTTGCCGTCCACGCGGGCCACGACGAGGGCGGTCGCCGAGTCGGTGTCCGCGGCGTCGGCGCGCGCGAAGTCCAGGGCCACCAGAGATGCCTCGCCGCTCTTGGGCTCGGCGTAGCGCACCACGCGCAGCCCGTCGTGGAGGATCACGACGGCCACCGTGCCGACCTCGCCCGCGTACAGCAGCTGGGGCGGTCCGGGCGGCGGGCCGGGCAGGGTGCCGGGCGTCGCCGACGCCCGCGCGTCGCGGCCCGGCCGTGCCCAGACGGCCAGGGCCCGGCGCAGCAGCTCCTGGTCGCCGACCCGGTTGCCGCGCGCGGGCCAGGCCGAGAAGTCGCCGCGGTCCGCGGTCTTCCACGCGGCGGGCGCGGCCCGCGTCAGACTCGCCGGGTCCAGGGCCCGCTCGGCCGCCGAGTTGCGCGCGTACGGCGGGGCCGCCGCGCCGTACGGGCCCCAGCCGGAGCCGGGCAGGCTCAGCAGCGTGCCGCAGACGGCGACGGCGGCCACCGCCGCGAGCGCCGCGCGGGAGTGCTGGCGGCGGCGCATCAGGTCGGTCGGCCGTACTTGCAGCGAGCAGGGGTCGAACTCCGGCGCGGCCGAGGGCGGTTCGGCCCCGTCCCCGGCGGGCGGCTCGACCGCGTCCGCCTCGTCGAGCGCCGCGTCCGGGTCGTCGACCCCGGCGGCGTCCAGCGCGCGCAGTACGTCCAGGTCGCCCATCCGCTCCAGCCGGCGCAGCGCGTACGCCGCCCGGCCCGGTACGGACAGGCCGGACAGCGTCTGCTCCAGGGCGAGTTCCTCGGCTCCGCCCGAGCGCGGGAACAGCCGCAACCCCCACACCTGCGGCAGCGGCGGCGGCAGCTGGCCGGGCCGCGGCAGCTGCCAGCGCCCGCGCGGCCGCCCCGCCACCAGGGCCGCGCGCAGCACCCGGATCCGTACGTACGCGTAACCCGGGCCGGTCCGCGCGCCGTCGGGCGTACGCGGCGCCGGCAGCCCCTGGCCGGTGACGGTCGCCCGGTTGCGCGGCAGCGCCCGCTGTGCGACGGCGTGCGCGGTCAGTACCCGGCGCTTGCGGCCGAGGTCCGGCGGGAGGACGAGATATCCGAGCCGTACCAGGCGCGGATAGTGCTCCATGAGCGCGGCCTCGGCCTGCTCGACGTCGACGGGGGTGATGACCTCGGGACGGGGGGTTGTCGCCTGCTGTTCCACATTCGGAAGAACGAGTGAACGGGGGGACGGTCACCTCATCCGTTCGTGGGGGCCGGGGCCCCGGAGGCGCCCGTCCGCCGCCCGGCGCCGGGCGGGAGGGCGAGTCCGAGGGCGAGCGCGACGAGGTGCCCGGCGTCGGTGAACGTCCGCTCCTCGCGCAGGAGGGGACGCACGCGGAGCGCGAGGAGGGCCCCGGTCGCGGCCGTACGGACCGGGCCGCGCGGCAGCGCCCCGGCGAGCGCGCCGACGACGGCGTCGAGCCCGTAGCTGGGCCCGACGTCGACCGCCGAGCGCGTGCGCGGGCCGGTGGCGGGGGAGGCGCGCAGCCCGGCGTACACCAGCAGGCTCGCGCCCGCGTGTCCGTACGCGAAGACGCCCGCCGTCCGCCACGCGCCGTGTACGCGCTCGGCGTGGCCGAGGACGGCCAGGAGCAGCAGCGCGTACGGGAGTTCCATCGGCTCCTCGACGAGCACGGCGCTGGCGGCGAGGGTGGCCCAGCGGCCGCGGCGCAGATTGTCGACGTTGGTCGAGCAGTCGCGCAGCAGCCGCCGCCGGGCGGCGGGCGTGAGCCGGCGCAGAGCGTACGCGCCGAGCTGCACGCCGCCGACGTACGCGGGGGCGAGCCGGGGCAGCCGGGAGAGGGCGGTGAGCATCCGCCCATGATCGGCGGCGGCCGGGCCCCGCGCCAGCCCCTGCGCCGCCGCCCCGCTACGGCCTCACGCCAGAGCCCATCCGCTGAACTCCACCAGCCCCCGCTTCCCGCTCCCGTCGTTGCCCGCCGTCATGAACAGCCCCACGTCCTGGACCGCCGCCGCGCCCGGCACCGTCACCGTCGCGACCGTCCGCCAGACCGTGCCCCCGTCCGTCGAGCACTCGGCGGTGTACGCGCCGGACGCGGTGCGCGTCAGGCGCAGCAGCACCGGGGCCTTCAGCCCCGTGATGCGCTTGTAGGCGTCGACCGTGCCGTCGCCGTTGGTGTCGTAGGAGAGGACCACGCCCTGCTCCGGCGTGACCGCCAGGTTCACGAAACCGGGGGAGCCGGCAGGGGACGCGGAGGCCAGGGAGTTGCGGACGACGATGCCCGTGCGCGCCCAGCCGCCCGTGTCCGTCTGGCCGTCCACCCGGACCGTGGCGGAGTGGCCCGCGCCGAGCGCGCCCTCGCGGTACACCGCGCCGAACTCCGCCGTGCCCTTCCACAGGTCCATGCCGCCGCCCTCGATCGCGAACCGGTCGCCCAGCTGCCCGAAGATCGCGGCGTTGCTGGTGGCCGTCTTCCAGCCCGGCTCCAGCGGGCCCGCCGTGTAGAGCGTGCCGGGCAGGACGGCCGCCACCCGCTGCTCGCCCCGAGGTCCGTACCGCGCCGTCAGCTCGTACGGCAGCGGCTTGAGCGGCCGGTCCAGTGGCCCGGCCGGGGCCGTGACCCGCCAGCGGACCGTGCCCGTGCCGCCCGGCGCGATGTGCGGCAGCGAGAGGGGGCCCTGCGGGGCGGCGTCGAGGCCGGTCAGCTCGTAGTCGACGCGGCCGGTGGCGCGCAGGCCGTTGACGTTGCGCAGCGACCCGGCGAGCGTCGCGCGGCCGCCGGGCGGGACGGCGGCCGGCTCGGCGGTGGCGGTCAGCGTGCCCTGGTACGGGGCGGCGGCCAGCGTCTCCCGGACAAGGCGCGCCGTGCGGTAGGCGTCGGAGACCGGGCGCACGGGGTACCGCTTGCGCTCGCGCGTCCACGGCTCCTCGAAGGCGAACCAGTCCACCGGCCTCGGAGCCCGCCCCTGGCGCAGCGCGTCCTCCAGCTCGCCGAGCCACTTCGCCCAGCGCGGCAGGTAGAAGTCGGCCATCAGGCCGTTCCAGTCGCGGTTGCCGTACTCGTGCAGCTTGCCGGGGTCGGAGGTGGCGCGGTCGCCCCAGACGGTGATCAGCACCCGGGCCGTACGCTCCAGCTCCGCGGACTCCGCCGCGCTCGACCCCATCGCCCGCGCGGCCTCGTTCCACGGCCCGAGCAGGAACGCCCGGTGCGCGCCCGCGATGTCGTCGGCCAGCCGCATCAGCTTCAGCCACAGCGCCGACAGGGCGCGGAAGGTTGCCAGGTCCGCGCGTACGTACGCGGTCTTCAGCTGCGGCAGCAGCTGGCGGCTGCGGTGGGCGACGGCCTGCCGGGCGACGTCCACCAGGTCGGCCTTGTACGCGTCGCTGCCGCGCAGCCCGTCGCCGACCGCCAGCAGCCCCGCCAGCGCCGCGTCGAAGCGCGCCGGGTCATAGGACAGGTCCCGGGGCGCGTACTCGGCGGCCCGGTTGGCGTCGAGGTCGGGGCGGGCGGCGAAGAGGGAGTCGTGCGGGTCGCTGCGCTCGGGCGCGTGCTGCCGGTAGGCGGTGTCGCGCAGCGCGGCCCAGGCGGTGAGCGCGCCGCGGTCCCGCTCCCCGTACCGGAATTCGCCGTAGTCGGCGAACCACTCGGCGCGGTCCACGGGCCGCTCGCGCCAGGCCAGTTCGGAGAAGAGCTCGAAGGCCGCCGGGTCGCGCTCGGTGGCCTCCGGCATGTACGCGGTGCCGGCCAGCGCGCTGTTCGACTTGTCGCGCCACCTGAAGAACCGGTCGTTCCAGGCGTGGGTCTTGGCGCCGAGCGTGGTGCGGCCGCCGTAGTTGGGGATGGTGCCGAAGCAGTACGGGGTGCCGGCCCAGTCCTTCTCGCGGTCCGGCTCGGCCGTGGTGCGGTCGGAGATGCCGTCGAAGATCACCATCTTCGACTTGTCGACCGCGGCGATCAGCTCGGGCAGCGGGTTGCTCTCCCAGCCCAGGATCGTCCAGATGCCGTCCGGGTGCGCCGTGCGCAGCCCCAGCTCGACGCCCTTCGCGGCGGCGCCGACCGGCACGTCGCCCGCGGTGCCGCCCTCGTGCAGCAGGTCCATCTTGAAGTGCGAGGCCGTGCCGAGGAGGTCGCGCTGGTGCCGGTAGAAGGAGGCGGCGACATCACCGAAGGCGGCCGTACGGGGGTCGAGCCAGTCGGGGCGCTTGAAGCCGTGCCAGACGCCCTGCGGTACGACGCGCGCGCCGGGGTTGCGGGCGACGAACCCGTCCGGCACGGTCCCGTAGTAGCCGGGGAAGACGGGGTGCATGCCCAGCTCCCGGAGCCGGTCCGCGATCCGCCGGCCCAGCTCGGAACGTTTCGCCAACAGCTCATGGGTGAGCGGGCCGCCGTACCCGCTCAGGTTCTGCAGCAGCCACCACGGCTGGTGGGAGGGGGCGGGCAGCCAGGCGCGGGCCTCGGCGTCGCTGTAGCCGAAGTCCATCAGGACGCGGTGGTAGACCTCGTCGTGTCCGGCGATCACCAGCACCTCGTTGCAGCCGTGCAGCGCGAGGAGGTCGATCCGCCGCTCCCAGAACGCCCAGTCGGCGTACGGGGCGGTGTAGCCGTCGTTGGTGTCGTTGAGCGCGAAGCGGTGCGCCAACGACGTGGATCTCTCCAACGGGCGGCCCGGCGCGGGGAGCAGGCGGGGGAGGTCCAGCTGGCTGCCGTTCCAGGTGAGGTGGGCCCCGCAGACGTACTTCAGATACCAGTGCACGCCGGTCAGCTGCACCGCCGGGCTGGTCCCGGCCACCTCGACGTCCCCCCTGCCGCCGGTGACTTCGAAGCGCTCCTCGCCGCCGCGCAGGACGGTGAGCCGGATCTGGCCCGCGTGCCGGGGAAGCAGCCGCCCCAGCGCTGCTCGCGCCGGGGCGGTGTCGAACGGGACCGCGGTCGCGGTGGCGCCGGGGGCGGTATCGGCGGCCGCGGCGGGGGTGAGGCCGCTGAGGGCGGCTCCGGCGCCGAGCGCGCCGGCGGTCCCCAGCAGCGTGCGTCTGGACAGGCTGGACAGGTCGGTCATGGGAACGCTCCCTGTGTGCAGCGGCAACAATGGACGCTTGCGCAGCGCACGTTAACCGTCGTCGCACACAGGGGCAATGAGGCGCTTCAGCCGCGGTCGAGGTAGGCGAGGACTGCCAGGACGCGGCGGTTGTCGTCGTCGGAGGGGGGCAGATCCAGCTTCCCGAAGATGTTCGATGTGTGCTTTGCGACCGCACGCTCGGTCACGACCAGGTGGGCCGCGATCGCCGCGTTGGAGCGTCCCTGCGCCATCAGCTCCATGACGTCGCGCTCACGCGGCGTCAGATGGGTCATCGGCTTGTCCTGGGACCGCCGGGAGAGCAGCTGAGAGATCACTTGCGGGTCCATCGCCGTACCGCCGGCGGCCACCCGCCGTACGGCGTCGATGAACTGCTCCGCGTCGAAGACCCGGTCCTTGAGCAGATAGCCGACGCCGCCCGTGCCGTCGGCGAGCAGCTCGCGCGCGTACAACTGCTCCACGTGCTGCGAGAGCACCAGTACGGGCAGGCCGGGGGTGGCCCGCCGGGCCGCCAGCGCGCACTGGAGGCCCTCGTCGGAGAAGGACGGCGGCAGTCGGACGTCCACGACCGCGACGTCCGGCTTCAGCTCGGCCAGCGCGCGGGTGAGCTCGGGGCCGCTCTCGACGGCGGCGGCGATCTCGAAGTCGTACGCCTCCAACATCCGGACCAGGCCGTCCCGGAGGAGGAAGAGGTCTTCGGCCAGGACAACGCGCACGGAATCTCCATGGTCGTAAAGGCGACGGGGCCGGCCGGCGGCCGGCGGCCGATCGGCGGACCGCGCCGATGCGGGACGGGCCCCGCAAGCCTATGGTCTCACCGGCGCGGCGGGCGGGGGCCGGGGAGACCGGACGCAGCGGAGTGCCCCCGGCCGGGCCGGAGGCACTCCGCTGCGTCGCGCGTTCAGGTGTGGAGGGCGGTGCTCACCTGCCGGGGGCGGGGGCGGCGCTCAGGGAGCACGGGATCTCCATCGTGACCATCGTGGGCCCGCCCGCCGGGCTGTTCAGGGCCAGCACGCCGTCGAACGTACCGAGCCGGCGCTCCACGCCGACGAGGCCGGAGCCGCCCGCGGCGGTCGCGCCGCCGCGGCCGTTGTCGGTGACGCTGACGCGGAGCATCCCCTGCGCGTAGTGGATGTCCAGCCAGACCCGCTCGGCGCCAGAGTGCTTGGCGGCGTTGGTGAGGACCTCGCTGATCGCGAAGTACGCGGCCGACTCGACCGGCTCCTCGGCCCGGCCGGGCAGTTCGACGTCGACCTCGACCGGCATCGGCATGCGCAGCGCCAGGGCCCGTACGGCGTCGCCGAGGCCGCGCTCGGCCAGCACCGGCGGGTGGATGCCGCGGACCAGGTCGCGCAGTTCGGTCAGGGCGTCGGCGGAGTCGGCGCGGGCCGTGGCCAGCAGCCGCTTGGCCTGCTCCGGGTCCTTCTCGATGAGCGCCTCGATGGTGCCCAGGCTCATGCCCATGGCGACGATCCGGGCCTGCGCCCCGTCGTGCAGATCGCGCTCGATGCGGCGCAGCTCGGCGGCGGAGGTGTCCAGCGCGTCGTGGCGGGTCTCCGTCAGCCGGTCGACGCGCTGGGCGAGCGCCTGCTCCCGGGTGGCCGCGTCGGTCGGCGCGAGCAGCGACATGGCCAGCGTGAAGTGGCCGCGCAGCAGGGCCGGGTTGACGAACAGGCTCAGGACGCCGAGGCAGATGCCGAGCCCGGCGGCCAGGTTGGCGCTGACCTGGCCGGTGATGTGGATGAAGGCGAACCACTCGTTGCCGCCGGAGTGCACGATCGGCCGCCAGACGCCGAAGGCGAGCACCGGCCCCCACAGGGCGTACCCGACGAGCACGACCGGCAGGATCGCGACGAAGAAGCCCGCCGTCATGTCGACGAGCAGCCAGGACATGTCACGCCAGGTGGCCGGGTCCTTGAGCAGCAGCTTGCACTGTTCCAGCTGCCCGATCACGCCGCCGGAGAGATCGGCGGGCATCGGCCGGTACGGCTGGGGGATGTGCACCCCCGACCAGCTGTACGCGTGGACCCGCCGCAGGTTGGCGAACCCCCGCAGCCCCTTGAGCACGGCGGGCGTGGTGAAGACGCCCAGACCCAGTGGGATGAAGGCGATCGAGACCATCGCGAGCGTGAAGAGAATGATCGACCCGGCTATGCCGACGATGGACAGATACAGCCCCCGTGCAGCGGCCAGCAGTGCGCTGCGGACCCTCATCTGTAGTCTCCCTGCGCTCTTCGATGCCGCCCGGCGGTCGGGCACGGCTCCAGTCTGGCCATCGCGCCATTATCGGTCACTGGGTTCGGCACCCGGGCCGTGGTGTACCTAGCGACACCCCGCTGACCTCGACATGTACCCCCACGATCGGGGTGCTTGGCGGCTGGGGCGGCGGCGCGCGGATTTCTAAGTTCGGTACATGACTTGTTCGGGGCTCAGCCGTACGGATGCCAGGGGCGGATTGTGACGAAGCGGAACAGCGTGAGACGGGGTGCCGGGGGCGGGGACGCCGCGGGTGTGAATGGCGAGGGCCGGGGCACCGCGGGCCGGGGCACCGCGGGCCGGGGCGGAACGAAGCGGAATCTCGCCGCCCGGCTCGGCGTCTGGAGCACCCGCCACCGCAGGATCGCGATCATCGGCTGGCTGCTCTTCGTCGTGCTGACCTCCGCGGTCGGCGGGATGGTCGGCACCTCCGAGATGTCCGCGTCCGAGCAGGGCGCGGGCGACTCGGCCCGCGCCGCCGAGATCCTCGACGATGCGGGCATCACCCACCCGGCCGCCGAATCGGTCATGGTCGCCGCGGCCGCCCCCGACGGCTGGCGGGAGGCGGCCCGCGACCTGGCCCGCGTGATCGAGGGGACCGGCGAGGTCACCGGCGTATCGGCCCCGCTGCCCTCCGCCGACGGCAGGGCCGGGCTCATCCGCTTCGAGATGAAGGGCGACGCGAAAACCGCCCCTGACCGGGTCCAGCCGGTGCTGGACGCCGTCGACAAGGCCAAGGCCGCCCACAGCGACGTCAAGGTCTACGAATACGGCGAGGCCAGCGGCGGCAAGTGGATCAGCGACATGCTCGGCGACGACTTCGCCGCGGCCGAGTGGACGGCCGTACCGCTCGCGCTGGGCATCCTGCTCGTCGCCTTCGGCGCGCTGGTCGCCGCCCTGCTGCCGATCGGCCTCGCCCTGACCGCCTTCATCGCCGCCAACGGTCTGCTGGCGCTGGCCAGCCACCGGCTCCACATCTTCCAGACCACCAACTCCGTGATGCTGCTGATGGGCCTCGCCGTCGGCGTCGACTACTGCCTCTTCTACCTGCGGCGCGAGCGCGACGAACGGGCCGCCGGCCGGGACGCCGAGACCGCGCTGCGCATCGCCGCCGCCACCAGCGGCCGGGCCGTGCTGGTCTCCGGGCTGACCGTGATGGTCGCGATGGCAGGCATGTTCCTGTCCGGGCTGATGCTCTTCGAGGGGTTCGCGCTCGCCACCATCCTCGTCGTCCTCATAGCGATGCTCGGCTCCGTGACCGTGCTGCCCGCGCTGCTCTCCTGGCTCGGCGACCGCGTCGACAAGGGCAAGGTGCCCTTCCTCGGCGGCGGCCGGCGCACCGCACGGCGCGGCGGCCGGATCTCGGGGGCCGTGCTGGGGCCCGTGCTCAAGCGGCCGAAGCTGATGGCGGCCGGCGCCGCCGCCGTACTGCTCGTCCTGGCCGCGCCCGCGCTCGGCATGAAGACCGAGCAGCTCGGCCTGGAGAAGCAGATGCCCGCCGGCGCCCCGCTGCGCACCTCATACGAGCAGATCACCGGCACCTTCCTCGGCGGCCCCGACCCGGCGCGCGTCGTCGTGACGGCCGACGACATCACCTCCGCGCGCTTCACGGACGCGGTCCAGGAGTTCAAGCGGCGGGCCGCCGCCACGGGCGAGTACGGCAAGGGCATCACCGTCACCCCGCACAAGGACGCGAACCTCGTCGAAATCGGGGTGCCGCTGGCCGGGGACGGCACGGACGGGCGCTCCAAACACGCGCTGTCCACGCTGCGCGACGAGCTGATCCCCGCCACGCTCGCCCCCGTCTCCCAGCACGCCTACGTCGCCGGTGAGCTGGCCTCGTCCGTCGACTTCAACGACCAGCTGAGGAGCGGCATCGTGCCCGTACTCCTCTTCATCGTCGGCGTGACCTTCCTGCTGATGCTCGTCTCCTTCCGCTCGCTGCCGATCGCGGTGGTGTCCATCGCGCTCAACCTGCTCTCGGTGGCGGCCGCCTACGGCGTGATGGTCGCCGTCTTCCAGCACGGCTGGGGCGCGGGACTGATCGGCACGGAGGCGGTCGGCGCGATCGAGGGCTGGATGCCGCTGTTCGTCCTCGTCGTCCTGTTCGGCCTGTCGATGGACTACCACGTCTTCGTCGTTTCGCGAATCCGTGAGGCCCGCGAGAGCGGCCGCACGACGCGGAACGCGATCAGCGAGGGCGTACGGGCCACGGCGGGCGCGGTGACGGGGGCCGCGGCCATCATGGTCGCCGTGTTCGCGGTCTTCGGGACGCTGTCCATGCAGGACATGCAGCAGATGGGCATCGGCCTCGCGGTCGCCGTGCTGCTGGACGCCACGGTCGTCCGGATGGTGCTGCTGCCCTCGGTCATGGCGCTGCTGGGCGAGCGCAACTGGTACCTGCCGCGCTGGCTCGGCCGGCTCCCGGACTTCGGGCACGGCGGTGAGCCGGAGGCCGCGCCGCTGCCCGCGGCCCCGCTCCCGCCCGCGACCACGCCCGAGACCGTGCCGCCGGTGGCGGCCGGACCTCGCTGAGCCATAGCGGGGGAGCGGGGGGGGGGGGGGGGGGGGGGGGGGGGGGGGGGGGGGGGTGGGGGGGGGTGGGGGGGGGGGGGGGAAGGGAGGGGGGGGGAGGAGAGGAAGCATACG
>NZ_JBWKFF010000003.1:0-90024 GCF_056434425.1 Streptomyces sp. NPDC044033 | reverse complement strand
GGTCTTCTCTGGGTGGTGTGGGGTGGGGGGGGGGTGGGGGGGAGGGGGGGGGTTTTGGGGGGGGGGGGGAGACCCGCCCCCCCCCCCCCCCCCTCCCCCCCCCCCCCCCCCCCCCCCGGGCCGTTCCGATCAGACGGTCAGCGGCGGCACGTACTTGTAGCCGACCCGGCGCACGGTCACGATCGCCCCCCGGTGCTCCGCGCCCATCTTGCGGCGCAGCCGGGCGACGTGGACATCGACGGTCCGGCCGTCGCCCACGTGCCCGTACCCCCAGACCGTGGTCACCAGCTGGTCGCGGGTGTGCACCCGCTGCGGGTGCGCGACGAGGTGGGCGAGCAGCTCGAACTCCAGATACGTGAGGTCGAGGAGGCGCCCGCCGACGTGGACGGTGCGCTGCTCAGGGTCGATGCGCACCAGTCCGTCGCCCTCGGGCGGCACCGGCCCCGCCCCGGCGGCCTTCGCGGTCTGCTGCTCCGCCGGTACGAGCACCAGATAGCCGACCATCGGCGGCTGGCCCGGCAGGGTGGGCAGCGTGTGCGGGGGCGCGGGCAGCCACGTCGCGCCGGAGTGCAGCAGCTCGGCGACCGGCGGCACCTCGTCGGGTGCGACGGCTCGCAGCCGGTGGCGGTGCGGGGGGACGCCGGGGGCGGAGGGCGACAGGGTACGGAGGTTCGTCATGGGGACTCAGCTCTTTCGCGCGAGATGCCGTCGAGGGGCGTTACGTGCGCGCTGGCCATTGGCCGGTACTGGTGACCGGCGGGCTGACTTCGACTGCGGGCGTCAGCGGGGGGAGCGGGCCTGCGCGGGGATCGCGCGGCAACACACTCGGTCGTAATCGTGATGCTGGCGTGACGGCCAGAACGGCTCAAGGTCGACGCGACCTGTCGCGGTGTTCTTCTGAAGGCTGGCCATGCCCCCATTGAAGCACGCGAGCCGCTTGAGCAGCAGACTCGGCTACCGGGTTGCCGCCGGGGCCGGGGGACCGGGGAAGGCGCGGCCGGGGCCGGCCGGCCCCGGCCCCGGCGCGCGGTCACGAACCCTGGGCGACCAACGGATAGTGATCGGAGAGGTCGGTGTACGTGTACTCCTTGCCCCAACTGCTCACCGTCCAGGGCGCGGAGACCTCCTTGACGACCGTGTTCCGCCAGCCGTCCGGCCGGGCGTGCCCCTCGCGGTGCAGCACGTAGTCGAGGTCCTCGCGGGGGTCGGTGGGGTAGCGGTAGGCCGCGATCGAGTTCTCCTTGGTGTCGAAGGAGTACGGGTGGCCGGTGCGGGCGTCCGCGGGCGCGAGCCCCGCGTTCGTGAGCATCGACCGGTACTCCGGCCCGTGGGAGTCGACGTTCATGTCGCCCGCGACCAGTACCTCCTCGCCGGCAGGGATGTGCTTGGCGTCGAGGAAGGCGGCGATCTGCCGGAACTGCGCGGCGCGGTCGGCGACGGCCTCGCCCGCCTTGCACCCGGAGTCGGTGGACTGGGTGTGCGTGCCGACGATGTGCGCCCTGGCGCCGTTCACGTTCAACTCCGCATAGGCGAAGCCCTTGTTGGACCACCAGTCCGAGCCGCAGGCGTCCTTGTACACGACCTGCTCCTTGCGGACGATCGGCCACTTGCTGAGCACGGTGACGCCGCCGTCCTCCGGGGTGGTGGAGGAGTAGCTGCCCCCGGTCGCGTCCCAGCCGCTCTTGCTCCGGCCGACGACGGGCGTCTGGTACGGGTACTGGGCCGAGGCGTTGCGCTTCAGGGCGTCCGAGGCGGAGTTGTCGAAGGCTTCCTGGAGCACGACGACATCGTTGCCCTGGAAGAAACCGGCGGCGGGGATGGCCTTGGCCCGGTGCTCCTGGCCCCAGTTGGGGTAGAGGGACTGGCTCATGAGGAAGGTGTTGTAGGTGAGCACCTTCAGCGCGGGCGGGGCGGCGGCCGGGGCCGCGGTGGCCTGCGGGGCGGCGGTGAGGGCGGCGGCGGCGAGCGCGGGCACGAGGATCGCGGTCCGGGTGAGCTTCCTGGGCGGCACGGTGTCTCCCTGGGGCGGTGGGGGTGAGCCGCCGTCCATCAAAGCAGCGGCAGTTACCATCAGGTAACCCCTAGGTGGACGGCGCCCCGACGCGAGCGGCCACTTCCTCAGCCCCCGCCCCCTCCTCCGCTCCTCAGCCCCCCGCCCCCTCCTCCGCCGCGAGGTAGCCCGCGTACTCCTCGGCGCTGAGCAGACCGCTGTACGCGCCGGGCGAGGGCACCTGGATGAAGATCACCCAGCCCTCCCCGTACGGATCGTCGTTGATCTGCTCCGGACTGTCGTTGGTGGTCTCGTTGACCGCGATGACGGCGCCGGTCACCGGCATGCAGATCTCGGTCACGGCCTTGACCGACTCCACCGACCCGAACGCCTCGGACGCCTCGAACCGCTCGCCCGGCTTGGGCAGTTCGACGTAGACGATGCTGCCCAGCAGCCGCTGCGCGAAGTCGGTGATGCCGACGGTCGCCTGGTCGCCCTTGATCCGCAGCCACTCGTGATCCCTGGTGTACGAGAGTCCCTCGGGGATGTTCACCATGACGTACGTGCCTCCTAGGCGGCGCCTGCGACGGGCCGCGCGTGTGGGGCGTGCGGGGTGTACCGGGCGTGCGTAAGAGCTGCTCTGCTCGACGGTGCCACCGCGCGCCGTGCCCGCCAAGAGAGCGCGCAGCCCGAGGCCGCGTCAAGGAGCCGTGCCGGGCCACGCGGCGGGAGGCGCTGGTGGGGTTATCCCCCTGCTCCGGCGGCGACAGCCCCCGCCCGACAAGACCGGTCCACCCCACCCGTGTTGGGGCCCTGCCCTCACTGACCGGCGCGGCATTCCGGAAGAGCATGGAAGGACCCAATCACCGTGCCGCCGGCCGAGCAAAGGACCCGTCATGCCGTATCCCGCGAAAGAGCAGGACCTTGACGGAGCGCCCGGCGCGGGCGGGGGCGCGTGCGCATGAGCATCGCCGACCGCCCCCGTACGTACGTACCGCGCGTCGAGGACATCGAGCCCCGCGACCCGGCCGAGGGCAGGGAACCTCGCAACCCCGCCGAGGGCAGGGAACCGCCGCAGCGCGACCGGGCCATCGACGCGCTGCGGGCCCTGGCCCTGCTCGCCGTGCCCACCGGCCACTGGCTCATCGGCGGACTCAGCCTCGACGGGAACGGCGCGCTGCACAACGCCAGCCCGCTGTCCGCCTTCGCCCCACTGGCGCCCATCACCTGGGTGCTTCAGATGCTGGGCATCTTCTTCCTGGTCGGCGGCTACGCCTCCGTACTGTCCTACCGGCGGTCCGCCGAACGCGGCGAGTCGCGGAGCCGCTGGATACGCGGCCGCCTCGCCCGCCTGCTGCGGCCCGCCGTGGGCGTCACGGCGGTCTGGGCCCTGCTCGCCCCGATGCTCTACGTGCTCGGAGTGCCCGAGACGACCCTGCGCACAGCCGCCACCCTGGTCGTACAGCCGCTGTGGTTCGTCCTGGTGTACGCCGTGGTCACCGCGCTCACGCCGTACTGCGTGGCCGCCACCCGACGGCTCGGCGGCTGGGCGGCGGCGCCACTGGTGCTGACCGTGGCCGTGGTGGACTTCCTGCGCTACGGCCCGTACGCCGCGTCCATACCCGAGTGGGTGGGGCTCATCAGCCTCTTCCCCGGCTGGCTCTTCGGCTACCAACTCGGCGTCTCCTGGGGCGAGAAGCGCATCGCCCGGCCCGGCGCCTGGCTGCTGTGCCTGGGCGGTACGGCGCTGTTCGCGCTGCTGCTGCTGGTATTCCACTACCCGGCCAGCATGGTCGGCGTCCCCGGCCAGGACCGTACGAACTCCCACCCGCCGTCCCTCCTGGTCATCGCCCTGGCCGCCGCGCAGTGCGGCGCCGCGATCCTGCTCCGGGACCGCATAGCGGCCCTGATGCGCAGGCCCGCGCTGTGGGCCCCGGTATCGGCCGTCAACGCCTCGGCGATGACCAGCCTGTGCTGGCACCAGACCGCCATGCTCGCCGCCGCCGTCCCCGCCGCCTTCCTGGGCACGGTCGACGGCCTCACCACCGCCCCGGACTTCTCCGCCTGGATGCTGACCCGGCTGCCCTGGCTCCCCCTGTTCGCCATCCTCCTCATCGCCATCGCCCGCACCACCCGCCACCTCGAATCCCCCTGGACCGGCCTCCCCCGCGGCCCCCGCCTCCTGGCCGGCGCCCTGGCGGTCGGCTTCTCGGCCTTCGCTCTGGGGCTGGCCTGAGGCCGGCCGCGAACAATGGCTTAAATTGATTTAACAGTCAACCATTTAGGCGTGCATCCTGGAGGGAGCGGTCAGCGGCCACCCGGCGCAGACCCAACGAGAGCTCTCAACAACGGAGTTGATTCGACATGAGCCAGGACCTCCCCCTCCGCCTCCACCACAACGCCTGGATCACCGACGACCAGGAAGCCAACCGGCGCTTCTACGAGGACGTGATCGGCCTGCCCCTGGTGGCCACGTGGACCGAGGTCAACGAACTGCTCGGCGCCGAGCGCGCCTACAGCCACGCTCTTTACGGCCTGGCCGACGGCAGCGCCCTGGCCTTCTTCCAGTTCGCCGACCCCGAGGCCCAGAAGGAATTCAAGACCGACATCAACTTCACGCCCTTCCGCCACATCGCCTTCAAGGTCGAGCAGGGGGCCCAGGACGCCATGCGGAAGCGCATCACCGCGGCCGCCCCGGACTCGGACGCCCGCGTGATCGACCACGGCTTCTGCGTCTCGCTCTACATCACGGACCCCAACGGGCTGAAGCTCGAATTCACCGTCGACCACCCCGACGTGGAGAAGATCGACGCCGAACGCCGCACCACCGCCCACGCCGACCTCGCCCGCTGGCTCGCCGGCGACCACACCCCCAACAACAACTGGCGCTGACCGCTGACCGCTGGCTCTTGCCACGGGACCGGGCCGGAGCCGAGAACGCACCGGTGCCCGATGCCGGCGGTGCGGGCGGGGCGCCGATGACCACACCGGCAGCGACGACGAAGGCCGCCACCCCCAGCGGGGGTGGCGGCCTCGGGCGGAATCCGTGGGTTAGATGTCGAAGTACATCTCGAACTCATGCGGGTGCGGCCGCAGCTGCATCGGGGCGATTTCCTGGGTGCGCTTGTAGTCGATCCACGTCTCGATCAGGTCGGACGTGAAGACGCCGCCCGCCTGGAGGTACTCGTTGTCCGCTTCCAGGGCTTCGAGTACGGCCGGGAGGGAGGTCGGGACCTGGGGGACGCTCGCGTGTTCCTCGGGGGCGAGTTCGTAGAGGTCCTTGTCGATCGGCTCGGCCGGCTCGATCTTGTTCTTGACGCCGTCCAGGCCGGCCAGCAGCAGCGCCGAGAAGGCGAGGTACGGGTTCGAGGACGGGTCCGGGGCGCGGAATTCGACGCGCTTGGCCTTGGGGTTGGAGCCCGTGATCGGGATGCGCATCGCGGCGGAGCGGTTGCGCTGGGAGTAGACCATGTTGACCGGGGCCTCGAAGCCGGGGACCAGGCGGTGGTAGGAGTTCACCGTCGGGTTGGTGAAGGCCAGCAGCGACGGGGCGTGCTTGAGGATGCCGCCGATGTAGTAGCGGGCGATGTCCGAGAGGCCCGCGTAGCCCTGCTCGTCGTAGAAGAGCGGGTCGCCGCCGGACCACAGGGACTGGTGGACGTGCATGCCCGAACCGTTGTCGCCGAAGATCGGCTTCGGCATGAAGGTCGCGGTCTTGCCGTTGCGCCAGGCGACGTTCTTCACGATGTACTTGAAGAGCATCAGGTCGTCGGCCGCGGCGAGCAGCGTGTTGAACTTGTAGTTGATCTCCGCCTGGCCGGCGGTGCCCACCTCGTGGTGCTGGCGCTCGACCTGGAGGCCCGCCGCGTCCAGCTCAAGGGAGATCTCGGCGCGCAGGTCGGCGAAGTGGTCGACCGGCGGGGCCGGGAAGTAGCCGCCCTTGTACCGGACCTTGTAACCGCGGTTGTTCTCCACCGCACCGGTGTTCCAGGCGCCGGCCTCGGAGTCGATGTGGTAGAAGGACTGGTTCGCGCTGGTCTCGAAGCGGACGCTGTCGAAGACGTAGAACTCGGCCTCCGGGCCGAAGTACGCGGTGTCCGCGATGCCGGTGGAGGCGAGGTATGCCTCGGCCTTCTTGGCGATGTTGCGCGGGTCGCGGCTGTACTGCTCGCCCGTGATCGGGTCGTGGATGAAGAAGTTGATGTTGAGCGTCTTGTCCTTGCGGAACGGGTCGACGCGTGCCGTCGACAGGTCCGCGCGCAGCGCCATGTCGGACTCGTGGATGGCCTGGAACCCGCGGATCGACGAGCCGTCGAAGGCCAGCTCCTCGGTCGGGTCGAACGCCTTCGCCGGGATCGTGAAGTGCTGCATCACGCCGGGCAGGTCGCAGAAGCGGACATCGACGAACTTGACATCCTCGTCCGAGATGAACTTTTTGGCGTCGTCGCCGTTCTGGAACATCCAACTCCTCCTAGCCCGGCCGGGTGCGGTCGGGGTTGCTTCGATGGCGCAGTCCCTATGCGGTGGCGCGCTGGGCCCGACCCTAGGCAGGCGGGATTTCCCAAGCATGACCCATTTGTTTCGCCGAGGTTAACCGGAGTGCGCCCCCGTTGACGTCCGGACGGGCCGGACGGGACCCGGAGCGGGGCGAACGTATGCGGTCGCAGTACCGTGGTCGGGTGGATAACAGGCAAGCAATCGGATCGTGGCTCTCCGGGCCGCGCGCGGCCGCCGAGGACATGGGCGTCGACTTCGGGTACCGGGGCGAGCGGCTCGGGCTGCCGAAGGACGGGCCCGGCTCCATCGCGCCGCTCGGCCGGCGCGTCGGGGCCCTGTGCGTCGACTGGGCGCTGTGCATGCTCATCGCCTACGCGTTCCTCGCCGACGGCAGCGCGCAGCGCGCCGGCAACTGGGCGCTCCTCGTCTTCCTCGTACTGAGCCTGCTCACCGTCGGCACGGTCGGCTTCACGCCCGGTAAGCGCCTCCTCGGCCTGCGCGTCGTCAGCGAGGGCGGCGGCCGGCTGTCGCTGCTCCGTGTCGCGCTCCGCAGCGTGCTGCTCGTCGTCGTCATCCCCGCCGCCGTCTGGGACCGCGACTCCCGGGGGCTGCACGACAAGCTCGCCCGCGCTGTCCAGGTTCGGATCTGATCCTCCCCCGGAGGGGGCGGCAAGAGACGTCAAAGGGCGGTCCGGGTTCTCCGGACCGCCCTTTCTGTTCTGTATGGCCTGCGTGTGTGGTGCCTGCCCGCCTCAGCGGCCCTTCGGCATCCGCATGCCCTTCGGCATCGGACCCTTCGGCATCGGCATGTTGCTCATCAGGTCGCCGAGCGCCCGCAGGCGGTCGTTCACCACCGTCACCTGTGCGCCCGGCAGCACCCGCGGCAGCTTCATCAGCGTCGTGCGCACCTTCTTCAGCGGCACCTGGCCCTCGCCGTCGCCCACCACCACGTCGTGCACGGGCACGTCCGCGACGATGCGCGCCATCTTCTTCTTCTCCGCGGCCAGCAGGGACTTGACCCGGTTGGGGTTGCCCTCGGCCACCAGCACGATGCCCGCCTTGCCGACCGCCCGGTGCACGACGTCCTGACTGCGGTTCATCGCCACCGCCGGGGTCGTCGTCCAGCCGCGGACGTTCTCCAGCACCGCGGCAGCCGCGCCCGGCTGGCCTTCCATCTGCCCGAAGGCAGCTCGCTCGGCGCGGCGTCCGAAGACGATCGCCATCGCGAGGAAGGCCAGCAGGAAGCCCAGGATGCCCAAGTAGATCGGGTGACCGATCCAGAAGCCGATGGCGAGGAGGACACCGAAGGTGACGATTCCCACAGCCGCGAGGACAAGACCGACCTTGGGGTCGGCCTTCTTGGTCATCTTGTAGGTCAGAGCGATCTGCTTCAGTCGCCCGGGGTTCTCGGATGTTTCCTTCCTCGCCATACAGCGAAGTTTACGTGGCCTGCGGGCCCGGAGCAGCCACGGCCTCCAGTACGTGCTGTGCCTCGTGCCGGTCCTTGGCCCGGCGCCGGTCCTCAAGCACCGCGGTCCAGGCATTTCGGCGGGCCGTGCGCTGCCCGCCGCGCATCAGCAGCCCTTCCAGGGCGCGCAGGGCGTCGGTCACGGACGGCGGGCGTGCGGAGAGCGTGGGGGGCTGTGCGGAGGGCAGAGCGGAAGAGGCGCGTACGGGCGCGGCCTGCATGTCGGGGTCCCCCTCGGGAGCCTGGATGTGGATGTACGGGGAGCGGTGCGTGCTTACATCGTCACTGAACGGTGTTACCAACGGATGACCTGTTGGTCAAACGTCTATGAAACGTTGACGCGACCCGTCCGATCGCGCACTCTTGCGGGTCGTACGGGTCGCGTAGTACTGCCGTGCGGCAGGGCCGGGGAGCGGGGCCGGTCAGGCCCCGCCCCCGCCCTGGTGCGGTCGTTCAGCTCGCCTGGGCCGACGGAGCGGCGGTCCGCTTGTCGATCGCCTGCTGGTAGAGGCGGCCGGCGCGGTACGAGGAGCGGACCAGGGGGCCGGACATGACCCCGGCGTAGCCGATCTCGTCGGCCTCGTCCTTGAGCTCCACGAACTCCTGCGGCTTCACCCAGCGCTCCACCGGGTGGTGGCGCGGGGAGGGACGCAGGTACTGCGTGATCGTGATGAGCTCGCAGCCCGCCTCGTGCAGGTCGCGCAGCGCCTCGCTGATCTCCTCACGGGTCTCGCCCATGCCGAGGATCAGGTTGGACTTGGTGACCAGCCCGGCCGCGCGGGACTGGCGGATCACGTCGAGGGACCGCTCGTAGCGGAAGCCGGGGCGGATGCGCTTGAAGATGCGCGGCACCGTCTCGACATTGTGCGCGAGTACCTCGGGGCGCGAGGAGAACACCTCGGCGAGCTGCTCGGGCTCCGCGTTGAAGTCCGGGATCAGCAGCTCCACGCCGGTGCCCGGCATCAGCGTGTGGATCTGGCGCACCGTCTCGGCGTAGAGCCAGGCGCCGCCGTCCTCCAGGTCGTCGCGGGCGACGCCGGTGATCGTGGCGTACTTCAGCTCCATCGTGGCCACCGACTCGGCCACCCGGCGCGGCTCGTCGAGGTCGAGGGCCTGCGGCTTGCCGGTGTCGATCTGGCAGAAGTCGCAGCGCCGGGTGCACTGGTCGCCGCCGATGAGGAAGGTCGCCTCGCGGTCCTCCCAGCACTCGTAGATGTTGGGACAGCCCGCTTCCTGGCACACCGTGTGCAGGCCCTCGGACTTCACCAACTTCTGCAGCTCGGTGTACTCGGGGCCCATCTTCGCCCGGGTTTTGATCCACTCCGGCTTGCGCTCGATGGGGGTCTGACTGTTCCGGACCTCCAGGCGCAGCATCTTGCGTCCGTCGGGTGCGACAGCGGACACGTCCGGTACTCCCCTTTGCTGTACGGCATTCGATTCGTCGGCGAACCCTAGGGTACGCCCGTACTACCTACGCTCTTACGCCCAAGCCAACCTCTGAGGTTGGGGGCGCATTCCCGCTATACGGCCCGGGGGAGGAGCTCCGCCCCTTGTAGGACGTCCCGCAGGTGCTTCTCGATCACGGGCGCGGCCTCGGGGACGGTCACCTCGCGGCCCAGCTCATTGGAGAGCGAGGTCACACCCGCGTCCCGGATTCCGCACGGCACGATCCGGTCGAACCAGGTGTTGTCCGGATCGCAGTTCAGCGAGAAGCCGTGCATCGTCACGCCCTTGGCTATCCGGATGCCGATCGCGGCCAGCTTGCGGTCCTCGCGGCGCTGGCCGGCGTTGGACGGCGCGTACTCCGGACCGTTCAGCCGGGCGTCGAACTCCTCGTCCGTCACGCGCGGGTCGAGGTCCAGGGAGAGACCGCCCAGCGCCGGGCGGTCCTCGACCGGGTCGCCGAGCACCCAGACGCCGCTGCGGCCCTCGATGCGGGTGGTCTCCAGGCCGAACTCCGCGCAGGCGCTGATCAGCGCGGATTCCAGGCGGCGTACGTGCGCGACCACGTCCACCGGGCGCGGCAGCTTCTGGATCGGGTAGCCGACGAGCTGGCCGGGGCCGTGCCAGGTGATCTTGCCGCCGCGGTCCACGTCGATGACGGGGGTGCCGTCCAGGGGGCGCTCGTTGTCGGCCGTGCGCCGTCCGGCCGTGTAGACCGCCGGGTGCTCCAGCAGCAGGCAGGTGTCCGGGATCTCGTCCGCGAAGCGGGCGGCGTGGACCCGGCGCTGCTCCTGCCACGCCTCCTGGTATTCGACGGCGTCCGCCCCGAAGCCCAGGTGGACAAAGCGCAGCTCACTCACGGCAGCTCCTCTTCGAACCTTGTCTTGCAGCCATCGCGCCCTGCAACTGTACGGCGGGGTGCTGACAGCGCCGAAGGCGGCCGGGTCCGCAGGCGGTCGGGGAGGGTGCGGGGAGGCCGGGCGGGGGGTTCGCGACCGCGCGCCGCTGTGCTCACACGATCGGATGAATGCGGGGCGAAGGCGGCGATCAGGGCCAAGACTGCCGCTAAATTCGCGCCGTTCCAGAGGGCGATCAGGGAGACCGACAGGCTGATGACGGAACGACCCCCGCACCGCACCCCCAACCGTCAGCTCGCCGGGCTCATCGCCGAGGCGGGCTTCTCCAACGCGGGGCTAGCGCGCCGGGTTGATCAGCTCGGGCTCGAACACGGGCTCGACCTGCGGTACGACAAGACATCCGTGACGCGCTGGCTGCGCGGGCAGCAGCCGCGCGGCACCACCCCCGCGCTGATCGCCGAGGTCTTCACCCGGCGGCTGGGGCGGCGGCTCTCCGCGCAGGACATGGGGCTCGACGCCTGTGCGCCGGTGTACGCGGGGCTGGAGTTCGCCGCGTCGCCGGACGAGGCGGTCGACATCGTCAGCGGGCTGTGGCGCAAGGACTCGGGCAGCCACGCCGAACTGCGGAAGATCGCCTTCACCCCGGCCGGGCTGGTGGTGCCCAGCCGGGACTGGCTCATCGGGCGGCCCGACGAACGGGTGGCGCGGGGGGACCCCGCGCCACGTGTCGCGGCCGGTGGTGTCAGCGGCGCCATCAGCGCTGGTGGCGCGGTCGGCGGGGGCCTCGGCGGGAAGCCCGCCGGGTTCGCCGCCGACGCCGCGGGCGAGGCGCCGCGGGTGCCCGTACAGGGGCGGGGACCCGTACCCCGGCAGCGCCGGACCGAACGCGGGCCCGGGGCGAGGGTCACGATGGGCGACGTCGCCGCGCTGCGGTCGGTGGGGGAGCTCTTCAGGACGCTCGACCACGCGTACGGCGGCGGCCACGCGCGCCAGGCGCTGGTGCGCTATCTGGAACACGAAGTGGAACCGATGCTGCGCGGCGCGTACGGGGAGGCCACCGGGCGGCGGCTGTTCGCCGCCGCGGCCGACCTCACGCGGCTGGCGGGGTGGACCTCGTACGACATCGCCGCGCACGGGCTGGCGCAGCGGTACTTCGTACAGGCGCTGCGGCTGGCGCAGGCCGCCGGGGACCGGGCGTACGGCAGCTATGTCCTGGTCACCATGAGCCGGCAGGCCGTGTATCTCGGACACGGCAGGGAGGCCGTGCAGCTGGCGCGCGTCGCCCAGCAGGGCGTGGGGTCGGGCGCCCCGCCGGTGGTGCAGGCGCTGCTGCACGCCGTGGAGGCGCGCGGGCACGGCGTGCTGACGGAGGTACGGGCGTGCACCGCGTCCCTGGCGCGGGCGGAGCGGGCGCTGGAGACGGCGCGGCCGGGGGACGACGTGCCGTACTGGGCGCGGTTCTTCGACGAGGCGCAGCTGGCCGACGAATTCGGCCACTGCTACCGGGATTTGCAGCAGTACCGGGCGGCCGCGCTGCACGCGGAGCGGTCGTTGCAGCTGAGAGCCGCCGGGTTCGCGCGGAGCCGGCTGTTCTGCCGGGTGGTGCTGGCCTCGGCGCGGCTGGGACTGGGGGAGTTGGAGCAGGCGTGCGTGCTGGGGGCGGAGGCGGCGCAGCAGGCCTCCGAGATGCGGTCGGCCCGAGCGGTGGAGTACGTGCGGGACTTCGAGCGGAGGCTGGAGCCGTATCGGGATGTCGCGGCGGTGCGGGGGTATCGGGAGCGGGTGGCGGCGATGGGGTAGTGGGTGCGCGCCCTCGCCCCTCGGTCACGCCGCGTGCAGCTTCGACGGCTCCTTGGTGGTGATGCCCAGGTCGTGGAGTACCGCGCGGGCGGCCCGGCGGCCCGAGTAGAGGGCGCCCTGCACGGTGCTGGTGTCGCGGTGGTCGCCGCACACGTACAGGCCGCAGAGGAGGCGGACCGGGCGGCGGAGGTCGTGGGGCGCGGTCATGGCGGGGATCGCGTCGGGTTCGTGGTACGCGGCCAGGAGGCGCCAGGCGGTGGTGGACGTGCCGTAGACGGCGGCCAGTTGGGTGCGGGCCGCGCGGTCCAGTTCGGCGGTGGGCAGGGCCGCGGCGCTTCCCAGGACCGTGGAGGTGATCAGGGGGCGGCCGGGCGGCGTGCGGGCCGGGTCGACCTCGCCGGCCACCGCGGTGTGCGCGACGGGGCCGTTCCCGTCGGCGGTGAGGATGAGCGCGGGGCCCCGCGGCGGCGGTTCGTCGGCGGTGTGGTGCAGGACCGTGACGGGGTGGAACGAGGGGAGCCGCAGGCCCGGGATGAGTTCGGCGGCGGCGCGCGCCCCCGTGGCGACCACGACGGAGCGGCAGGCGATGTCGCCGTGTCCGGCGGTGGAGACGGACGTGGTGCAGACGGACTTCGCCTGTACGCCCGTACGGACCGTGCCGGGCGGCAGGGCCGCGGCCAGCAGTTCGGGGATCGTGGCCGCGCCGCCGGCCGCCAGGCAGAGCCGGCCGCGCGCGTAACCGCGCAGCACCAGGTCCGCGACGCGGCTGGACGTGGTGAGGGCCGGGTCGCCGAGCAGGGAGATCAGCAGCGGCCGGAGGAAGCTCTCGACGGTGCGGGGCGGGAGGCCGCGACCGGCCAGGGTCTCGACGGCGGGCCGGTCGGGGAGGGTGAGCAGCCGGTCGGTGGAGAGGGTCGCGAAGCGGGACAGCGCGGCGCCTATCCGCGCCTGGTCGAGGCCGCCCGCGCGGGGCGCGCGTGCCAGGGCGCGCGCCGTCGTGAGTGCGCCCCGCGTGCTCCGGGCGCTCCTCGCCCCGCGGGGCGCCCCCGCCCGCAGGGTGACGCCGGCGTGGTGGACCAGCACGCCGGGCGCGAACGGCCGCAGCGTGAGCGCCCCCAGGCCGGGGGTGCGCAGCAGCTCGGGATAGGCGGTGTTGAGCAGTTGTCCGGTGCGGTCCAGGCGGAAGCCGTCCACCGTCTCCGTGGTCATACGGCCCCCGGGGTAAGGGGCGGCCTCCAGGACGGTGACTGTTACTCCGGCGCTGGTGAGCTGGTGCGCCGCCGACAGGCCGGCGAGCCCGGCGCCCACGATGACGACATCGACGGTGCCGGCGACATCGGCGATGTCGGTCTGGTTCGCGGAATTTCGTGCACGGTCGAGCACGTGCCCTCCCCGAGGTCGGTCCGCTCACTCGGTGGCCTGATGCCCCCAACCGGAGGTGGGGATGCGTGAGTTGCCTCGACGGTAGGGACAAAACCCTTCCACGGCAGTCGCGCACGGACAGAGCACGGTCGCACGCCGGTCGCACGGCGGCTGCCCGGAGGGTGCGCGGCGGGCCCGGACACCCCCTACGGCGGGCCCGGACGCGCCGCACGACGGGTGTGGACGCGCCGCACGGCAGGCGTGGACGCACTGTGCGGTGGACGCGGCCACGCCCGTACGGCAGGCGTGGGCGCGGTGTACGGCGGATGCGGGAGGCGCGGCTGTACGGTGCCGTCAGCGGCCGGCCCGCCGCCCGCCGGTCCTCGCCCGCGCCCTCCTCAGCCCCGTTCCGCCAGCGCCGCCCGTACCGCCTCCTCGACCCGCGGGAACGCGTACGTGAAACCCGATTCCAGCAGCTTGCGGGGCAGGACCCGCTGGCTGCTCAGCACATCCGTCGCGAACTCGCCCAGCGCGGCCCTCAGCGCGGGCGCGGGCGCGGTGAAGAGCGTCGGGCGGTGCAGCACCCGGCCCATCACCTCCGTCACCTCGCGGTTGGTGACGGGCGTCGGCGCGGTGAGATTGACCGGTCCGTGCAGGGTCTCGGTGTCCAGGATGTGGCGCAGGGCGGCGACGTGGTCGTGCAGGGAGATGAAGCTCCAGTACTGGCGGCCATCGCCCAGGCGGCCCCCGAGGCCGTACCGGAAGAGGGGGAAGAGCCGTCCCCAGGCGCCGCCGGCGCGGGAGACGACCAGGCCCGTGCGGGCGTACACGGTCCGTACGCCCGCCTCCACGGCCGCCCCGGCGGCCTCCTCCCACTCCTGGCAGAGGTCCGCGAGGAAGCCGTGGCCCGGAGGGTGGTCCTCGTCGACCGCGCGGTCCCCGGTGTCCCCGTAGAAGCCGATCGCGCTGCCGCTCAGCAGCGTCCGCGGCGGCTCGTCGAGGGCGGCCACGGCCTCGGCGACGGCCGCCGTGCCCAGCACCCGGCTGTCGCGCAGCTCCCTCTTGTACGCGGCCGTCCAGCGGTGGTCGCCCACGCCCGCGCCCGCGAGGTGCACGACGGCCGCGCACCCGGCGAGCCCGTCCGCGTCGATCCGCTGCCGCTTCGGGTCCCACTCGACCTCGTCCGCCGCGCGGGGCGCGCGCCGGACCAGCCGCACCACGCGGTGGCCGTCCGCCTCCAGGGAGCGTACGAGCGCCGTACCGATGAGCCCGGTCGAACCGGTGATCGCGATCCGCATACGGACCATCCTGCCCCCTGAGCCGGTCGACAGGCTGTCCGAGGAGAACCCGGGTGTGCCACAGTGCCTGGCATGCCCGAACCGATCATCCGGCCCGCCGTCCTGTCCGACGACGCGGCGCTCGCCGAGCTGGACCGTCGCACCTGGTCGCCGACGCACGCCGTGAAGGCGCGGCCGGAGCCGCCGTACGGCCCCTTCTTCACGGAAGACAACTCGCCCGGACACATCATCGTGGCCGAACTCGATGAGCGCGTCGTCGGCTATCTGCGCCTCCGGCCGGCGACCGCGCTGCCCTCCACCGCGCACGTACGGCAGATACGCGGCCTCGCCGTCGACGAGGCCGCGCGCGGGCGCGGCGTCGCGCGCGCCCTGCTGCGGGAGTGCGTCGCACAGGCCCGGCGGCAGGCCGCGGTCCGCCTCACGCTGCGGGTGCTCGGGCACAACACCCCCGCGCGGCGGCTGTACGAGTCGGAGGGCTTCGTGGTGGAGGGCGTGCTGCGCGGGGAGTTCCTGATGGACGGGGAGTACGTGGACGATGTGCTGATGGCGCGGGCGCTGTAGCCGGTTCGCGTGGCGGGTGTCTCAGTCATCCGCCCGGAAGCGGTCCCACAGCTTGGGGAACCGTTCCGCCAAAGCGGCCTCGTCCTCGAAGTCCAACGAGCTGCCCAGCGGCTCCGGCGGCTGCTCCGGCAGCCCCAGGTCCGGCAACTCGGCCCCGGTCAGCTGCTCGTACGCCTCGTCGGCGGCGTAACCGAGGTCCTCCGCGTCCCCGTCGACCCGCTCGTCGAACTCGTCCAGCAGGTCGGCCAGGTCGTCCGGTTCGTGCAGCGCCCCCTCGAACACCTCCCGCCCCTGCCCGATCAGCCAGCAGCGGAAGCAGTCGAACGCGTCGTCGCTCGCCCCGTCCAGCAGCACCCAGGCCGCGCCCCACAGATCCCAGCGGTACGCGCGGTTGTAGCGCGCCTCGAAGTGCCGTGCGAAGTACAGCACGGAGTCCGGGTCGAGCTGCGTCAGCCGCTCGATCAGCAGATCGGCCTGGTCCTCGGGGTCGCCCTCGGCCGCCTGGCGGGTGCCGTCGATCAACGACCAGAACTCCGTCTCGTCCATCACGGCACCAGCATCGGGCCTCGCGCCGGGCCACGCACGCGGAGCGGCCCAGATGCGGCTGTGTCGTTACCGACCGGGTGAGGCCGGGTGAGGAGCGCACGCCGATTCCCGCGTCCCGGAGGCCCCATCGGTGCGACGTACCGGGCCCCGGAGGCCGCCCCACCGGTGCGACGTACACGCGAGAGGACGACAGTTCGGCGCGCCGCGAAAAGGCGACAGAAGGTGTCCGGTATCGCTGCCAGAGTCGGCCCGTAGCCAACCGGCTGAGCGAGAGGACATACGGACGTGAGCACACAGGACGCATCGGCGAAGGCACTCGCCGGCAAGGTCGCGCTGGTCGCGGGGGCGACCCGCGGCGCGGGGCGGGCGATGGCCGTCGAGCTCGGGCGGGCCGGGGCCACGGTCTACGCGACAGGGCGCACGACCCGCACCCGCGTCAGCGAGGTCGGCCGGCCCACCGAGACCATCGAGGGGACGGCCGAACTGGTGACGGCGGCCGGCGGCACCGGCATCGCCGTGGTCACCGACCACCTGGAGCCGGAGCAGGTCAAGGCGCTCGTCGAGCGCGTCGAGCGGGAATCGGGACGGCTCGACATCCTGGTCAACGACGTCTGGGGCGGCGACCACCTGCTGGAGTTCGACAAGAAGATCTGGGAGGTGAACATCGCGGACGGGCTGCGGATGCTCCGGCTCGGCATCGACACCCACCTCATCACCAGCCACTACGCGCTGCCGCTGCTGATCCGCGAACCCGGCGGCCTGGTGGTCGAAGTCACCGACGGGACGGCCGAGTTCAACAAGACCTACCGCGGGAACCTGCCCTTCGACCTGACCAAGACCGCCCCGCACCGGATGGCCTTCGGGCTCGCCGAGGAGCTGGGGGAGTACGGCGGCACCGCGCTCTCCATCACCCCGGGGTTCCTGCGCTCGGAGGAGATGCTCGACCACTTCGGGGTCACCGAGGCCACCTGGCGCGACGCGGTGGAGAAGGAGCCGCACTTCGCCATCGCCGAGTCGCCCGCCCTGATCGGACGGGCCGTCGCCGCGCTCGCCGCCGACCCCGGCAAGGCGCGCTGGAACGGTGCGTCCGTCTCCAGCGGCGAGATCGCCGAGGTGTACGGCTTCACGGACACCGACGGGTCGCGGCCGGACGCCTTCGCGTACTTCCGCGATGTCGTCTTCGGAGGGAAGGACGCCACCGCCGCCGACTACCGCTGACGGCCGCACGCCGCCGAGAAGGGGCTGCCGCGCGGGGGCCTCTTGCGCCACCCCCGACGGCTCACGGCGGCCCGCGGCCCTCCCGGCGGTTCACCGCGGCCCTCCCGACTGCTCACCGCGGCCCTCCAGCGGCTCACGGCGGCCCGTAGCGGTCGGCCATCTCGCGCGCCGCCCGCGCGAAGCGCTCGCGCAGTGCCGCCGGGGCCAGCACCTCGGCCTCCGGCCCCAGCGCGAGCAGCTGGGAGTACGCGACGTCGGCCGTCTCGACGCGCAGGGTGACGGTGATCCGCCCCTGCCCGTCGGGGCCCCCGGCCGCGTCCAGCGCCTCCTGCGCGGCGAGCCGGTCCGTTACCTGCGGCAGCCGCCGCGCGCCGTCCGGCGTGAGGCTCAGCACCACCTGCTCCCGCAGGATCGACCGCGCGAACTCGACGGCCCGCTCCTCCCAGAACGCGGGCAACTCGAACGTCTCGTCACGGCGGAACCGCTCCTCACCGCGCACGACCGCCGCGAAGCGGTCCACCCGGTAGACCCGGAAATCCCGGTTCTCCCGGTTCCGGGGCGCCTCCGCCGCGGGAGGCGGGTCCGCGCCCGTAACCGTGCCGCTCCCGCCCGTACCCCCGTCGCCGCTCCCCGCCACCCGCGCGGCCAGATACCAGACGCCCGCCTTGAGCACGAGGCCGTACGGCTCCAGCTCCCGCTCCACCTCGGCGCTCCCGCGCCGGTAACGCGCCGTCAGCCGGCGGTCGTCCCAGACCGCCTCCGCGATCGCGGGCAGCGGCTCGGGGGCCTTCGCCTCCCGGAACCAGGCGGGCGCGTCCAGATGGAAGCGCTGGGCCGCGCCGGCCGCCGCGTCGCGCAGCTCCGGCAGCAGGGCGGCCGAGACCTTCAGCCGGGCGGCGGAGGCGGCGTCGGCCAGCCCCATCTCGCGCAGGGCCGAGGGGACCCCGGACAGGAACAGCGCCTCGGCCTCCGTCCGGCCGAGCCCGGTGAGCCGGGTGCGGTAGCCGCCGACGAGGCGGTAGCCGCCCGTACGGCCCCGGTCCGCGTAGACGGGGACGCCGGCCTCGGACAGCGCGAGGACGTCCCGCGCGACCGTACGCTCCGAGACCTCCAGGCGGCGGGCCAGCTCGGCTCCGGTCATCGTCGGCCGGGACTGGAGCAGCAGCACCATCATGATGAGGCGGGCAGCGCGCATACGGCCATCATGCCGGGCGCCACTGACACACGGCCCGCGCCCCACAGCCCGCGGCCATCGGGCGGAGCGCCGCCGATCACCTGCCCACGGCCGCCCCCAGGGGCCCCAATGACCTCCGGCGGGCCGCTTCTTTAAAAGAAGAGACCCGCCGGAGGCGGTGTTCAGCGGTCGCACCCTCGGTTGAGTACCGGGACAGGCGGGCGCGACCGCCGAGTGTGTGAGGAGGCTCAGAGGCCGTAGCGCTCAGCCGCCTCCTTCACGAGGGACGCCTTGACCTCGCCGCGGCGGGCGAGCGCGGACAGGGCCGACACCACGACCGACTGCGGGTCGACGCCGAAGTGCCGGCGGGCGGCCTCGCGGGTGTCGGAGAGGCCGAAGCCGTCCGTGCCGATGGACGTCCAGTCCTGCTCGACCCACGGCGCGATCTGGTCCGGTACCGCACGCATCCAGTCGCTGACGGCCACGACCGGGCCGGGCGCGCCGTGCAGGGCCTGGGTGACGTACGGAACGCGCTCCTCGCCGCGCAGCGCCGCCGCCTCGCAGTCCAGGGCCTCCCGCCGCAGCTCGGTCCAGGACGGCGCCGACCAGACGTCGGCGGCCACGCCCCAGTCCTCGGCGAGCAGCCGCTGCGCCTCCAGCACCCAGTGGACCGCGGTGCCCGAGGCGAGCAGCTGGAGGCGGGGTGCGCCCTCGGCCGGGGCCTGGGCCTCCTGGTAGCGGTAGAGCCCCTTGAGGATGCCCTCTTCCACGCCCTCGGGCATGGCGGGCTGCACCTTCGTCTCGTTGTAGACGGTCAGGTAGTAGAAGACGTCCTCGGCCTCCGGGCCGTACATCCGGCGCAGGCCCTCGCGGACGATCACCGAGACCTCGTACGCGAACGCGGGGTCGTACGAGATCGCCGCCGGGTTGGTCGAGGCGATCAGGTGCGAGTGGCCGTCGGCGTGCTGGAGCCCCTCGCCGGTCATGGTGGTGCGGCCGGCGGTGGCGCCGATCACGAAGCCGCGGCCGAGCTGGTCGGCGAGCGCCCAGAACTGGTCGGCCGTGCGCTGCCACCCGAACATCGAGTAGAAGATGTAGAACGGGATCATCGGCTCGCCGTGCGTCGCGTACGAGGTCGCGGCGGCGGTGAAGTCGGCCAGCGAACCGGCCTCGGTGATGCCCTCGTTCAGTATCTGACCGTCCTTGGCCTCCTTGTAGTACAGGAGCTGGTCGCGGTCGACGGGGTCGTACGTCTGGCCCTTGGGCGAGTAGAGCCCGGCGGACGGGAAGAGCGACTCCATGCCGAAGGTGCGGGCCTCGTCGGGGACGATCGGGACCCAGCGGCGGCCGGTCTCCTTCTCCCGCATCAGGTCCTTGACGAGCCGGACGAACGCCATGGTGGTGGCGATCTCCTGGGTGCCCGAACCCTTCTGGAGCGCTTCGAAGGGCTTCGCGGACGGCTCGGGCAGCGGCTTCGCCGCGACCTTGCGGGCCGGGGACGGGCCGCCGAGGGCGGCGCGGCGCTCGCGGAGGTAGGCCATCTCGGGGGAGTTCTCGCCGGGGTGCGCGTACGGCACCGGGCCGTCGGCCAGCGCGCTGTCCGCGATGGGCAGCCCGAGCAGGTCGCGCATGTCGCGGAACTGCTCGCCGGTGAGCTTCTTCATCTGGTGGTTGGCGTTGCGCGACTCGAAGCCCGCGCCGAGCGTGTGGCCCTTCACGGTCTGCGCGAGGATCACCGTCGGCGCGCCCTTGTGCTCCACGGCGGCGCGGTAGGCGGCGTACACCTTGCGCGGCTCGTGGCCGGCGCGGGAGGTCTGGAACAGCTCCAGCAGCTTGGCGTCGGTCAGCTGCTGGGCCATCGCCCGCAGCGCCGGGTCGGCGCCGAAGAAGTGGTCGCGCAGATAACCGGCGTCGCGCGTCGCGTACGTCTGGAACTGGGCGTCCGGCGTCTCGCGCAGCCGGCGTACGAGCACGCCGTCGGTGTCGCGGGCGAGGAGGTCGTCCCAGGCGACGCCCCACAGGGACTTGACGACATTCCAGCCCGCGGCGCGGAACTGGGCCTCCAGCTCCTGCACGATCTTGAAGTTGGGGCGGACGGGGCCGTCGAGGCGCTGGAGGTTGCAGTTGATGACGAAGGTGAGGTTGTCCAGACCCTCCCGGCCGGCCAGCGCGAGGGCGGCGGTCGCCTCGGGCTCGTCCATCTCGCCGTCGCCGAGGAACGCCCAGACCCGGGAGCGGGAGGTGTCCTTGATCCCGCGGTGCTCCAGATAGCGGTTGAAGCGCGCCTGGTAGATCGCGGAGAGCGGACCCAGGCCCATGGAGACGGTCGGGAACTCCCACAGCCAGGGCAGCCGGCGCGGGTGCGGGTAGGAGGGCAGGCCGTCGCCGCCGGCCTCCTGGCGGAACCGGTCGAGCTGGCCCTCGGTGAGGCGGCCTTCGAGGAAGGCGCGGGCGTAGATGCCGGGGGAGGCGTGGCCCTGGAGGTAGAGCTGGTCGCCGGAGCCGCCGGAGGCGGCGTCCTCCTTGCCGCGGAAGAAGTGCTGGAAGCCGGTCTCGTACAGCCAGGCGGCGGAGGCGTAGGTGGCGATGTGGCCGCCGAGGCCGAGGCGGCTGCCGCGGGTCACCATCGCGGCGGCGTTCCACCGGTTGTAGGCGGTGATCCGGTTCTCCATCTCCTCGTCGCCCGGGAAGTCGGGCTCCGCGGCGGTGGGGATGGTGTTGACGTACTCGCTCTCCAGCAGCGAGGGGAGCCCGAGACCGTCGCCCTCGGCGTGCTCCAGGGCGCGCCGCATGAGGTAGGCGGCGCGGTGTGGGCCTGCCGCGGCGGTGACGGCGTCGAGCGACTCGCGCCACTCGGCCGTCTCCTCGGGATCGACGTCCGGGAGCTGGTCGAACTGGCTGTACGGCTGGCGCACGGGATCGGGCATGGGGTGGGCCCCTTTCCGGACGAAAGAGAGGTGGGAGGCGGCAGGCAGGGGTTTGCGCCCACGGTCGACGATACGCCTTTGATCGATGATCGATCAACGTTTCATCAAAAGAAAAACCCCAGGTGGCACGGGGTGTCGCTGGGTCTGGCACCCGGTGTCAGACCTGCGGGGCGCAACACAGCACATGCGTGGTCAGCACGTCTCCGATGAGCGGATCGCGCCGCCGGAAAGCGTCCACCAGTTCCTGGTGATCGGCGGCGTAGGAACGCGGTTCGGGACTCAGCCAGCGGATCGACAGCGTCGTCCAGACCTCGATGCCCAGCGACTCCCACGTGTGCAGCAGCACGCCGTTGCCGGCCGCCCGCACGATCTCCCGGTGGAACGCCACCGTATGTCTGACCTGCGCCTCACCGTCGTTCGTCCGATCGGCCCCGCGGAGCGCCGCGACCTCGCGCTCCAGGGGGGAGAGGTCCGCCGCCAGCCGCTCCGCGGCCAGCCCCGCGGCCACCCGCTCCAGCCCGGCCCGCACCGGATAGCTCTCCTTGAGATCGGTGGCGGTCAGATTGCGCACGCGAACGCCCTTGTTGGGCGCGGACTCGATCAGCCGCAGCGACTCCAGCTCGCGCAGCGCCTCCCGTACGGGCGTCTGGCTGACCTCCAGCTCCACGGCGATCCGCCGCTCGACGATCCGCTCGCCTGGCTGCCAGCGGCCACTGACGATCCCCTTCAGGATGTGCTCGCGGATCTGCTCACGCAGCGAGTGGACGACGGGCGGGGTCATGAGAGCTCCTTCGGGGCGCGCCGGCCGGCCGCCATTCTCTTCCAGCAACTTCCAGCAATGGGGAAGGCCCCGGCTCGCTGAGCCGGGGCCTTCCCTCCATACGGTGCTGCCAACCTCAGAGTCCGAGGTCGCCCTCGAACTCGCCGCCTTCGAGACGGGCCTTGAGCGTGCCCAGGAAGCGGGCCGCGTCGGCGCCGTCCACCAGCCGGTGGTCGTACGACAGGGCCAGGTAGACCATGTCGCGGATGGCGATGGTCTCGCCCAGCTCCGGCGTCGAGACGACGACCGGACGCTTGACCGTGGCGCCGATCCCGAGCATGCCGACCTGCGGCTGGTTCAGGATCGGGGTGTCGAACAGCGCGCCGCGCGAACCGGTGTTGGTCACCGTGAAGGTGCCGCCCGCCAGCTCGTCCGGCTTGATGCCGCCGTCGCGCACCCGGCCGGCCAGGTCCGCGGTCTTCTTCGCGATGCCGGCGAGGTTCAGGTCGCCCGCCTCGTGGATGACCGGGACGAACAGGCCCTTCTCGGTGTCCACCGCGATGCCGATGTTCTCGACGTCGTGGTAGGTGATCGTGTCGTCGTCGTTCACCTTGGCGTTCAGCGACGCGTGGACCTTCAGCGCCTCGGCGGCGGCCTTGACGAAGAACGGCATCGGCGAGAGCTTGACGCCCTCACGCGCGAGGAAGCTGTTCTTCGCCTTGGCGCGCAGCTGCATGATCTTGGTGACGTCCACCTCGATCACGGTCGTCAGCTGCGCCGACACCTTCAGCGACTCGACCATGTGCTTGGCGGTCGCCTTGCGGATGCGGGTCATCTTCACCGTCTGGCCACGCAGCGCCGACGGCTGCGCCGGAGCGGCGGCGGCCTTCGGAGCGGCGGCGGCCGGAGCCTGCTGCTTGGCCGTCTCGGCCGCGGTGATGACGTCCTGCTTGCGGATGCGGCCGCCGACGCCGGTGCCCTTGACCTCGGCGAGGTTCACGCCGCTCTCCGAGGCCAGCTTGCGCACCAGCGGAGTGACGTACGCGCCGTCCGCGTCACCGGACGCGGGAGCGGCCGGGGCCTGGGCGGCCGGGGCGGGCGCCGGGGCCGGAGTGGCCGGGGCCGGGGTGGTGACCTGCTGCGGAGCCGGGGCCGAGGGGGCCTGCGGAGCCGGGGCGGCAGGCGCCTCGGCCGGGGCCGGGGTGGGCTCGGGCTGAGCCGCCGGGGCGGGCTCGGCCGGAGCGGCGGGGGCGGCCGGGGCCGCACCAGCGGCACCGATGACGGCGAGCTTCGCGCCGACCTCGGCGGTCTCGTCCTCGCCGACCACGATCTCCAGCAGGGTGCCCGCGACGGGCGCCGGGATCTCGGTGTCGACCTTGTCCGTCGACACCTCCAGCAGCGGCTCGTCCACCGCGACATCGTCGCCGACGGCCTTCAGCCAGCGGGTGACGGTGCCCTCGGTCACGGACTCGCCCAGCGCGGGGAGCGTGACCGGGGTGCCCTCGGCGGAGCCGCCGGCCGGGGCCGGAGCCTCCTGCGCCGGGGCGGCGGGCGCCTCGGCCTGGGCCGGGGCGGGGGTGGGCTCCGGCTGAGCCGCCGGGGCGGGCTCGGCGGCCGGAGCGGACTCCTGCGCCGGGGCGCCGGAGCCGTCGTCGATGATCGCCAGCTCGGCGCCGACCTCGACCGTCTCGTCCTCGGCCACCTTGATGGAGGCGAGCACACCGGCGGCCGGTGCGGGGATCTCGGTGTCGACCTTGTCGGTCGACACCTCCAGCAGAGGCTCGTCGGCCTCGACGCGCTCACCCTCGGCCTTCAGCCAGCGGGTGACAGTGCCCTCGGTCACGCTCTCGCCGAGCGCCGGCAGGGTTACGGAAACCGCCATGGTTTCGGTTGCTCCTTACGAAAAGTGCGGATGGTGGTGCGCTCGGGACTTAGTCGTGCGAGTGCAGCGGCTTGCCGGCCAGGGCCAGGTGGGCCTCGCCGAGCGCCTCGTTCTGCGTCGGGTGCGCGTGGACGAGCTGCGCGACCTCGGCCGGCAGCGCCTCCCAGTTGTAGATCAGCTGCGCCTCGCCGACCTGCTCGCCCATACGGTCACCGACCATGTGGACGCCGACGACGGCGCCGTCCTTGACCTGGACGAGCTTGATCTCGCCGGAGGTCTTGAGGATGCTGCTCTTGCCGTTGCCCGCGAGGTTGTACTTCAGGGCCACGACCTTGTCCGCGCCGTAGACCTCCTTGGCCTTGGCCTCGGTGATCCCGACGGAGGCGACCTCGGGGTGGCAGTACGTCACGCGGGGCACGCCGTCGTAGTCGACCGGCACGGTCTTGAGGCCGGCCAGCCGCTCCGCCACCAGCATGCCCTCGGCGAAGCCGACGTGCGCGAGCTGGAGGGTCGGGACGAGGTCGCCGACGGCCGAGATGGTGGGCACGTTGGTGCGCATGTACTCGTCGACCAGGACGTAGCCGCGGTCCATCGCGACGCCCTGCTCCTCGTAGCCCAGGCCCTGGGAGACCGGCCCGCGGCCGATCGCGACCAGCAGCACCTCGGCCTCGAAGGTCTTGCCGTCGGCGAGGGTCACCTTGACGCCGTCGGCGGTGTACTCGGCCTTCTCGAAGAAGGTGCCGAGGTTGAACTTGATGCCGCGCTTGCGGAAGGCGCGCTCCAGCAGCTTGGAGCTGTTCTCGTCCTCGACCGGGACGAGGTGCTTGAGGCCCTCGACGACCGTGACGTCGGTGCCGAAGGACTTCCACGCCGAGGCGAACTCGACGCCGATGACGCCGCCGCCCAGGATGATCGCGGACTCGGGGACGCGGTCCAGCGTCAGCGCGTGGTCCGAGGAGATGACGCGGTTGCCGTCGATCTCCAGACCGGGCAGCGACTTCGGCACGGAGCCGGTCGCCAGCAGGATGTGCCGGCCCTCCACCCGCCGGCCGGCGACGTCGACCGAGGTCGGGGAGGACAGCTTGCCCTCACCCTCGATGTAGGTCACCTTGCGGCCGGCGACGAGGCCCTGGAGACCCTTGTACAGGCCCGCGACCACGCCGTCCTTGTACTTGTGCACACCCGCGATGTCGACGCCCTCGAAGGTCGTCTTGATGCCGAACTTGTCGGCCTCGCGGGCCTGGTCGGCGATCTCGCCGGCGTGCAGCAGAGCCTTCGTGGGGATGCAGCCGTTGTGCAGGCAGGTGCCGCCGAGCTTGTTCTTCTCGATCAGAGCGACGTCCAGACCCAGCTGCGCTCCGCGCAGGGCAGCGGCGTAACCGCCGCTACCGCCTCCGAGGATCACTAGGTCGAAAACGGTGCTGGCGTCGTTCGCCACGTCACGTCCTCCATGCATGGATACGCCGGAGCCGGTCTTCGGTGACCGGGCGGCGGCTGTTGTTCGGCCGCTTCTAGATCGGCCCTGGGTGTAAGGGGGGCCCTGTCCTGCCGTGACAACATCTTCGCACTTGTTGACGGGTGGCGGGACGCCGGGCCGGTGTCGGGGGCGGCGGATCGGCCCTCCCCGAGGTCGCTCGCCCGCACGGACGTACGGATTTCGTCGAGGGCGAACGTGACGAACGGAACGACGAATGGCACAGTCCGCGGCGAGCGAGGGCGGCATGACGTCCGTACGGCCCCGGGCACGTGACCCGGGGCCGTACGGACGGCAGCGCGAATTGTCAGCCGAGGTCGCCCGCGGCGGTGCGCTCGGCCAGCCGCACCAGGGTGCGGACCGAGGCGCCGGTGCCGCCCTTGGGGGTGTAGCCGAACGGCGCGCTCTCGTGGAACGCCGGGCCCGCGATGTCCAGGTGCGCCCAGCTGATGCCCTCGCCCACGAACTCCTGGAGGAACAGCCCGGCGGCCAGGCCGCCGCCCATCCGGCCGCCCACGTTCGCGAGGTCGGCGATGGGGGAGTCCATGCCCTTGAGCAGCTCGGCGGGGAGCGGCAGCGGCCAGGACTGCTCGCCGACCTCGTCCGCGATCTCGTGCAGCGAGGTGCGGAAGGCGTCGTCGTTCGCCATGATCCCGAACGTGCGGTCGCCGAGCGCCACCACCATCGCGCCGGTCAGGGTCGCCACGTCCACGATCGCGTCCGGCTTCTCCTCCGAGGCGCGGGTGATCGCGTCGGCGAGCACCAGCCGGCCCTCGGCGTCGGTGTTGAGCACCTCGACCGTCTTGCCGCTGTACATGGTGAGCACGTCGCCGGGGCGGGTCGCGGTGCCCGACGGCATGTTCTCGGCGAGCGCCAGCCAGCCGGTGACGTTGACCTGGAGGCCGAGCCGGGCGGCGGTGACGACCGCGGCGAACACGGCGGCGGCGCCGCTCATGTCGCACTTCATCGTCTCGTTGTGACCGGCCGGCTTCAGCGAGATGCCGCCCGAGTCGTACGTGATGCCCTTGCCCACCAGCGCGACGGTCTTCTTCGCCTTGGCGTGCGTGTAGGCGATCCTGACCAGCCGCGGCGGGTTGGCGGAGCCCTGGCCGACGCCGGTCAGACCGCCGTAGCCGCCCTTGGCGAGCGCCTTCTCGTCCAGCACCTCGACCGTGAGCCCGTGCTCCTTGCCGGCGGCCTGCGCGGCGGCGGCGAACGACTTCGGAGTGAGGTCGTTGGAGGGGGTGTTGATCAGGTCGCGGGCCCGGTTGATCTCTTCCGCCAGCGCGATGGCGCGGTCCGCGACGGCCTTGTACGTCTTGTCGCGCGGCTTGCCGCCGAGGATCGCGACCTCCGCGAGCGGGGCGCTCTTGTCGTCCTTCTTGCCGTTGCCTTCGCGGTAGGCGTTGAAGGCGTACGCGCCGAGCAGCGCGCCCTCCGCGATGGCGGCGGCGTCGGCGGCGCTGTCGATGGGCAGCGCGAACGCGCCCTTCTTCGTCCCCGCGAGGGCACGCGCGGCGGAGCCCGCGGCCCGGCGGAGCGTTTCGCCGTCGAAGCCCTCGCCCTTCGCCGGGGCGGCGCCGAGGCCGACCGCGAGGACGACGGGGGCCTTGACACCGGAGGGTGCGGGCAGCTTCGTCACCTCGCCCTCACCGCCGCCGGCGCCGAGGGTCTCCAGGATGGAGGCCAGCTTTCCGTCGAACGCCTTGTCCACGGCCTCCGCGCCGGGCGCGACGACGGGGCCCTTCGGGCCCTTCGCCACGCCGACAACGAGGGCGTCAGCGCGCAGCGTCGCCGCGCTGGAGGTGCTGAGAGTCAGTGCAGTCACGGTGGTGGGGTCCCTACTTCCGTTGAGTTCGGCCGGCCGGTGGATGGGCCGGCCGCGCCCCGGGCATCGTATGCGGCGGTCTTCCGCCGGTCGGGCGCGGGCCGCTCGGCGCTTGCCGCGAGCCTAACTCCAGGCCCTGGCAAGGCCGTGCCCGGCGGGGACACTTCGCCACTCCGGTCCCCGGGCCGGGGCGCCGCGAGAGTGTGGGCGGGGGGTGTCCTCAAGCGCCGGACGGGCTGGGTGGGGCGGGTGGTGGTTGTGGGGGCGCGGGCGGGCTGATCGGTGCGGGTGGTGGCTCGTGAGGGAGCTGGTCACCAGCCCAGCGTGAGCGCGATCAGCGCCGTGGTCGCCGCCGTTTCGGCGAGAGTGCCGAAGACATCGCCCGTCACGCCGCCGAACCGGCCCCGGCAGTGACGGAGCATCAGTTCCGCGCCGGCCAGGGACAGCAGCAGGGCCGCCGCGCAGCGGGCGGCGGTGTACGGGCCGAAGGCGGCGCCCGCCGCCGCGCAGGCGACCGCGACGGCGGCCGTCGTCAGCGCCGCCGAGCGCACCGGCACCGCCCCGGCGACCGCCGCCCCCAGCCCCTCCGGCCGTGCCGCGGGCACACCCGCGCGGGAGGCGAGGGTCAGCGCCGTACGGGCCGCGACCGCCGCGACCGTCACGGCGAGGGCGCCGCGCGCCCAGCCCGCCCCGTACAGCTCGTACACGGCGGCGACCTGGCCGAACAGGACGAAGACGAGGGTCAGGACCCCGAAGGGGCCGATGTCCGACTGCTTCATGATGCGCAACGCGTCCTCGGCGGGCTTGCCGCTGCCCAGCCCGTCGGCCACGTCCGCGAGCCCGTCGAGGTGCAGTCCCCGGGTGAGCACCGCCGGCACGGCGACGGTGGCGACCGCGGCGAGCAGCGGGCCGGCGCCCAGGAGCAGCAGGACCCCGCCGGCCGCCGCCGCGCAGAGCCCGGCCGCCAGCCCCACGAGCGGCGCGGCCAGCATCCCGCCGCGGGCCGCCGGGCGGTCCCACCGGGTGAGGCGTACGGGCAGCACGCTCAGGGTGCCGAAGGCGAAGCGCAGGGCGTCGCCGAGGGAGGCGCGGGCGGGGGAGGTGTCGGTCATCGCGCGCAGGTTATCCGACGTCAGGGGCGCTAGGTTTCCCCTAGCGGGCAGATTCGGGAGCGTCGGTCATGGGTCAGTGGATGAGTCGCAACATCGTCGAGCCGGGCAAGCTGCCGCTCCTGCTGGCGCTGGGCTCGTTCGTCCTGACGTTCCTGGTGACCCGGGTGATCACCCGTCTGATCCGGGCGGGCAAGGGCCCCTTCCGCAACATCCGGCCGGGCGGTCTGCACATCCACCACGTGGTGCCCGGCATCGTGCTCATGGTGGTCGGCGGCTTCGGCGCGGTGGCCGGCGGCCGGCACGGCTTCGGGACCGCGGTGACCGCCGTGCTCTTCGGGGCGGGCGCGGGGCTGGTGCTGGACGAGTTCGCGCTCGTACTGCACCTGGACGACGTGTACTGGAGCGAGCAGGGGCGCAAGAGTGTCGAGGTCGTGGTGCTGACGGCCGCGCTGGTCACGCTGATGCTGGCGGGCTTCTCGCCGTTCGGGGTCGACGCGCTGACGCCGCAGGAGCTGCGCAGCCGCGGCCTCGTGACGACGAATGTGCTGCTCAACTTCGCGATCGCGCTGTTCGCCCTGGCGAAGGGGAAGCCGCGGATAGCGGTGATCGGGGTGGTGGTGCCGTTCGTGGCGATCATCGGGGCGGTGCGGCTCGCCCGGCCCGGCTCGCCCTGGGCGCGGCGCTGCTACCGCCGCCGGCCGCGGGCCCGGCGCAAGGCGCGGGTACGGGCGTACCGGCACGACGCGCGCTGGCAGGCGCTGCGCCGCCGTGTTCAGGATCTGGTCGCGGGGGCCCCGGATCCCTGACCGCAGGCGTCGGGCAGCGGGACGCGCTCTTCCCTGCCCTGCCCGTGCGCGGTCGGGGGCCGGTCGGGAGCCTCCGGCGGCCGGGGTCGGTGCTCTAAACTCCGCCCGCGGTCGCCGCCGCCCGGCGACCCCCCGCGGGCCACCGGCCCCTGGACCCGGTACAGGTCCCGCGGCTTGCGCCGCCTGCGCAGCTCGTCGAGCACGCACACCGCGAGCATCGCGGTGATGGCCGCCAGGTGCTCCTTGCCCGCCAGGTTCGGCTTGACGAGCGCCTCCGCGGTCATGGCCGCGATCACCGCGGCGCAGGTGAACCAGGCCCGGTAGCGCCAGGTCACGTACACCGCGATCCCGACCACGGCGGCGGACGGGCCGGTGTCGATGACCTTGGCGGCGTGCGCCGGCAGGCCGAAGACGGAGTCGGGGCCGATGCGGATGGCGAGTCGCGCGTACATCGTCCCGGCGAGCGTGGCGAGGTAGGCGATGGCCAGCGTGCGCTTCCTGCCCAGGCAGATCTCCGCGACGCCGAACGCGATGAGGAGCTGGGCGAGCGCGCCCCACATGGGCAGGTCGAGGGCGGGTACGAACAGCGACAGCGGGGTGCGCAGCAGCGCCAGCCACCACGGCAGCTGGGCCTGGACCGAGCCGATCCGCTGGATCGGCTCGAAGCCCCAGGGCTGGTTCTGGATGATCTGGAGGACCGAGGTGAGGCAGACCGCGGCGACGGTCATGGGGATGGCCCGCAGTCTCCCGCGGATCAGCACTCCGCGTACGGTCCCCAGGAGGGGGCCCCACTCGGAACGTGCGGCGCGTAGCAGCGCCGCACGGTTCATCGCTTGCTCTCCAGGTGCTTGCGGTTCAGCCACTTCGGCAGGCCGGGCGCTTCGAGGAAGCCCTCGGCCCGGCCGCTGGCGATGCCGATGCGCAGCAGGTCGCTGCTCTTCTCGAACAGCATGAACCGGGGCTCCCAGATGGGCCGGTACTTCGCGTTGGCGCGGTACAGCGACTCGATCTGCCACCAGCGGGAGAAGAAGGTCAGCAGCGAGCGCCACATCCGCAGCACGGGTCCCGCGCCGAGCTTGGAGCCGCGCTCGAAGACGGACCGGAACATCGCGAAGTTCAGCGAGACCTGCTCCACCCCGACCTCCCGGGAGCGCTGCATCATCTCGATGACCATGAACTCCATCAGGCCGTTCTCGGACTCCCGGTCGCGGCGCATCAGGTCGAGCGAGAGGCCCTTGGGCCCCCAGGGCACAAAGCTGAGCAGGGCGCGCAGCCGACCGTCTCCGTCGTGGCATTCGAGCATCGCGCAGCGGCCGTCGCCGGGGTCGCCGAGCCGGCCGAGCGCCATCGAGAAGCCGCGCTCGGTGGCGCCGTCGCGCCAGTCGTCGGCGTGCCGCAGCAGGTCGGTCATCTCCTCCTCGGGGATGTCCTCGTGCCGCCGGATGCGCACCGTGTACCCGGCGCGCTTCACCCGGTTGTACGCCTGGCGCACGGTCCGCATCGCCCGCCCGTCGAGGGTGAACTCGTCGGTCTCCACGATCGCCTCGTCGCCGAGTTCGAGGGCGTCCATGCCGTGCCGCGCGTAGATGGTGCCGCCCTCCTCGCTCGCGCCCATCACGGCCGGGATCCAGCCGTGCTCGCGGGCCTCGGTGAGCCAGGGGTCGATGGCGCCGGGCCAGGCCTCGGGGTCGCCGATCGGGTCGCCGGAGGCCAGTGAGACCCCGCCGAGCACGCGGTAGGTGACGGCGGCCTTGCCGGTGGGGGACCAGATGACGCTCTTCTCGCGGCGCAGCGCGAAGTAGCCGAGGGAGTCGCGGTCGCCGTGCTTGTCCAGCAGGGCGCGGAGCTTCGCCTCGTCGTCGGGGGTGATGGGGTCGGTGGCACGGCGCGAGCGGAAGGCCGCGTACAACACGACGAGCAGCAGGACCGTGCTCATCACGTTGATGACGACGTTGACCCAGCTGGGGGCGGAGATGCCGGTGTACCGGGACTCGTCGCTGGCCAGCGAGATCAGCCGCATCACGCCGTAGCGCCAGCGGTCCAGGAAGGTGGCCCTGCCGCCGTCGTGCGCGTCGTTGGTGAGGGTGACCAGCAGCGCGGCGATCAGCGAGGTGACGAGCAGCCCGCCGAGGGCGACGGCCGCCGCCAGCTTCGGGTTGGCGCGGTCGCCCTTGGCGTAGAACTCGCGGCGGCCCACCAGGAGCGAGACCACGAACAGCACCGTGAGCACCGTCGAGAACCAGTTCAGGCCGTGCCGGTTGAACTCGCGGAAGCACATGGCGAACAAGAAGAGCGCGGCCGTGGCCCCGGCCAGCACCAGGTTGAGTATCCACGCCGCGCGCTTGCGCCGCCGCAGCGTGATGGCCATGAACAGCGAGAAGAGCGCCGATGCGAAGCCCGCTGTCGCCAGGTACGGGGTGAAGAACTCCTCGACGTTGTGCCGGCGGATGTCGGCCCCGAAGGACAGCCACACCGCGCTGAGGAGGTTGACGAACGTAACGGCGCGCAGGTACCAAACCGCGAAGCCGGCAGCTCGCCGCGGCCAGATGCCGTGACGGGTGCCCTCATCCGGAGTCAAGCGGACTTCTCCCATGAAAAGTGATCATATGGGGCGTCATGTGCGACGAGAGTTCCGGCGCGGGTGACGCGAGGGCATCAGGCGCGCACGGGGAGCTCCGCTGCCAGGGCCGCCGCCGCCTGAACCAATGGCAGAGCGAGCAGCGCCCCTGTCCCCTCGCCTACACAGACGCCATGATCGAGCAAAGGGTTGAGTGCCATTCGGTCCAAAGCTTTCGCCTGGGCCGGCTCGCCGCTCGCCTGACCGGCCAGCCACCAGTCCGGCGCCCGGAACGCGACACGCTGCGCCACCAGTGCGCACGCGGCCGAGACGACGCCGTCGAGGATCACCGGCAGCCGTCTCACGGCGCTCTGCAGCAGGAAACCGGTGATCGCGGCGAGGTCCGCGCCGCCGGTCGTGGCCAGCAGCTCCAGCTGGTCGCCGAGGACCGGCCGGGCCCGGCGCAGCCCGTCCCGGATCGCCGCGCACTTGCGCATCCACGCCAGGTCGTCGATGCCGGCGCCGCCGCGGCCGGTCACCACGGAGGCGTCGGTGCCGCACAGCGCGGCGATCAGCGTGCCGGCCGCGGTGGTCCCGCCCACGCTCAGGTCGCCGAGCACGACGAGGTCGGTGCCGGAGTCGGCCTCCTCGTCGGCGACGGCCATCCCGGCGCGGAAGGCCCGCTCCGCCTCGTCCGCGGTGAGCGCGTCCTCGATGTCGATACGGCCCGAACCGCGCCGCACCCGGTGGCGCGTCACGTCCTCGGGCAGGTCGGCCGGGTCGCAGTCCAGGGACATGTCGACGACCCGGACCTGAGCGCCGCACCGGCGCGCCAGCACCGCCGAGGCGCTCTCGCCGTCCAGCACGGCCCGTACGAGCGCCCGCGCGCCCTCGGCCGGACCGGAGGACACCCCGAGCCCGGCGACCCCGTGGTCACCGGCGAAGAGCAGCAGCCGCGGCCGCTCGACGGGCTTCACCGGAACCGAGCCCTGGGCGGCGGCGAGCCACTCGCCGAGCTCGTCGAGCCGCCCCAGCGCGCCGGGCGCGGGTACGAGCCGCTCGCGGTGCTCCTCGGCGTCCCGGCGTACGCCGGAGTCGGGGCGCTCGATCAGGGTCGCGAAGTCATCGAGATTCAGGCCGCTCATCCGCAGAACACTACCCGCAGATGAAGGAGCCAGTCCCCTGGGGAACAAGCCGGTCGCCCGCCGCCGGCCCGGCCGTTCCGAGGGCTTCGCCGAGTGCTCCCCGATGCGGGGTGCGAGCGCCTTCGCGGCGGGGACGTACGCGGTACGTCCGGGCCCCGCACCCACGCGGCAGCGGTACGTCCGGGCCTCGCACCCACGCGGCAGCGACCCGGGCCGGGCCCCGCCGCGCCGACGGGCGTGCGGCACCGGACCGGACCGGGCGCCCGCCCGCATCCGCCGTGCTGTCGGAGCCCGTGCCGCTCCGGCTCCCTGGGCAACCGCGCGCCGCCGGACCGGACCGGGTGCCCGGCCACATTCGCCGTGCTGAAGGAGCCCGTGCCGCTCCTGCTCCCCGGGCAACCGCGCGGCACCGGACCGGGCCCGGTGCCCGCCCGCGTCCGCCGCACCGGCGGTCCCGTGCGCCTCTCGGACCACCCTGGCAGCCCGGGGCGGCCCCCGAGCCGGAGACGCGCGCCCCGGCGGGCCCCCGGCTCAGCGCAGCGCCATCGCCTGGCCGGCCACCACCAGGAGTACGTGCTCGCACTCCGCCGCGATGCGCGCGTTCAGCCGGCCCAGCTCGTCGCGGAAGCGGCGCCCCGCTGGAGTCGCCGGCACCACCCCCGAGCCCACCTCGTTGCTCACCGCGACCACCGTGCGCCGGGTCGCCCGTACGGCCGCCACCAGGTCGTCCACCCGCTTGCGCAGCGCCCGCGCGCCGCCGTCCGCCCACGTCGCCTCGTCCCAGGCGCCGACGGAGTCCATGGCGTCCGTCAGCCACAGCGCGAGGCAGTCGACGAGCAGCGGCGGGCCCTCCGCGTCGAGGAGCGGCGCCAGGTCGCAGGTCTCCGCCGTGCGCCAGGAGGCCGGCCGCCGCTCCCGGTGCGACGAGACCCGTTCGGCCCACTCCTGGTCGCCGTCGCGGGTGCCGCCGGTGGCGACGTACAGGACGTCCGGGAACGCCTCCAGCCGCCGTTCCGCCTCGACCGACTTGCCGGACCGCGCCCCGCCCAGCACCAGCGTGCGCCGGGGCAGATCCGGCACCGCGTGGTACTCGCCGACCAGCAGCGTCGTGCCGTCGGGCACCGCCCGCGCGCCCGCCGCCGCCAGCCGCCGGCGCAGCTCGTCGCCGGGCGGCACCTCGTGGCCGAGATGCACGGCGATGACGTCCGTGGTGGCGGACACCGCGCCCACCGCCCGCAGCCGGGCCAGCGCGTCGGGCCGCCCCACCACGTCCAGCAGCACCATGTCGTACGGGTCCCGGACGCCGTCCGGCGCCAGCCCGGCCGCGGCCGTGCCCGGCGGCAGGTACAGCAGCCGCTCGCCCTCCGGCCCGGTCACCTCGTACCCGGTGCCCGGCGTGTCCAGGGCGGCCGCCCGCACCCGATGGCCGCTGATCAGCGCCAGCTCCCGGCCGTCCGCCACCCGGCCCGGCGCGGGCAGCCCGGCCGGGAACTCCACGGCCGGGCCGTCGTGCGGGTGCGAGAGCAGCACCTGCCGCACCCCGGCGATCGAGTGCCCGGCGCGGGCCGCCGCGAAGGCCGGGCCGGGGGTCATGTCCAGCAGCAGCGCGCCGTCGACGAGCAGCGCCGTCGCGGCCCGTGCCGCGTCGCCGACCGCCGTGGCACAGGTCGCGCACGGGCATCCGGGGCGCGGCAGTCCGTCGGGGGCCCCGGTGCCGAGGAGAGTGAGTTCCACCCCCCGATCGTCTCGCGTCCCGCGCCCCCGGGCGCGCGGGGCTCGCCCTTTGCGGGGCTTTACGGGCCCTGTTCACCGACCGTTAGGCTGCGCTGCACAGTACGTGCGCAGCAGGACAGTACGTGCGCAGCAGGTATTCGGGACTCAGGAGGCGGACATGGCCTGGACGTGGCGGTTCGAGAAGTCCGACGGGGCGGAGATCGCTCCCGCGGTGGAGCCGGAGGAGTTCTCCACGCAGGGGGACGCGGAATCCTGGATCGGCGAGGTGTGGAAGGAGATCCTGGACGGCGGCGCCGACCAGGTGACGCTGTTCGAGGACGGCACGCAGATCTACGGGCCGATGAGCCTGCACGCCAACGAGGGCTGACACCGGCCCCGCCCGCGTGCCGGGCGCCCGTACACGCGAAGGCGGCGGGCGCCCGTACACGCGAAGGGGCCTCGTCAGCCCCGCACGCCGCACAGGTGGAGCAGCGCCGCGACCGACCGGTACGGGTCGGTGCGCCCGGCCTTGTCCTCGGCCGCGATCAGCCGGTCCAGCGCCTCGCCCGCGGGCGGCGCCTCGTCGTCGGCGGCCTGGTCGCTGAAGACCCGCACGCCGTACCAGGTGTGCAGCGGAGCGCCGATCCCCGTCAGCGTGGCCGTCAGCGCCTCCAGCCGGTCGGCGCGGACCTTGAGCCCGAGCCGGTTGGTGTACGCGGGGGAGTCGAAGGCGGTGAGGGCCGTGTCGAAGTCCCCGGCCAGACCGGGGCGCATCGCCAGCGCGTCGGCGTTCCGCACGAGCAGGGAGAGCAGCCCGCCGGGCGCGAGCACCCGGGCCAGCCCGGCGAGCATCGGACCCGGCTCGTCCACGTACATCAGCACGCCGTGGCACAGGATGATGTCGAAGGCGCCGGGCTGGAAGTGCGCGCCCGCGTCCCGGCCGTCGCCCTCGACGATCCGGACCCGCTCGCGGATGCCCTCGGGCTCGGCGGCGAGCGCCTCACGGACCGTCGCGGCCATCCGCGGGTCGGACTCCAGGCCGGTCACGTTGTGTCCGGCGCGGGCCAGCCGCAGCGCCTGGGTGCCCTGGCCGAGGCCGACGTCGAGCACGCCCAGCCGCTGCCCCACGGGGTAGCGGGCGGCCACCTGCTCGTCGATCTGGCGGGCCACCAGCTCCTGGCGGACGGTGTTCCGCAGTCCGCCGAGCCCGTTCAGCCAGCCCGCCGCGCCGCCCGAGAATCCGGCCGAGGCCGCGCTCAGGGCTTCTCCCCGCGCTTGACCTTCGGCTTCGGCAGCCGCAGCCGGCGCATCTGGAGCGTACGCATCAGGGCGTACGGCACGGCGCCGCGCGCGTTCTCGTTCGGGAAGCGGGCGCGCAGGCCGCGCTTGAGGCCGACCGCGGTGATCACCGAGTTGACCACGATCAGCAGGATCACGATCATCCACAGCAGCAGCACGTACGTCTGGAAGGCGCCGCGGTTGATCATGCTGAGCACCAGGATGACCACCGCGAGCGGCAGGAAGTACTCCGCCACGGTGAACCGCGAGTCCACGTAGTCGCGGGCGAAGCGGCGGACCGGGCCCTTGTCGCGGGCCGGCAGATACCGCTCGTCCCCATTGGCGAGGGCCTCGCGCTGCTTCGCCAGGTCCGTACGCCGCGCCGACTTCTGACGCTTCATGGCGTCCTTGCGGTTGGCCGGCGTACTGGCCATGCTGCGGCGCTGCGAGCTGGCCTCGCTGCGCTTGGGGGTCGGGCGGCCCTTGGGCGCCTGCGGGTCACGGGTCTGCTGGGGCCGGTCCGCGGTCACCTTGGCGGCGGCGGCCTGCTCATCCTTCGAGTGGCTTCGGAACACAAAACCCAAGGGTACGTGGTGCGGGTGCATGGACCCCAGTCCCGAGGGGAACGATCCGACAACGGGCGGCCGCGCCTCGTGCTCCGAGAATCGCGTCGAAAGCGGATATAGCGGCACGATTCCCTCCGCCCTCCCCGCGTTCGCCCTTCGCGTTCCGGTCATTTCGCACTCCCCCTGACACCCGCCTACTCCTTGGGCCGGAGAGCGGCGACCTTGTGATCGTCCTGTAGGAGGAGCGCATCGAGGGCTGAACAGTGCGGTAATGGATGCAGGGCCCGTACTGTGGGGTCTTGTAAAAGCTGGAGTCCGTAGTCCGTCAGAAGGGGGCGCGCGAGGCCCATGAGCGGTGTCATGAAGCGTATGGGGATGATTTTCCGCGCCAAGGCCAACAAGGCCCTGGACCGGGCCGAGGATCCGCGCGAGACCCTCGATTACTCCTACCAGAAGCAGCTGGAACTGCTGCAGAAGGTGCGCCGCGGCGTCGCCGACGTGGCGACCTCCCGCAAGCGCCTGGAGTTGCAGCTGAATCAGTTGCAGGGTCAGTCCTCCAAGCTGGAGGACCAGGGCCGCAAGGCCCTCGCGCTGGGTCGCGAGGACCTGGCGCGCGAGGCGCTGTCGCGTCGCGCCGCATTGCAGCAGCAGGTCACCGACCTGGAGACGCAGCACACCACGCTGCAGGGCGAGGAGGAGAAGCTCACCCTCGCCGCTCAGCGGCTCCAGGCCAAGGTCGACGCCTTCCGCACCAAGAAGGAGACCATCAAGGCCACGTACACCGCGGCCCAGGCCCAGACCCGCATCGGGGAGGCGTTCTCCGGCATCTCCGAGGAGATGGGCGACGTCGGCATGGCCATCCAGCGGGCCGAGGACAAGACCCAGCAGATGCAGGCCAGGGCCGGCGCCATCGACGAGCTGCTCGCCTCGGGCGCGCTCGACGACCCGACCGGCACCGCCAAGGACGACATCACCGCGGAGCTGGACCGCCTCTCCGGCGGCACCGACGTGGAGCTGGAGCTCCAGCGGATGAAGGCCGAGCTGGCGGGCGGCAGCGGCGCCGGCAAGCAGGCCATCGAGGGCGGCGCCGCCGGGCAGGGCCAGTCGGCCCAGCCGCAGGACACGCCGCGCTTCGACAAGCAGTAGCCGGGATAAGCCTCTTCGAGATCCTCTGAGCACCTGAACAAGGGAGACCGACGTGATCGTACGGATCATGGGGGAGGGGCAGGTGAAGCTGGCCGACAGCCACTTCACCGAGTTGAACGTGCTGGACGACGCGCTGCTCGCCGAGATCGAGAGCGGCGACGAGGAAGGCTTCCGGCGCACCCTGGCCGCACTGCTCGACGCGGTGCGGAAACTGGGTGAGCCGCTCGCCGAGGACAGCCTGGAACCGTCCGAGCTGATCCTCCCCGCCCAGGACGCCACCTTGACCGAGGTCCGCGACATGCTCAGTGACGACGGCCTCATCCCGGGCTGAGCCCGGCCGCGCCGGACGACGGCCGCACAAGAAAACTCCAGCACCGCTCGCGCCCCCGCCCTCACCGAGGGACGGGGGCGCGAGTGGTACGGGCACCCGCGCGGCACCCCTTACGTTTGACGCGTGACCCCCCTCGCCACGGCCCCGGGCCTCTGCCGGGCCCGACAGTGGCTGAGCGCGCACCCGCTGGCCGCGGACACCCTGCTGGCCGCCCTCGCCCTCGCCACCGCCCTGCTCGGCACGGCCGCCGGACCGCACGCCCGGCGCTTCCCGCTGGGCCTCGTCTTCGTGCTGTTCACCACCCTCGCCTGCGGCGCGCTCGTGCTGCGCCGCCGGGCTCCGCGCGCCGTCCTCGCCGCGACTCTCCTCCTGACCGTGATCGAAGTCGTCGCCACCCGGGACGACAAGCCGCACGGCCAGGTGACCGTGGCCGTCGTCATCGCGCTCTACACCGTCGCCTCCGGCATGGGCCGCACCGTCGCCTGGCGGATCGCGGCCCTCGCCGTCGGCGTCCTCACCGCCGCCGTCATGGCCTTCGGCGTCCGCCCCTGGTACGCGCAGGAGAACTTCGGGGTCTTCGCCTGGACCGCGCTGGCCGCCGCCGCGGGCGACGCCGTGCGCAGCCGCCGCGCCTTCGTCGCCGAGATCCAGGAGCGCGCCGTACGGGCCGAGCGGACCCGCGACGAGGAGGCCCGCCGCCGCGTCGCCGAAGAACGGCTGCGCATCGCCCGCGAACTCCACGACGTCGTCGCCCACCACATCGCGCTCGTCAACGTCCAGGCCGGGGTGGCCTCGCACGTCATGGACAGCCGCCCCGACCAGGCCAAGCAGGCCCTCGCGCACGTCCGCGAGGCCAGCCGCTCCGCGCTCGACGAACTGCGCGCCACGGTCGGCCTGCTGCGCCAGCACGGCGACCCGGCGGCCCCCACCGAACCGGCCCCCGGCCTCGGCGTCCTGGACCAGCTCGTCGACGGCTTCGCCCGGGTGGGGCTGCGCGTCCTGGTCGCGGCGGCCGCCACGGAGCCCGCCGCCCCCGGCCGGCCCCGGGTGGGCGAGAGCGCCGCCGAGGCCGCGGCCGTCGTCGGGCCGCTGCCCGTGGCCGTCGACCTGACGGCCTACCGCGTGCTTCAAGAAGCGCTCACCAACGTCCACAAGCACGCGGGCCCGGCGGCCACCGCCGAGGTCGGCATCCTGCGGGGCCGCGCGTCCCTGCTCCTGACCGTCCGCGACAATGGCGACGGACCACCGCCGGACCGTACGGGCAGTACGGGCACGGGTACGGACACCGGCGCCGGCACGGGCGGACACGGTCTGATCGGGATGCGCGAGCGTGCGGTCGCACTCGGCGGCACCTGCGAGGCGGGACCCGGCCCGGACGGCGGCCCCGGCTTCGCGGTGCGCGTCGAACTGCCGCTGCAAGCGCGTACGGGAGGGGACGCATGACGATCAAGGTGCTGCTCGCGGACGACCAGGCGCTGCTCCGCAGCGCGTTCCGGGTGCTGGTGGACTCCGAACCGGACATGGAAGTGGTCGGGGAGGCGTCCGACGGCGCGCAGGCCGTCGAACTGGCCCGCGCCAAGGGCGCCGACATCGTCCTGATGGACATCCGGATGCCCGGCACGGACGGCTTCGCCGCCACCCGCGCGATCTGCTCCGACCCCGAGCTGGAGCACGTACGCGTGGTCATGCTGACCACCTTCGAGATCGACGAGTACGTCGTGCAGTCGCTGCGCGCCGGCGCCTCGGGCTTCCTCGGCAAGGGCGCCGAGCCCGAGGAGCTGCTGGCCGCGATCCGCATCGCGGCGGCGGGCGAGGCGCTGCTGTCCCCGGTGGCGACCAAGGGGCTGATCGCCACGTTCCTCGCCCAGAGCGACGGCGCGGACGAGGCGTCCCGCGGCTACCAGGCGGAGCGGCTGGCCGCGCTCACCGGGCGCGAGCGCGAGGTGCTGGTGCAGGTCGCGGGCGGCCACTCCAACGACGAGATCGGCGAGCGGCTTGAGGTCAGCCCGCTGACCGTCAAGACCCACGTGAACCGGGCGATGGCCAAACTGGGCGCCCGCGACCGGGCCCAATTGGTGGTCATCGCCTACGAAACCGGACTTGTACGCCCAAGGGTGGAGTGACCCCTAGGGGCGCGTACTGCGGCTGCGGTACACGCCCGGGACGAGAATCGACCTGCGAGCGAGGAATTCGTACCGGGGCACGGGCGATCGTAGAGGTGGGCCGCTGCCGCGCCCCCGCCGATCCGCTCAGCAAACAGAAGAGAGAGCGTTAACCCATGTCCTGGCTGTCCAGAATCAGCCTCGTACAGCGGGGACTGATAGCTCTGATGGCGATAGTCGCCGTCGTGTTCGGGGCCATCGCCATCCCGCAGCTGAAGCAGCAGTTGCTGCCGTCCATCGACCTGCCCATGGTGTCGGTGATCGCGCCGTATCAGGGCGCGTCCCCGGACGTGGTCGAGAAGCAGGTCGTCGAGCCGCTGGAGAACAGCATCAAGGCGGTCGACGGCATCACCGGTGTCACCTCCACCGCCAGCGAGGGCTCGGCCGTCATCATGGCCAAGTTCGACTACGGCAACGGCTCCGACAAGCTCGTCGCCAACGTCCAGCAGGCCGTGAACCGGTCCTCCTCGCAGCTTCCCAAGGACGTCGACCCGCAGGTCATCGCGGGCTCCACCGACGACATCCCGACCGTCGTGCTCGCGGCCTCCTCGGCCCAGGACCAGCAGGCGCTGGCCGACAAGCTGGACCGCGGCGTCGTACCGGTGCTCAAGAACATCGACGGCGTCGGCCAGGTCAACGTGGACGGCGTGCGGGAGCGCGTCGTCGCGGTCACCCCCGACGACGCGAAGCTCGCCGCGGCCGGGCTGTCCGCCGCCGCGCTCGGGCAGGCGCTGGAGGCGAACGGCGCGTCCGTGCCGGCCGGCGCGTTCTCCGAGGGCGGCAAGAGCCGGACCGTCCAGGTGGGCGGCGGCTTCACCTCGCTCAAGCAGATCGAGGACCTGCGGGTGAACCCGGCGGCCGCGCCCGGCGGCGACGCCAAGGGCGCCAAGCCGGTCCGCGTCGGTGACATCGCCACCGTCAAGCAGCAGTCGGCGGCCCCCACCTCCATCACGCGCACCGACGGCAAGCCCAGCCTCGGCATCACCATCACCATGGACCACGACGGCAGCGCCGTCGCGATCTCCGACGCCGTCAAGGACAAGCTGCCGCAGCTCCGCGCGGACCTCGGCTCCGACGCCGAGCTGACGGTCGTCAGCGACCAGGGCCCGGCAGTCTCCAAGTCCATCGACGGCCTGACGACGGAGGGCCTGCTCGGCCTCCTCTTCGCCGTCGTGGTGATCCTGGTCTTCCTCGCCTCGCTGCGCTCCACGCTGGTCACGGCGATCTCCATCCCGCTGTCCGTGCTGCTCACGCTGATCGTGCTGTGGACCCGGGACCTGTCGCTCAACATGCTCACCCTGGGCGCCCTCACGATCGCCATCGGCCGTGTCGTCGACGACTCGATCGTGGTCCTGGAGAACATCAAGCGCCATCTGTCCTACGGCGAGGAGCGCCAGCAGGCGATCCTGACGGCGGTCCGCGAGGTCTCCGGCGCCGTCACCGCCTCCACCCTCACCACGGTCGCGGTCTTCCTGCCGATCGGCCTGGTCGGCGGCATGGTGGGCGCCCTCTTCGGGTCGTTCTCGCTGACCGTCTCGGTGGCGCTGCTGGCCTCGCTGCTGGTGTCGCTGACCGTCGTGCCGGTGCTGTCGTACTGGTTCCTTCGTGCTCCGAAGGCCGGCGAAGGCGTCGACCCGGAGGAACTGCGGCGCGAGGCCGAGGAGAAGGAGACCCGCGGCCGGCTCCAGCGGCTGTACGTGCCGGTGCTGGGCTTCGCGACCAGGCGCCGCGTCACCAGCCTGGTGATCGCCGTCCTGGTGCTGGTCGCCACGTTCGGCATGGCCCCGCTGCTGAAGACCAACTTCATCGACGGCGGCGAGCAGGACAGCCTCTCCGTCAAGCAGGAACTCACCCCCGGCACCAGCCTGGAGGCGGCCGACGCGGCGTCGAAGAAGGTCGAGAAGCTGCTCGACGGCGTCGCCGGTGTCAAGGACTACCAGGTCACCGTCGGCTCGTCCGGCATCATGGCGGCCTTCGGCGGCGGTACGGGCGCCAACCAGGCTTCGTACGAGGTCAAGCTGAAGGACTCCGGCAAGGCGGACGCCGTCACGGACACCATCCGCGCCGGCCTCAAGAAGCTCGACGGCATCGGCCGCACCACCGTCTCGGCGGGCGGCGGCTTCGGCGACCAGGACCTGAGCGTCGTGGTCAAGGCGCCCGACGCGGCGACCCTCAAGTCGGCGTCGGAGAGCGTGCGTTCCGCGGTCGCGGGCCTCGACCACGTCACCGAGGTCCGCAGCGACCTCTCGCAGAGCGTGCCCCGCATCTCCGTCAAGGGCAATGACAAGGCCGCCGAGGCGGGCTTCACCGAGACGAGCCTGGGCCAGGCCGTGGCGCAGGCGGTACGCGGCACCACCACCGGCAGCAAGGCGGTGCTCGACGACACCGAGCGCGACGTCGTCGTGAAGTCGGCCCACCCGGCGACCACCCTGGACCAGCTGAAGAACCTCCAGCTCGGCTCCCCGGCCGGCAAGGTGCGGCTCGGCGACATCGCGGACGTCAAGACCGTGCCCGGCCCGGTCCAGATGACCCGCATCGACGGCGCGCGGGCGGCGACGATCACCGCCAAGCCGACCGGCGACAACACCGGCGCGGTCACCGCCGCCCTCCAGAGCAAGATCGAAAAGCTGAAGAAGACGCTGCCCAAGGGCGCGACCGTCGACATCGGCGGTGTCTCCTCGGACCAGAACGACGCCTTCGCCAAGCTGGGCCTGGCCATGCTCGCGGCCATCGCGATCGTCTTCATGGTGCTGGTCGCGACGTTCCGCTCGCTGATCCAGCCGCTGATCCTGCTGGTCTCCATCCCGTTCGCGGCGACCGGCGCGATCGGACTGCTGGTCGTCACCGGCACCCCGATGGGCGTCCCGGCGATGATCGGCATGCTGATGCTCATCGGCATCGTGGTCACCAACGCGATCGTGCTGATCGACCTGATCAACCAGTACCGCAGACAGGGACTCCCGGTCGTCCAGGCGGTCGTCGAGGGCGGCCGGCACCGGCTGCGCCCGATCCTGATGACCGCCCTGGCGACGATCTTCGCGCTGCTTCCGATGGCGCTGGGCGTCACCGGCCAGGGCGGCTTCATCTCCCAGCCGCTGGCCGTGGTCGTCATCGGCGGCCTGGTCACCTCGACGCTGCTCACGCTGCTGCTCGTACCGACGCTGTACACGATGGTCGAGCTGCGCAAGGAACGGCGGGCCGAGAAGAAGGCCGCCAAGCGCGGCGAGCGGAACGGCGCCCCCGCGCGGAGCGACGACGACCGCACGCCGGAGCCGGCGGGCGTCTGACCCGGTCTCCTGCGCACGGAGCCCCCACGGCCATTGCGGCCGTGGGGGCTCCTTCGCCGTGTCCCGGCGCGCTGCGGGGGTACGCGCGACAGCGCGGGTAGCCTCGTCGCGTACCCACGCCGAGCAGATTCAGCAGATCGAGCAGGGGGTCGTTTTGGCAGCAGCGACACTACACACGGGCCGGGTCGAGGTCGCCGACGCGGCACGGGGCGTCGGCGGGCTCGCGGCGGACGACTGGGCGGAGGCCGTCGCGGTCACCACGGGCGGCTCGTCGCTGCTCCCGCGGTCGCCGGAACAGTGGGCGAGATCCGTCTTCGAGGGCGCCCCGGGCCTGGTGCGCTGGTACCTGGTCACCGGCTGGCGGTCGGTGCTGGGCCTGCGGCTCGGGCCGCGCCCCGCCCCCACGCATGTGCTCGGCTGGCGGATCGTGACGATGGCGACGGACGTGATCGTCCTGGAGGTGACCTCGGCGCTCATGACCGCTCGCCTCGTGCTGCGGGCCGAGGGCGCCCGGGTGGTGCTCACCACCTTCGTCCGGTACGAGCATCGGGCGGCCCGCTCGATCTGGTCGCTCGCCGCGCTGACCCACCGCAGGGTCGTCCCGTACCTGCTCAGGCGAGCGGCGGCGCGTCCGGCGGAACCGCGCTGACGGGCTCGGACCCGCCTTCAGACGCTCGGCGGCCCGCTCATCGGTCCGCTCGGCGGAACCGCGCCGGCGGGCCCCGGTCCCCGCGTCAGACGATCTTCGGCCCGCCCGGCAGCACCGCGGTGAACGTACCGAGTTCCGCCCGCTCCTGCTGCATCCGCGACAGCTTCCGCACGAAGAGGATCGCGAGCACGGCCGCCGCGAGGTCCAGCAGGTCGGCGAACATCATGGTGGCCGCGGCCTGCTGAAGCTCGCCCGCCGTCTCGGCCCGGTTGTAGAAGGTGGTGGACACCCTGCCCGCCGCCAGCGACAGGAGCCACAGCACCCACCACGCCCGCACAGGCGCGCGCGAGACCTCGCGCAGCGCGCCGTCCGGCGTCTGCGGGGCGCTCGCCCGCCAGGTCTCGGAGGCCACGCGGAAGGGCAGCCAGAGGTTGGCGATGGGGACGAACCAGCCGCCGATGGACCAGCCGTGGCCCAGGGTGCACACGTCCTGCGTGAAGATCTCGGCGTTTCCCCGGACACGGTAGAACCAGATGATGAAGACCACGGCGGTGGCGGTCGTGCCGATCCCCTGCAGCCGGCCGGACAGCTCGTACAGGGAGTCGCCGCGCTTCAACTCGCTCTCCGTGGCGGAGAGAACGCCGTCCAGCAGCGAGTGGACGTTGAAGTCCGCGTAGACCGCGAAGAGGTCGAAGACGGCGACCAGGCCGAGCAGCACGGTGACGGCCGTCGCGAGGCCGGCGGGCGAACGGAGGGCCGGGCCGCCGGCGAAGCGCGGAACGGGAGCGCCGGAAGGCGCGCCGACGGGGTAGTGCGACATGGCTGAGATCCCCCCAAGGGATGAAGAGACCGCCCTCGGGGGCGGGGTGCAGGGGAGGAACGTACGTCATACTTCATGCAGTATCCAATTATTTACCTCCCGGCTATGACTCCAGGGCGAATTGGGTGATCCGGTGGTCACGGCCCAGGGCCCGCACGCAGTCGGCCACGAGTCCCGGCCGCGCCCGGGCGCTCTCCGCGGCCTCTTCGGGCCTGCCGGTCTCGGTGAGACTGGTCAGGTGGGACTCCCGGCTCCCCAAGGTGTCCGGGTGGTACGGGCCGAGTGCGCGGGCCCGGTCCGCGGCCAGCGCGGCGTAGCAGCGGGCCTCGCCGTCGTGCTCGCCGAACTCGCAGTGCTCCGCGGCCTCTTCGTCCCGGCACGCGAACGTGTCCGGGTGATCGGCCCCCAGCGCCTCGACATGGTCGGCCACCAGCTCGCCCCACAGCCGCAGCAGCCGCCGGGGGCCGTCCGCGCCGGGCGACTCGTGCCCGGTGGTGCGGTGGGTGAGCTTGTACGCGCGGCAGACGCAGTCGACGTGGCGGCGCCGCAGCCGGAGGGTCTCCGGGTGCCCGGGCCCCAGCAGCCGGGTCTGCCGCTCCACGAGCGACGCCAAGGCCGCCACCGTCTCGCGCGCCGCCGCCCCCTCGTACTCGTCCAGCCGCTCGACCGCCTGAACGGCCAGTACCGCGATGGTCACTTGGTCGTCGGGCCCCAGGACCCGGAGGCAGTCGGCGGCCAGCGGGTCGGCGAGGCCGAGCAGGTGCTCGACGCTGCCGGCGTGCTGATGCGCGTACCCGACGAGGTCGTGCCGGGCCGCCAGGGCGCCGGGATGATCGGCCCCCGACGCTCGGCTCAGCTCGGCGGCGACGGCGCTCAGCCGCTCCAGTTCGCGCTGGTCCAGCGCGTCGCGCCGCTCGGAGTCGGCATCGTGCTCGGCCTCGGACCACTTCAGGGCGGTGGTGTCCGGTACGGGTATGGGGTCCGGGTCTGGCGCAGGTGTGGGATCAGGCATGGCTGTGACCCTGTCAGAGCCGCCGCGGCCACACCATCGCGCGGCACGCCCGGCGCCCGCGGGGCCCCGCACCTCTCGCCATGAGGCGCGGGGCTCCACGGCCCGGCGTACGTACCGGCGTTGTGCCGCCGGCGTCACCGCGGCAGCCGGTGGTACGGCGGCGTTACGGCAGTGCCAGCATCCGTTCCAGGGCCAGCTTCGAGAAGGCCGCGACCTCCGGGTCGACCTCGATGCGGTTGACGACCTTGCCGTCCGCGAGGGACTCCAGGGCCCAGACCAGGTGCGGCAGGTCGATGCGGTTCATCGTCGAGCAGAAGCAGACCGTCTTGTCGAGGAAGACGATCTCCTTGTCCTGTGCCGCGAAGCGGTTCGCGAGCCGTCGCACCAGGTTGAGCTCCGTGCCGATGGCCCACTTCGAACCGGCCGGGGCGGCCTCCAGGGCCTTGATGATGTACTCCGTCGAGCCGACGAGATCCGCCGCCGCCACGACCTCGTGCCGGCACTCGGGGTGCACCAGGACGTTGACGCCGGGGATGCGCTCGCGCACGTCGCGTACGGACTCCAGCGAGAACCGGCCGTGCACCGAGCAGTGCCCGCGCCACAGGATCACCTTGGCCGCCCGCAGCTCCTCGGCGGTGAGCCCGCCGCCCGGCTTGTGCGGGTTGTACAGGACGCAGTCGTCGAGCGACAGTCCCAGGTCGCGCACGGCGGTGTTGCGGCCGAGGTGCTGGTCGGGGAGGAAGAGGATCTTCTCGCCCTGCTCGAAGGCCCACGTCAGCGCGCGCTCCGCGTTGGAGGAGGTGCAGATCGTACCGCCGTGCTTGCCGGTGAACGCCTTGATGTCGGCGGACGAGTTCATGTACGAGACGGGGACGGTGGTCCCGGCCACGCCCGCGTCCGTGAGGACGTCCCAGCACTCGGCGACCTGCTCGGCCGTGGCCATGTCCGCCATCGAGCAGCCCGCGGCCAGGTCGGGCAGGACGACCTGCTGGCCGTCGCCGGTGAGGATGTCGGCGGACTCGGCCATGAAGTGCACGCCGCAGAAGACGATGTACTCGGCATCGGGCCGGGCGGCCGCGTCGCGCGCGAGCTTGAAGGAGTCCCCGGTGACGTCCGCGAACTCGATGACCTCGTCGCGCTGGTAGTGGTGGCCGAGGACGAAGACCTTGTCCCCGAGCCGGGCCTTGGCCGCGCGGGCGCGCTCCACCAGGTCCGGGTCGGAGGGCGCCGGCAGATCGCCGGGGCACTCCACGCCGCGCTCGCTCCGGGGATCGGCCTCGCGGCCCAGAAGCAGTAGCGCCAGCGGTGTGGGCTGGACATCCAGGGGTTGGGCGGTGGTCACGACACGCACCCTTTCTCTTCCGCGAATCAGCCTTGTCGTCAATTTGACATTATCTATCATAGCCGCTTCACGTCACTTTGACGATGGGCCTCGTGTCGATGTGACGCATCCCCGTCGGGAGCGCCGGGAGGCGGCTCCGGCGGCCGCCGGGCGGGCCGCCCCGGAGATCGGCGCCCGGCGGCCCGTGCCCGTAAGAGGGGTGGTGTGCGAGCATGAACGGAGAGAGAAGTGCTTGGCCCGGAATGAATCCGGGACGCCGGAGGTTGCATCCGACGGCAAGCGGTCCGAACAACCCGGGAGAGAAGCAGATGAGCGTTCAGGACGAGACCACCGTGAGCGACGGCATCATCCTGTCGGGCGCCGCCGAGTCGAAGGTCAGGGCTTTGCTGGAACAGGAAGGCCGCGACGACCTCGCGCTGCGCGTCGCCGTTCAGCCCGGCGGCTGCTCCGGCCTGCGCTATCAGCTCTTCTTCGACGAGCGTTCGCTCGACGGCGACGTCGTGAAGGACTTCGACGGCGTGAAGGTGATCACCGACCGGATGAGCGCCCCGTACCTGGGCGGCGCCTCCATCGACTTCGTCGACACCATCGAGAAGCAGGGCTTCACGATCGACAACCCGAACGCCACGGGCTCCTGTGCCTGCGGCGACTCCTTCAGCTGAGCCGGCCGGCCGGCTGATACGGACGACAGAAGGCGGCGGTCCCACCGGGACCGCCGCCTTCGTCATGCGCACGCCGTCGGGCCGGCGTCACCTCTCGCTTCTCACTTCTCCGGCACCGCCTGGCCCGTCACCGCGTCCACGACCTTCCGGTCGTCCAGCGGCTTGTCCAGGTGCACCGTCTGATCGAAACCCTTCGCCATCATCACGCACATCTGCCCCGGGTGCTTCTCCTTGCCCGTGACCCCCACCGTGACCGACTGCGCCGACTGGTTCCGGGCGGTCGCGGAGTAGTCACTGCACACCCCGCCCCAGAAGTGCAGCGTCAGTGTCTTATCGTCCTTACCGTCCTTACCGCCCTTGCCGTTCTTGCCGTCCTTGGCGCCCAGGCTGTACGAGGTGACGCGCATCGCCCCGGACTTGGCCGGACTCGACGGCTGCGACGGCGTGGTCGGCTGTGAGGACGCCGTCGGCTCCTTGATGAACTTCGGGTCGATGGCGGGCTGGTCCACCGTGAAGGTGTTCTCCTTGCCCTGAGTGCCCGGCACCTGCGTCGCGAACAGCCAGGAGGGCACCAGCGCCTGCCGCCCCGCGATGGTCCGCGCCGCCAGGGCGAACGTCGCCCCGCGCACGGCCACCGGGTCGGCCTTCGCCTTCGGGGTGCAGGGGAGCGTCGAAGCCCCGCCGTCGCTCTTGCCGCCCTTGCTCTCGTCGCTCTCGCTCTTGTCGCTCTTGGAGCTCGTGTTGAGCGGCGCCGCCGACGCGCAGCCTCCCGTGCCGATGTGGCCGTTTCCGGCGCCCTTGTTGAGCTCGCCGAGCGCGGCGCTCGCGCTGGTCACCGGATAGGAATCGGTCTTCTCCGGCTTCGCCAACTGCCCGCTGCCGCCGGTCAGCTGCCCGTCCGCGCCGACCTGGAGGCTGGTCTGCCAGCCGTACGTGGGCAGGCCGCCCAGGACCGGGTCCGCCGTCACCACCCGCACCGCGCCGAAGAGCTGGTGCGCGTCCAGCTTCGCGTCCCGCTGCCCGACCGAGTCCAGCACGGGCTCCGCCGCGCGCTTCGCGTCCGCCTCGGAGACGGCCTTGGAGCCGCCGCCCTTCGCCCCCGAACCGTCGCGGTACGACGGGCAGGTGCTCGCCCCGGAACCGGAACCGGAACCGCTGGAACTGGAACCGGAGCCGCCGGAACCGGAGCCGCCAGAAGCGGAACTGTCGGAACCGGAACCGCCAGAAGCGGAATCACTGGAACCGGAAGCATTGGTACCGGAGACGCCCGAGCCCGTGACGCCGCCGTTCTGGCCCGCCATGTCCGGCCGGGCGCCCGGCGGGTGCTCGCAGTGCGCGCCGCCCGGCGTGCCGTGCCGCGAGTACGACCAACTGCCCGGCCCCTTGCGGCTCACCTGGAGCGAGGGCCCGGACCGGCCCTGCGCGGCGCCCGCCTTCCAGGTGTCGCCGTCGAGCCGCGGCGTGCCGGGCACGTGCAGGGCCTTCGCCAGCCGGGCGACCTGCTCCTGCCCGATGTCGTCCCGGGAGAGGTAGACCGGCGCCGACTCGGGGCCGTCCGGCAGCTTCCCGGTCGCCCGGTAGCGGGCGCTTCCGTGCGGGTCCGGCTCACCGGGCGCGATGCCCTGCGAGCCCCGCTGGTCCTGCGAGTCCTGGGCGGCTCCGCGTGCGTAGCCGTCGAGTGCCAAAGGGGGTGGTGCGCCGTTCTTGCCGGGCGTGGTCGAGCCACCGCCGTCACCGGCGGTCGCGGCCCAATAGGCGCCGCCGCCACCGGCCAGCAGCACCGCGGCCGCCACCGATACGACCACCAGCGGCGACCGGTGCCGCCGCGGCGTGCTGTCGGGGGGATCCTGGGTGCTCACAACATCGCTCCTTCAACTCCGCTCAATGTGTACTGCCCCATCCCCCGTGAGGGGGACGGGAATTGGACGGAGCGGGGGAGCGGACGGTTCCATCCGCCGATCAGTCGCCGTACTCCGACATCCCGTCCAGCAGTCGGGCGGAGGCCGGCGGCACCGTGATGCCGCGGATGCGCGTGAGCGGTACGGGTGCGGGAGCGGCCGTCGCCGCGGTCACCCAGTGCGGGGCCATCCGCGCGCAGTCACCCCGCAACTCGTCGAGCGACTCGGGTTCACCGGCGGGAGATGTGACGGCCTTCACAGAGTTCGGCATACCCGCACCGTATGCACCACCCGGCCTGCGAAGAAAGACCTACTATTGGGTAGTTTTGACCGGTCGGAAAGGTGAAACCCCACCCGGTAGCTTGGACTGGCCGTTTTCCCGTTTCCCTACGCGTTCTTCTCTTCGCCTTCTTCTCTTTCGCTTACCCCACACCCCTTCGCCCCGCAGGAGCAGACCCGTCGTGCGTATCGCTGTCACCGGCTCCATCGCCACCGACCATCTGATGACCTTTCCCGGCCGCTTCGCCGATCAGCTGGTCGCCGACCAGTTGCATACGGTCTCCCTCTCCTTCCTCGTCGACGACCTCGACGTCCGCCGCGGCGGCGTCGCGCCCAATATCTGCTACGGCATGGGGCTGCTCGGGCTGAACCCGGTCATGGTGGGCGCGGCCGGCGAGGACTTCGCCGACTACCGCGCCTGGCTCGACCGGCACGGCGTCGACACCGGCTCCGTCCACATCTCCGACGTGCTGCACACCGCGCGGTTCGTCTGCACCACGGACACCGACCACAATCAGATCGCGTCCTTCTACACCGGCGCCATGAGCGAGGCCCGGCAGATCGAGCTGCAGCCCGTCGCCGACCGCGTCGGCGGTCTGGACCTGGTCCTCATCAGCGCGGACGACCCCGAGGCGATGCTGCGCCACACGCAGGAGTGCCGTTCGCGCGGCATCCCGTTCGCCGCGGACCCCTCCCAGCAGCTGGCGCGGATGGCCGGCGAGGACATCAAGGTCCTGGTCGAGGGCGCCGCGTACCTCTTCACCAACGAGTACGAGAAGGCCCTCATCGAGTCCAAGACGGGCTGGACGGCGGACGAGATCCTGGCCAAGGTCGACACCCGGGTCACCACCCTGGGGGCCAACGGGGTGCGCATCGAGCGCGTCGGCGAGCCCGTCATCGAGGTCGGCTGCGCGCAGGAGGAGGCGAAGGTCGACCCCACCGGCGTCGGCGACGCCTTCCGCGCGGGCTTCCTCGCGGGTACCGCCTGGAACCTGCCCCTGGAGCGCTCCGCCCAGCTGGGCTGCATGCTCGCCACGCTCGTCATCGAGACGCTCGGCACCCAGGAGTACGAGCTGCGCCGCGGCCACTTCATGGAGCGCTTCACCAAGGCGTACGGCGAGGAGGCCGCCGCCGACGTACGGGCCCACCTGGCCTGATGTCCTGACTTCTCGGTAATCGGTCCTCGCCGGGCGGGACCCCCGTCCCGCCCGGCGAGGACCGTGCCCTATCCCCGGCGCCGCACCACGTAGGCGGTGCCGCGCTCCGCCGCGCGCTCCCCGGCGTAGTCGTGGTCGCGCATCTCGCACCACGCCGGGATGTCCAGGCGCGCCGCCTCGTCGTCCGCCAGCACCGTGACGGTGCCGCCGACCGGGACGTCCCCGATGACCTTGGCCAGTTCGATCACCGGGAGCGGGCAGCGCTTGCCCACCGCGTCGACGACCAGATCCGCGTCGGCGGCGCTCTGCGGGGAGGGGGAAGGGGAGGCGGAGGCCGCGGGGGCCGCGGGGGACGGCGCGGACAGGTGGTCGCGGACCGACGCGACCGTCTCCGGGAGCACCGCGAGGAAGCGCTCCACGTCCTCCGCCGAGGTGCCCACCGGCAGCGAGACCCGCACATTCCCCTCGGAGAGCACCCCCATCGCCCGCAGCACATGGCTCGGCGTCAGCGTGCTCGACGTGCACGAGGAGCCCGAGGACACGGAGAACCCGGCCCGGTCCAGGGAGTGCAGCAGCGCTTCCCCGTCGGCGTAGAGGCACGAGAACGTCACCAGGTGGGGGAGCCTGCGCACCGGGTCGCCGACCACCTCCACGTCCGGCACCAGCCGCGGTACCCGCGTCCGTATGCGGTCCACCAGCTCCCGCAGCCGCGCGGCCTCGGCCTCCGCGGACGCCCGTACGGCCCGCAGCGAGGCCGCCGCCGCCACGATGGCGGGCAGGTTCTCGAACCCCGGCGCGCGTCCCGACTCCCGCTCGTCCGCCGGGCCCTGGGGCGCGAACCGCACCCCCTTCCGTACGGCCAGCAGCCCGACCCCCGAGGGGCCGCCCCACTTGTGCGCGCTCGCGGTCAGCAGCGACCAGCCCGCGGGGACGGCGCCCCAGCCCAGCGACTGGGCCGCGTCCACGAGCAGCGGCACCCCGCCCGCCCGGCACGCCTCTGCCACCTCGCCCACCGGCTGCTCCGTGCCCACCTCGTGGTTGGCGGACTGGAGCACGGCCAGCGCGGTGTCGCCGCGCAACGCCGCCGCGTACGCCGCCGGGTCGGCCCGGCCCGTACGGTCCACCGCGACCTCGGTCGCCGACCCGCCCACCGACTCGTGGGCCGCGGCCGAATGGAGTACCGAGGAGTGTTCGACCGCGCCGACGACCAGATGGCGGCCGACACGCCGACGTCCCGCGAGCGCGCCGGCGACGCCGTCGTGGACCGCACGCGTCCCCGAAGAGGTGAAGACCAGCTCATCCGGGCGGCACCCCACCTCCTGCGCGGCGGCGGCGCGCGCCGCGTCCAACAGCAGCCGGGCGCGCCTCCCCTCGCGGTAGAGCCGGGCCGGGTCGGCCCACCCCTCGTCCAGCGCGGCGAGCAGCGCCTCGCGGGCGACCGGATGCAAGGGGGCGGCAGACGCGGCATCGAAGTAGGGCACGTGCCGAACGCTAGCGCCCGGCCCCTCCGGGCGGCCGTGCACGGTCCCGACACCGAGCTGACGGTCCTCCAGAACGCTCGCGGAGCCGGGGATTCCACCCCTTCGGGGAGTACCGCGGCGCGTTGGGCACCCTCCCCGCGCGACCCCAAATAGCGTCCAGTAGGGTTTGGTCCGCATAAACATCCAAACCCCTGCCCGCGCCGGGCCGGCGACCGACCCATCAGACGGCCGCAGCCGGTATCGCGGGCGAGACTCTCGGGAAGGCGCTACGTGAGTCCCAACGGCTCCGACCGCTCGTCGCGGCGCCCGGTGCGGCGGAAGCTGCTGCAGGCGCTGGCCGCGGGCTTGGTCCTGGCGACCGCCACCGGTTGCACATCCAAGGACTTCCCCCGCCTCGGAATGCCCACCCCTGTCACGGAAGAGGCGCCGCGGATCCTCTCTCTGTGGCAGGGCTCGTGGGCGGCTGCGCTCGCCACGGGCGTACTGGTGTGGGGCCTGATCCTGTGGAGTGTCATCTTCCATCGACGCTCCAGGACCAAGGTCGAGGTTCCCCCGCAGACCCGGTACAACATGCCCATCGAGGCGTTGTACACCGTGGTCCCGATCATCATCGTCGCGGTGCTCTTCTATTTCACGGCCCGTGACGAGAACAAGCTGATGACCAACCCCAAGAAGCCGGACCACGTCGTGAACGTGGTGGGCTTCCAGTGGAGCTGGGCCTTCAACTATCTGGAGGACGTGAAGGGCAGTCCCCGGCCTTCGAAGCCGCTCCGCGACAACAAGGAACTCGCCGCCATCCCGGACAGGTACCTGGCGAAGGCTCCCCAGAACGCCGGGGGTGTCTACGAGATCGGTACGCCGGCCACGCGGAACCCCGACACCGGCAACCCGGGCCCGACCCTGTGGCTGCCGAAGGGCGAGACCGTCCAGTTCGTCCTCACCTCGCGGGATGTCATCCACTCGTTCTGGGTGGTGCCGTTCCTGATGAAGCAGGATGTCTTCCCGGCGCACACCAACAGCTTCACGGTGACCCCGAACAAGGAGGGCACCTTCCTCGGCAAGTGCGCCGAGCTGTGCGGCGTGGACCACTCCCGCATGCTCTTCAACGTCAAGGTAGTCTCGCCCGAGGCGTACAAGGCGCACCTTGAGGAGCTGGCGAAGAACGGTCAGTCCGGTTACCAGCCGGCGGGCATCGCGCAGACGGATCACGCGAAGAACGCGGAGACCAAGAACAAGTGAGCATCCTCAACGAATCCCAGGGTGCCGCCGCCGATACGGCTCCGGCAGCACCGCCCGTACGCCAGAAGCAACCCGGCGCCGCCGTGGTCAAGTGGCTCACCACCACCGACCACAAGACGATCGGCACGCTGTACCTGGTCACGTCGTTCGCGTTCTTCTGCATTGGCGGCGTCATGGCGCTGCTCATGCGCGCCGAACTCGCCCGTCCCGGCACGCAGATCATGTCGAACGAGCAGTTCAACCAGGCGTTCACGATGCACGGCACGATCATGCTGCTGATGTTCGCGACGCCGCTGTTCTCCGGATTCGCGAACTGGATCATGCCGCTCCAGATCGGCGCGCCCGATGTGGCGTTCCCGCGGCTGAACATGTTCGCCTACTGGCTCTACCTCTTCGGCTCGCTCATCGCCGTGGGTGGCTTCCTCACCCCGGACGGCGCGGCCGACTTCGGCTGGTTCGCCTACTCCCCGCTGTCGGACGCGATCCGTTCGCCGGGCGTCGGCGCCGACATGTGGATCATGGGTCTGGCCCTCTCCGGCTTCGGTACGATCCTCGGCTCGGTCAACTTCATCACCACGATCATCTGCATGCGCGCACCCGGCATGACGATGTTCCGGATGCCGATCTTCTGCTGGAACGTCCTGCTGACCGGTGTGCTGGTCCTGCTGGCCTTCCCCGTCCTGGCCGCGGCGCTGCTCGCGCTGGAGGCGGACCGCAAATTCGGCGCGCAAGTGTTCGAGGCCGCGAACGGTGGCGCACTGCTCTGGCAGCACCTCTTCTGGTTCTTCGGCCATCCAGAGGTCTACATCATCGCGCTGCCATTCTTCGGCATCATTTCCGAGGTCATTCCGGTCTTCTCCCGAAAGCCGATGTTCGGCTACATCGGGCTGATCGCGGCGACGATTTCCATCGCCGGTCTCTCGGTGACCGTCTGGGCGCACCACATGTACGTCACCGGCGGCGTGCTATTGCCATTCTTCTCCTTCATGACCTTCCTTATCGCGGTACCGACCGGTGTGAAGTTCTTCAACTGGATCGGCACTATGTGGAAGGGCTCACTGAGTTTCGAAACACCGATGCTCTGGGCCGTCGGCTTCCTGATCACCTTCACCTTCGGTGGTCTGACCGGCGTCATCCTGGCCTCGCCGCCGATGGACTTCCACGTCTCGGACTCGTACTTCGTGGTCGCGCACTTCCACTACGTCATCTTCGGCACCGTGGTGTTCGCGATGTTCTCCGGCTTCCATTTCTGGTGGCCGAAGTTCACCGGCAAGATGCTGGACGAGCGGCTCGGAAAGATCACCTTCTGGACGCTGTTCGTGGGCTTCCACGGCACGTTCCTGGTGCAGCACTGGCTGGGCGTCGAGGGCATGCCGCGCCGCTACGCGGACTACCTCGCCGCGGACGGCTTCACGACGCTGAACACCATCTCGACGATCAGCTCGTTCCTGCTGGGCCTGTCGATGCTGCCGTTCTTCTACAACGTCTGGAAGACGGCCAAGTACGGCAAGAAGGTCGAGGTCGACGACCCGTGGGGCTACGGCCGCTCGCTGGAGTGGGCGACCTCCTGCCCGCCGCCGCGGCACAACTTCCTCACGCTGCCGCGCATCCGCTCCGAATCCCCGGCGTTCGACTTGCACCACCCGGAGATCGCGGCGCTCGACCAGCTTGAGAACGCGCACGGGCCGCAGGACGACAAGGCTCTCGCGGGCGGCAAGGAGGCCGGCAAGTGAAGATCCAAGGACGGATGTTCATCTGGCTCGCCGCCTTCATCCTCGTCATGGCGATCGTCTATGGCGTGTGGTCGAAGGAGGCCGCCGGCACCACGGCGCTCTTCATGGCCTTCGGCCTGAGTGTCATGATCGGCTTCTACCTGGCCTTCACGGCTCGCCGGGTGGACGCCGGGGCGCAGGACAACAAGAACGCGGACGTCGCCGACGACGCCGGTGAGCTGGGCTTCTTCTCCCCGCACAGCTGGCAGCCGCTGTCCCTGGGCATCGGCGGAGCGCTCGCCTTCATGGGCGTCATCTTCGGCTGGTGGCTGATGTTCTTCTCGGCGCCGCTCATCATGGTTGGTCTCTTCGGCTGGGTGTTCGAGTACTACCGCGGCGAGAACGCGAACCAGTAGTCCTCTCCGGCGCACAGCGCGGAACAGGCCCCCGCACACCCCACGGTGTGCGGGGGCCGACCCATTTGCACTCGCCCCACGGGCCGCGGGCGGCGATCGTCCCTACCGTGTGACCATGAGTCACACTCCTCGCTGCCGGACCGTGCTGAGCTGCGCACTGCTGCTCGCCCCCCTCGCGGTGGGGTCCACCGCATGCGGCGGATCGTCGAACCCGCTGGCCGACAAGCCGTACGACGCGGCCGGCCAGGTCGCCTTCGCGGGCGTCGAGGGCGGCGGCAAGGCCGACCCGGACAAGCCCCTGGAGGTCCGCGCCAAGGGCGAGGACCGGATCACGGACGTCACCGCCACCGACGCCGCGGGGCGGTACGTACGGGGCGAACTCGACGCCGACGGCTCCCATTGGCGCTCCACGGTCCCGCTGGCCGCCGGGGCGCACTACACCGTGCGGGTGAGCACCGAGGACGAGGACGGCGCCCAGGGCCGCCGTACGCTCGGTTTCGACACCGCTCCGGCCGACAACCTGCTGAGGGTCAAGTTCGGGCCGGACAGCGGCACGTACGGCGTCGGGCAGCCCATCACCGCCGAGCTCAGCCGGCCCGTCAAGGACCCCGCCGCCCGCGCCGTGGTCGAGCGGGCCCTGAAGGTCGACTCACAGCCCTCGGTGGACGGCGCCTGGCACTGGGTGGACGGCCGGACCCTGCACTACCGCCCGCGCGACTACTGGCCCGCGCACGCCACGGTGAACGTGCGCAGCGGCCTGGCGGGCATCAAGGCCGGACCCGGCCTCTACGGAGGCACCTCGAAGCCCCTGAAGCTCCGTACGGGCGACCGCGTCGAGGCCATCACGGACGCCGGGGCGCACTACATGACGGTGCTGCGCAACGGCAAGGAGATCCGCTCGATCCCCGTCACCACCGGCAAGCCCGGCTTCTCCACCCGCAACGGGGTCAAGGTGGTCCTGGGGCAGGAATCCTTCGTACGGATGCGCGGCACCAGCATCGGCATCTCCGAAGGCAGCTCGGACTCCTACGACCTGCCCGTGCACTGGGCCACCCGGGTCACCTGGAGCGGCGAGTACGTGCACGCGGCGCCCTGGTCCACGGGGTCCCAGGGGGCCGCCAACGTCAGCCACGGCTGTACGGGCATGTCCACCGAGGCCGCCCGCTGGTTCTTCGACACGGTGCGGGTCGGCGACATCGTCAAGGTGGTGAACAGCGGCGGCGAGACCATGACGCCGTTCGACAACGGCTTCGGCGACTGGAACCTGAACTGGCAGGCGTGGCGCAAGGGCAGCGCGCTGCAGGCCGGGACGCGCGAAGGGAGCGACCCTGCCGATGCGGCCCGCCTCCGCCCCCAGATGTGAGCCGGCGGGCCGCTGCGGCCCGTCAGGCCCGTACGGCCGCCCGTGGGCGCAGCAGAGCGGCCAGCGCGTCCGCGAACGCCACCGGGTCCAGCGGGTGGGTCACCGCGGACTCGGCGCGGCTCCAGGTGGCGAGCCAGGCGTCCTGCGGGCGGCCGATGAGGAGCAGCACGGGCGGGCAGTCGAACACCTCGTCCTTGATCTGCCGGCAGACGCCCATGCCGCCCGCGGGGGCCGTCTCGCCGTCGAGCACGCACACGTCGACGCGGTGCTCCGCGAGGGTCTTGAGGACGGCCGGCAGTGTCGCGCACTCCAAAAACTCCACCGGCGGCACATCGGTGGCGGGGCGGCGCCCGGCGGCCAGCCGCACCTGCTCGCGGGTGCCCGCGTTATCGCTGTAGACCAGCACCGTGGCAGTGGGCTGCATCGTTCCTCCACGCATCTAGAGAGCACCGTTGTGGGTCGGACCGTTGCGCGGATGCTACTCCGCGAGCGCCGCGCCGGTGGAGGGTTCGGACAGGATCAAGATCGGGCCGATGGGCCGTCAGGGCGGTTGTGCGCAGGGTGCGCAGGAGGTGGCGCAGGGTGTGCTTCCCCCCTTCGGGGGACGTCCGGAATGGGCCGTACGAGCAGGGCATACGCTCTTGACACACCGAACGGCACCCCCCGGAGTGAGCGCAAGATAAGGGACCGACATAATGTCGGTCGTGGCGACAGCAACAGCAGTAGATACCGGGCATGCGCACCCCTCGGTCAACCGGCCGAACCTCACCAGCGTCGGAACCATCATCTGGCTGAGTTCCGAGCTGATGTTCTTCGCGGCCCTCTTCGCGATGTACTTCACCCTGCGATCGGTGACCGGAGCCGACCACTGGAAGGAAATGGCGTCGTCGCTGAACGTACCGTTCTCAGCGACGAACACCACGATCCTGGTGCTCTCCTCTCTCACGTGCCAGCTCGGCGTGTTCGCCGCCGAGCGGGGCGACGTGAAGAAGTTGCGTACGTGGTTCTCCATCACCTTCGTGATGGGTGCGATCTTCATTGGCGGCCAGATCTTCGAGTACACCGACCTGGTGAAGAAGGACGGGCTCTCGCTCTCCTCCGACCCGTACGGCTCGGTGTTCTACCTGACGACCGGCTTCCACGGCCTGCATGTGACGGGCGGACTCATCGCCTTCCTGCTGGTCCTGGGCAGGACGTACGCGGCCAAGAGGTTCACTCATCACCAGGCGACGGCGGCCATCGTCGTGTCCTATTACTGGCACTTCGTCGACGTGGTCTGGATCGGGCTCTTTGCCACGATCTACTTGATCAAGTAATCGGTCCCGCACAGGACCACAGTCCAGAAGCATCGACGCAGAAGATCCTGACACCGGGGTAATCCGTGAAAAAGCTCTCCGCACGACGACGCCATCCGCTGGCGGCGGTCGTCGTCCTACTCTTCGCGCTGGCGGTAACTGGGGGGCTGTACGCCGCGTTCGCGCCGGCGGACAAGGCCAAGGCCGACGACACCGCCCAGTCTCTTGCCATCGAGGAGGGCAAGAAGCTCTACTCCGTCGGCTGCGCAAGCTGCCACGGCACCGGCGGTCAGGGCAGCTCCGACGGCCCGCCCCTGGTGGGCGTGGGCGCCGCCGCCGTGGACTTCCAGGTCAGCACCGGCCGTATGCCGCTGCAGCAGCAGGGCGCGCAGGCGCCCAGCAAGAAGGCGATCTACTCGCAGGCCGAGACCGACCAGCTCGCCGCGTACATCGCCTCGCTCGGCGCGGGCCCCTCGGTTCCGACCAAGGGCCAGTACAACCCGGACGGCTCGGACATCGCCAAGGGCGGGGAGCTCTTCCGTACGAACTGCGCCCAGTGCCACAATTTCACCGGCAAGGGTGGCGCGCTCTCGAACGGCAAGTACGCCCCGTCGCTTGAGGGCGTCGACCCCAAGCACATCTACGAGGCCATGCAGACCGGCCCGCAGAACATGCCTTCCTTCCCCGACACGACGATGCCGGAGAAGAACAAGAAGGACATCATCGCGTACCTCGGCGCGGTCAACAGCGACAAGTCGGAGAGCCCCGGCGGCCTCGAACTGGGCGGGCTCGGCCCGGTCAGCGAGGGTCTGTTCGCGTGGATCTTCGGGCTCGGCGCGCTGATCGCCGTCGCCATCTGGGTCGCCGCCCGGACCGCAAAGGCCAAGAAGTCATGAGTAGCCAAGACATTCCAGAAGAGAACCTGCCGAGTGAGCAGGGCGACACGCACGACGGTGCGGTGGCCCCCCACGCCGATCCGTTCGCCGACCCGGGACTGCCGCCGCACGAGCACCGGGTCCAGGACGTCGACGAGCGGGCCGCCAAGCGCTCCGAGCGCGTGATCGCGTTCCTGTTCCTGCTGTCCATGCTGGCCACGGTCGGCTTCATCGCCTCGTACGTGGCCTTCCCGGTCGACAAGATCATCTATGTCTACCCGATCGGCCACATCAGCGCCCTGAACTTCTCGCTGGGGCTCACCCTCGGCGTGGCGCTGTTCTGCATCGGCGCGGGCGCGGTCCACTGGGCCCGCACCCTGATGTCCGACGTGGAGGTCGCCGACGAGCGCCACGCGATCGCGGCGGAGCCCGAGGTCAAGGCCAAGGTTCTCGCCGACTTCAAGGCGGGCGCCGAGGAGTCGGCCTTCGGCCGCCGCAAGCTGATCCGCAACACCATGTTCGGCGCGCTGGCCCTGGTGCCGCTCTCCGGCGTGATGCTGCTGCGCGACCTCGGCCCGCTGCCGGGCACCAAGCTCCGGCACACCCGCTGGTCCTCGGGGAAGCTGCTGATCAACCAGAACACCAATCAGCCGCTGCGGCCCGAGGACATCTCGGTGGGCTCGCTGACCTTCGCCATGCCGGAAGGGCTGAAGGAGGACGACCACGATTTCCAGAAGGAGATCGCGAAGGCGGCCCTGATGATCGTCCGGATCCAGCCGGAGAACATCAAGGACAAGAAGGAACTGGACTGGTCGGCGGACGGCATCGTCGCCTACTCGAAGATCTGCACCCACGTCGGCTGCCCCATCAGTCTGTACGAGCAGCAGACGCACCACGTGCTCTGCCCGTGCCACCAGTCGACGTTCGACCTCTCCGACGGCGGCCGCGTGATCTTCGGCCCGGCCGGCCACGCCCTGCCGCAGCTGCGGATCAAGGTCAATGACAAGGGCTACCTAGAGGCGTTGGGCGACTTCGCCGAGCCCGTCGGTCCTGCCTTCTGGGAGCGCGGATGAGTACTGAAAGCAGCAAGCGCAAGGCGCCCGCCGGTGAGCGGGTGGCCGACTGGGCGGATGGCCGGCTCGGCATCTACGGCCTGGCCAAGGCCAACATGCGCAAGATCTTCCCGGACCACTGGTCCTTCATGCTGGGCGAGGTCTGCCTCTACAGCTTCATCATCATCATCCTCACGGGTGTGTATCTGACGCTGTTCTTCCACCCGAGCATGCAAGAGGTCACGTACCACGGCTCGTACGTGCCCATGCAGGGCATGCACATGTCCGACGCCTTCCAGTCGACGATGCACATCAGCTTCGATGTGCGCGGCGGTCTGCTGATCCGGCAGATCCACCACTGGGGCGCGCTGATCTTCCTCGCGGCGATGTTCGTGCACATGATGCGCGTCTTCTTCACGGGCGCGTTCCGCAAGCCGCGCGAGATCAACTGGCTCTTCGGCTTCCTGCTGTTCGTGCTGGGCATGTTCACCGGCTTCACCGGCTACTCCCTGCCGGACGACCTGCTCTCCGGCACCGGTGTCCGGTTCATGGAAGGCGCGATCCTGTCCGTGCCGATCGTGGGCACGTACATCTCGATGTTCCTGTTCGGCGGCGAGTTCCCCGGCTCGGACTTCGTGCCGCGGTTCTTCTCGATCCACGTCCTGCTGCTGCCGGGCATCATGCTCGGCCTGCTGGTGGCGCACCTGATCCTGGTCTTCTACCACAAGCACACGCAGTTCCCCGGCCCCGGCCGGACGAACAAGAACGTGGTCGGCATGCCGCTGCTGCCGGTCTACATGGCCAAGGCCGGAGGCTTCTTCTTCCTGGTCTTCGGCGTGATCGCGGCCGTCGCCGCCATCGCGACGATCAACCCGATCTGGGCGATCGGCCCCTACCGGCCGGACCAGGTGTCCACGGGCGCCCAGCCCGACTGGTACATGGGCTTCTCCGAGGGCCTGATCCGAGTGATGCCTGGCTGGGAGATCAACCTCTGGGGCCACACCCTGGTCCTGGGCGTGCTCATCCCGCTGATCATCTTCCCGCTGGTGCTGGCCGCCATCGCGGTGTACCCGTTCATCGAGTCCTGGGTCACCGGGGACAAGCGGGAGCACCACCTGCTGGACCGCCCGCGCAACGCCCCGACGCGCACCGCGTTCGGCGCCGCCTGGATCAGCTGGTACTTCGTGCTGCTCGTCGGCGGTGGAAACGACCTCTGGGCCACCCACTTCCACCTCTCGATCAACGCGATCACCTGGTTCGTCCGCGTCGGTTTCTTCGTGGTGCCGGTGCTGGTCTTCATCGCCACCCGCCGGATCTGCCTCGGGCTCCAGCGCAGCGACCGCGACAAGGTGCTGCACGGGCGCGAGTCCGGCATCATCAAGCGGCTGCCGCACGGTGAGTTCGTCGAGGTCCACGAGCCGCTCTCGCAGGAGCAGCTGCACACCCTCACGGCGCACGACCAGCCCAAGCCGCTGGAGGCCGGTCCCGAGGTCGACGAGAACGGCGTCGAGCGCAAGGTCGGCCGGACCACCAAGCTCCGGGCGAAGCTCTCCAAGGGCTTCTACGGCGAGGGGACCCAGATCCCCAAGCCCACCACCGAGGAGTACGAGGAGATCACGAGCGGCCACGGCCACCACTGATCCCACGCCTTAGCGCGTCATCCGCTGATCGCCACAGCGAGAGCCCCGTCCAGCGCATGGACGGGGCTCTTCGCTGTCCGTACGCCTGGATAGGCTGGCCCCGCGAACCCAGACGACCACCAGGAGCGTGGACCATGAACGTTGCGACCCCGGCAGGCGGCGACAGCGCGACGGCCCGTACCTGGCCGGGCGTACTGGACGCGCTCCTGGAACACCGCGACCTCGGCGCCGACGACACCGCGTGGGCCATGGACCGCATCATGCGCGGCGAGGCGAGCGACGCCCAGATCGCCGGCTTCGCGGTCGCGCTGCGCGCCAAGGGCGAGACCGTCGCCGAGATCTCCGGGCTGGTACGGGCCATGTACGAGCACGCCAACCTCATCGAGGTGCCCGGCCGCACCATCGACATCGTCGGCACCGGCGGCGACGGGGCCAAGACCGTCAACATCTCCACCATGTCCTCGATCGTGGTGGCCGGCACCGGGGCGAAGGTCGTCAAGCACGGCAACCGCGCCGCGTCCTCGGCCAGCGGCGCCTCCGATGTGCTGGAGAAGCTCGGCGTCAACCTGGACCTGCCCCCGCGGCAGGTGGTGCGGGTCGCCGAGGAGGCGGGCATCACCTTCTGCTTCGCGGTGAAGTTCCACCCGTCGCTGCGTCATGTGGCCGCCGCCCGGCGGGAGCTGGGCATCCGGACGACCTTCAACGTGCTGGGCCCGCTGACCAACCCCGCGCGGGTCAAGGCCCAGGCCACCGGGGTCGCCGACGCCCGGATGGCGCCGATCCTCGCCGGCGTGCTCGCCGAGCGCGGCTCCAGCGCGCTGGTCTTCCGCGGCGACGACGGGCTGGACGAGCTGACCACGACCGCGACCTCCCGGGTCTGGATCGTGCGGGACGGAGCGGTCCGCGAGGAGGCGTTCGACCCGCGGGACGTCGGCATCGGCCTGGTGCCGGTCTCGGCGCTGCGGGGCGCGGACGCCTCGTACAACGCGGATGTCGCGCGCCGGCTGCTCGCGGGGGAGACCGGGCCCGTACGGGACGCGGTGCTGCTCAACTCGGCGGCGGCGCTGGTGGCGCTGGAGCCGACACGGGAGCCGCTCACCGCGCAGATCTCGGCCGGGATCGTCCGGGCCGCCGAGGCCATCGACTCGGGCGCGGCGCGCGGCGCGCTGGAGCGCTGGGTCGTGGCGAGCAACGCCTGACGCTCCGCGCGGTGCCCGTCGGGCCGCCGGAGCGCTTCGTGTGACGCAGGGCGCAGTCCACAGTGCGGACCGCGCCTTGCGTATCGAAGATCGTGTGGCAAGATGCTGCACAGGTCATGAGTGACAGCGACACAGGCCCCGGCTCGCTGTCCGGCAACCCTCCGTCCGTGGCGGGGTGCCCCGGGTGAAGACCAGGTCGTGGACAGCAAGGTCCTCGGCAAGCGCGGGCCCCTCGTCCAGGGGTCCTGGTCTTGAGGGAGCAGTCTCGTGAGCACGCGAATGCGATAGGGCCGTCGGCCCCTTTTCTGACATCCCCTGAGGTTTCCTCAGGTCTTCTCAGATCTCTTCATGCCTCCGTACGCGGCGCCAGCCGTGCGTCGAGGCATCCCGCACGCGATCCCCAGCGCGTGCGCACCCGAAGACATTCCGCCTGCACCGCCGGGAGAGTTCAGCATGTCCGCACACGCCACCGCCACCACTGTCGCCGCCGCCACCGCGGCCGTTCCCGAGGCCGTGCCGCCGCTGCCGGTGCTCGGCCGGGACGTCAGCGTTCCGCTGGTCACCGGCGGCGAGGTCACCTACGCGGCGCTCGACTACGCCGCCAGCGCCCCCGCGCTACAGCGGGTCTGGGACGACGTCGCCGCCTACGCCCCCTACTACGGCAGCGTGCACCGCGGCGCGGGCTACCTCTCGCAGCTCTCCACCGACCTCTTCGAGAACAGCCGCGCCGACGTCGCGGACTTCCTCGGCTGCCGCGCGGACGACCAGGTGGTCTTCACGCGCTCCACCACCGACTCGCTCAACCTGCTCGCCGCGGCCCTCCCGCCGGGCACCCGGGTGTTCGTCTTCGAGACCGAGCACCACGCCGCGCTGCTGCCGTGGGAGCGGCGCGCGGCCGGTTCCGATGTCACCGTCACCTACCTCGACGCGCCGCGCACCCCGGCGCAGGCCGTCGAGACGCTGGAGAAGGCGCTGGCCGACCGGGAGCCGTACGGGCCCGCGCTGGTCTGTGTGACGGGCGCGTCCAATGTGACGGGCGAGCTGTGGCCCGTACCGGAGCTGGCGGCGGCCGCCCACGCGCACGGCGCGCGGATCGTGCTCGACGCCGCGCAGCTGGCGCCGCACCACCCGGTGGACGTGGCGGGCTCGGGCGTGGACTGGGTCGCGTTCTCCGGCCACAAGCTGTACGCGCCGTTCGGCTCGGGTGTGCTGGCCGGGCGCCGGGACTGGCTGCTGGCGGCCGAGCCGTACCTCGCGGGCGGCGGCGCGAGCCGCAGGGTCGAGCGGCGCGCGGACGGCGGGGTGGACGTGGAGTGGCACGACACCGAGGCCCGGCACGAGGCCGGCTCGCCCAACGTGATCGGCGTCTACGCCATCGCCGCCGCCTGCAAGGCGCTGACCGAGGCCGGATTCGACACGCTCGTCGAGCGCGAGCAGCGGCTCGTGGCGCGGGTCCGCGAGGGGCTCGCCGAGGTCCCCGAGGTGAAGGTGCTCTCGCTCTTCGGCGACGACGCCCCCCGGGTCGGTGTCATCTCCTTCGTGGTGGAGGGCTGGAACAGCTCGCACTTCGCGGCGGCGCTCTCCGCCGAGTACGGCATCGGCGTCCGCGACGGCCTCTTCTGCGCGCACCCGCTGGTGCGGACGCTGCTGGGGGCGGAGAGCGACGAGGTGGGCGAGTGCGGCGCGCCCGAGGCCGCGCCGGGGGAGCGCTCGCTCAACGCGATCCGCGTCAGCTTCGGCGCGGGCACCCCCGACGAGCACATCGACCGGTTCGTGGGGGCCGTACGCGAGCTGGTCACGTCCGGCGCCAAGTGGGACTACCGCACCGAGGGCGGGCGCTGCGTGCCGGTGTCCGCCTGAGCCCCGCCGCCGGCCGCCTTCGCGAAGCGGCGCCGGGCGCTACGCGTCCAGGCCGATCGCGAAGGCCGCCTCCAGGTCGTGCTGCGAGTACGTGCGGAAGGCGATGTGGGTCTCGGTGGAGGCCACGCCCGGCACCTTGCTGATCCGGCCCGGGATGACGTCCGCGAGGTCGTCGTGGCGGGCGACGCGGACCATCGCGATCAGGTCGTGGGCACCGGTGACCGAATAGACCTCGCTGACGCCTTCAAGGGCGGCGATCTTCTCGGCGATCTCGGGGATCTGGTCCACGCTCGTCTTGATGAGCACGATCGACGTGATCAAAGGCTGGCTCCTCCTCGCGGGTCCGGGGGCCCGTGGCGTCAGCCGCTGATGCCGGGGTCCCCGGGTGGGCGCGCCCCCTCGCTGGGCGGGGCCGCGCCTTTCACTCTAGCCGGACGCCGGTAGCGGACCCACGCGTAGAGGAAGCCGAGCGAGAACCCCACCAGGTGGGCCAGGTAGGCGACGCCCGGCTGGGGATCGGCGGCGCGGGCGGCCAGCCACTGGAGCACGAACCAGAAGATCAGCACGGCCCAGGCGGGGAAGCGCAGCGGCAGGAAGAAGAGGAAAGGAAAGAGACTCGTCACCCGCGCCCGGGGAAAGAGGCAGAGGAACGCGCCGAGCACCCCGGAGATCGCTCCGGACGCCCCGACCAGGGCCTGGGTGGAATCGGCGTGCGCGGTGGCGTAGCCGAGCAGTGCCAGGTAGCCGGTGGCGACGTAGAAGACGGCGAAGTGGAACCGGCCCATACGCTCCTCCGTCATCGCGCCGAAGACGAAGAGGAAGAGCATGTTGCCCAGCAGGTGCAGCCAGTTTCCGTGCACGAACAGGGCGGTGAGCGGAGTGAGCGGCTCCAGCGGCGCACCGCGCCACAGATCGGCGGGCACGATGCCCCAGCGTTCGAAGTAGGCCGTCTGCGCGGCGATCAGGCCGGCGTCCGTGCCGTACGCCCGGTTGAAGCCGGAGGCGGGGCCGATCAGGAAGACCAGGCAGCTCAGGCCGATGAGGGCGTAGGTCACGACGGGGCCCGCCGGGGTGCCGGCCCTGCCGCCCGCCGCCTTCTTGATCATGCCCGGATCATCTCGTACCGGGTGGAACCTGTACGGAGCGCCTCGCCGGGGCGGCGCGGCAGCACCAGGCCGTAGGGTTACGGAAAGCACTCCCGCAGTTCGACGGCGCACCGCGGTCCGCGAGAACAACCCGCGAGAAGACATGAGGACGGACGACACGATGGGCGTTCCCCAGCCGACAGCCGAGACTCGGTGGCGCTGCACGCTGTGCGGCAACCTCACCCGCTTCGACGTGACCCGCTCGACCAAGGCCGTCGACTATGTGCACCTCGACCTCGCCGGAGAGCCGACGGTCGAGGAACACGAGGTCGTCAGTGAGACCATCGAGTCCGTGCGCTGCCGCTGGTGCAACGCGGCCGACCAGATCGAGCTGGTCGGCCGGCCGGGCGCGAGCGCCTGAGAACGGAGCGATGAGCGGTGGCCCAGCACACAGGCGACGAGGGTGCGGCCGGTGACGCCGAAGGCGCCTTCGAGGCGCTCGACCGCCCCCTCCCGGAGGCGGTGCGGCGCCGGGTCGTGGCGCTGGTCGCGGACGCCTTCGGTGGGCTGACCGTCTCCGAACTCCCGCCCCAGCTGCGGCAGTACGCCCGTTTCACGCCCAGTCGCCGGGCCAAGTTCGCGGGCACCGCGATGGCCGCGGCGATCGAGGGCGACGCCGTCTTCCGGCAGCGGATCGCGGCCCGGCTGCGCGAGGCGCAGCCGGAGCTGGCCGAGGCGCTGGACAACGGGGCGCCGCCCGCCGCCGCGGACCCGGTGGACGTGGCCGCGGTCGCCTATGTGATGCGGCCGGTGGGCTGGGCCAAGCTGGTGGCGGCGGCCGGTGAGGAGGCGCAGCGCGCCACCGCCGAGCGGGCGGGCGAGGAGGCCCAGCGCGAGCTGCGGCGGCTGCGCGAGGAGTTGGCCGAGGCGCGCGGGGCGGCCCGTACGGAGGTCGAGCGGGTCCGCCAGGAGCTGGACGCGGCCCGCAAGGAGGCCGACGGCCATCAGCGCAAGCTGCGCAGCGCGGTGAGCGATGTACGGCGCGGCGAGGCGGCGGTGCGCAAGGCCGAGGCGGCGCTGGAGGCGCTGCGGGCGTCGGCGGCGGCCGAGAAGACGGCGGCCGACAGTGAGGCGCGGCGGCTCAAGGCGCGGCTCGCCGAGGCCGAGTCGGCGCTGGAGTCGAGCCGGCGGTCGGCCCGCGAGGGGCGCAGCGTCGAGGACATGCGGCTGCGGCTGCTGCTGGACACGGTGCTGGACGCCGCGCAGGGGCTGCGGCGCGAGCTGGCGCTGCCGCCCGCGTCCGTGCACCCGGCGGACACGGTGGAGGCCGTGGAGCCGGGGAAGATGACGCCGAAGGACATCGCGACGCGCGCGCTCTCCGAGATGGACCCGGCGCTGCTCGACCAGTTGCTCGCGCTGCCCCAGGCGCATCTGGTGGTGGACGGCTACAACGTCACCAAGACCGGCTATCCGACGATGCCGCTGGACAAGCAGCGGCTGCGGCTGCTGGGCGGGCTGGCGGTGCTGGCGGCGCAGACGGGCGCGGAGATGACCTGTGTCTTCGACGGCGCCGAACTGGTCGCCCCGGTGCTGCTCGCGCCGCCGCGCGGGGTGCGGGTGCTGTTCAGCAAGCCGGGCGTGACCGCGGACGAGCTGATCCGGCAGCTCGTACGGGCCGAACCGGCGGGCCGGCCGGTCGTGGTGGTCTCCACCGACCGCGAGGTGGCCGACGGCGTGGCGAAGGCCGGGGCCCGGCCGGTGGCATCGGCCTTGCTGCTCAAGCGACTTGCGCGCACCTGATCGCTTCGATCCGAACAGTCGTCTGACTTACGGTGCCTGAGCGTCAGTTCATCACTACTGTGTGTGCGTTGTTGGTAAAGGATGTGCTCAGGGGGCGGATTTTGCCCATGAGGATTTGAACGGATCACAAGAAGATCACTAGGGTCGGGGCCTCGAACCTTCGCGCGGTCGATCATCCATTCGGGATGACGGTGAAGGTCCCGCCGAGTCCGTGCAGTTCACGCGGAGCCGGGGTGTTTCCCACCAGGTCCGGTAGGCGGTTGGAGGATGAAGGAGCTCGACTTCGTGGCATCCCACCGTCGACCCAAGCGAGCCAGCCGTACGCGGGTGACCGTGATCACCGCGACCGCCGCCGCAGCCGTCGCTCTCACGTCCCAGGCCGCGAACGCGGCCCCGAAGCCGGACAAGAAGGAAGTCAAGACGAAGGTCGACGCTCTCTACCATGAGGCGGAGCAGGCCACTGAGAAGTTCAACGGGGCCAAGGAGAAGCAGGACAAGCTGGAGAAGCAGGTCAGCGCCCAGCAGGACAAGGTCGCGCGCGGCCAGGAGGAGCTGAACAAGCTCCGCGGCAGCCTCGGTGCGATGGCCACGGCGCAGTACCGCTCCGGCGGCATCGACCCCGCCGTGCAGCTGCTGCTCTCCTCGGACCCGGACACCTATCTCGACAAGGCGTCCACTCTCGACCAGCTCTCCACCAAGCAGGCCGACGCGCTCAAGCAGATCCGCGACAAGCAGCGGACGCTCAAGCAGGAGCGCGCGGAGGCGTCCGGCAAGCTCGCCGACCTCGCGGACACCCGCAAGGCGCTGGAAGAGAAGAAGCAGGAAGTCCAGGGCAAGCTGTCCGACGCCCAGAAGCTCCTCAACACCCTGACCGCCAAGGAGAAGGCGGAACTGCAGAAGCAGGAGAACGCGAGCTCCTCCTCCGACTCGCACGCCGACCGCTCCGGCTCCGGCTCCGGCAGCCATGCCGACCTCGGCCACGACGTCCCCGACTCGCAGCGCGCCGCCGCCGCACTGGCCGCCGCGAAGACCAAGATCGGCCTCCCGTACGGGTGGGGCCAGGCCGGCCCCAGCTCCTTCGACTGCTCCGGGCTGGTCCAATGGGCGTATGCGCAGGCCGGCGTCACCCTCGACCGCACGTCCCAGGCCCAGGCCAATGACGGCCCGCACCTGACGCAGAGTCAGCTCAAGCCGGGCGACCTGGTGCTGTTCAACAGCGACCTGAGCCACATCGGGCTGTACGCGGGCAACGGCCAGGTGCTGCACGCCCCCTACACCGGCGTCAACATACGCTTCGAGCCGATGAGCAACATGTCCTTCCAGTTCGGCGTCCGCGTCGGCTGAAACTCCCTGCCGCAACGCCCGTTCGGGTGAATCGCGGCCGGGGCCGCTGACTGAGCACCCCGCCGGTGACCTGCGTCCCCGGCGGGGTGTCGCGTTCGCCCCACGGCGCGTTCCGTGGACCCCGGGTGGACCGGCTCCACGAGCAGGCCGAGCGGGCCATCGGCGGTTCAACGCGGCGGGAGGCGTGGTGAAGGCCGGGGTCTGGCTGGTGGCATCGGTTTTGCCGCTCAAGCGACTTGCGTGCGCCTGTCTGGTTTCATCCGAACGGTCGCCTCATTGACGATGCCTGAGTGTCAGATAATCATCACCATGCGTGTTCTGTTGGTAAAAGATGTACTCAGGGGGCAGATTTTGCCTATGAGGATTTGAACGGATCACAAGAAGGTCACTAGGGTCGGGCCTCGAACCTTCGCGCGGTCGATCATCCATCCGGGATGACGGTGAAGGTCCCGCCGAGTCCGTGGAGTTCACACGGAGCCGGGGTGATCAGGATCCCCCCACCAGGCCCGGTAGGCGGCTGGAGGATGAAGGAGCTCGCCTTCGTGGCGTCCCACCGTCGACCCAAGCAAGCGAGCCGCACGCGGGTGACCGTACTCACCGTGACCGCCGCCGCAGCCGTCGCTCTCACGTCCCAGGCCGCACACGCCGACCCCAAGCCGGAGAAGAAGGAAGTCAAGGCGAAGGTCGACGCTCTCTATGAGAAGGCGGAAGAGGCCACTGAGAAGTTCAACGGGGCCAAGGAGAAGCAGGACAAGCTGGAGAAGCAGGTCAGCGCCCAGCAGGACAAGGTCGCGCGGGGCCAGGAGGAGCTGAACAAGCTCCGCGGCAGCCTCGGTGCGATGGCCACGGCGCAGTACCGCTCCGGTGGCATCGACCCCGCCGTGCAGCTGCTGCTCTCCTCGGACCCGGACACTTATCTCGACAAGGCGTCCACTCTCGACCAGCTCTCCACCAAGCAGGCCGACGCGCTCAAGCAGATCCGCGACAAGCAGCGGACGCTGAAGCAGGAGCGCGAGGAGGCGGCCGGGAAGCTCGCCGACCTCGCGGACACCCGCAAGGTGCTGGAGAGTAAGAAGAAGGAGGTCCAGGGCAAGCTGTCCGACGCCCAGAAGCTCCTCAACACCCTGACCGCCAAGGAGAAGGCGGAGCTGGAGAAGCAGGAGAACGCGGGCTCCTCCTCCGACTCGCATGCCGACCGCTCCGGCTCCGGCAGCCATGCCGACCTCGGTCACGACGTCCCCGAGTCGGGGCGTGCCGCCGCCGCGCTGGCCGCCGCGAAGACCAAGATCGGCACCCCCTACGTGTGGGGCGCCACGGGTCCCAACTCGTTCGACTGCTCCGGGCTGACCGGCTGGGCGTACGCGCAGGCCAGCGTCCACCTCGACCGCACGTCCCAGGCCCAGGCCAGCGACGGTCAGCGCCTGACGCGGAGTCAGCTCAAGCCGGGCGACCTGGTGCTGTTCAACTCCGAGCTGACCCACATCGGGCTGTACGCGGGTAACGGCCAGGTGCTGCACGCCCCCCACACCGGCGCCAACGTGCGCTATGAGTCGATGGACAACATGTCCTTCCAGTTCGGCGTCCGCGTCGGCTGAAACTCCCCGCCACGCCGCCCGTTCGGGCGAATCGCGGCAACATCCGCTGACTGAGCGCCCCGCCGGTGACCTGCGTCTCCGGTGGGGCGTCGCGTTTGGCTCTCGGCGCGGTCCGTGGACCCGGGGTGATCGCGCGGCTACTGTCTGGCGCGCGGTTCTCCGGCATGTCGTACGCCCGTCCCCGGGCGGCAGGGGCCGCACACAGCGGAAGGGAGTGCGGCTTCCAGTGGCGTCCCATCGCCGACCCAGGCAGTCCGGGCTCACCCAGGCCACCATCGTCTCCGTGGCCGTGGCCACCGCCGCGGCCGCGCTGACGGCGACCCCGGCCGGCGCCGAGCCGGGAGAGCACCACGCGAGCACCAAGACCGTCAAGGCCCGTGTGGACCGGCTCTACGAGCAGGCCGAGCGGGCCACCGAGCGGTTCAACGCGGCGGGGGAGCGCAGCGGAAGGCTGCGCGACGAGGTGGCGCGCATCCAGGACCACGCGGCGCGCGGCCAGGAGCGCGTCAACCGGATGCGCACGGCGCTCGGCGCCATCGCCGGCGCCCAGTACCGCTCCGGCGGCATCGACCCCGCCGTGCAGCTGCTGCTCTCCTCCGACCCGGACGGCTACCTCGACAAGGCGGCCACCCTCGACCGCCTCTCGGGCCGCCAGGCCGGACAACTGCGCTCGCTCCAGGGGGCCCAGCGCGCCCTGGGACAGGAACGCGTCGAGGCGTCCCGGCTCCTGGCCGACCTGGAGGACAGCCGCGCGGCGGTCCGGGAGCACAAGCGGGACGTCGAGCGGAAGCTCGCCACCGCGCGCAAGCTGCTCAACTCGCTGTCCGACGCCCAGCGCCAGGCGTACGACCGGGCCTCGCGCTCCGGCGACCGCCCCACCTCGCTGCCGGACATCGCGGGCGGCGCCGCCGCGTCCGGGCGGGCCGCTGCCGCCGTCGCGGCCGTACGGGGCGCGATGGGGTCCCCGTACGTGTGGGGCGCGTCGGGCCCCGGCTCCTTCGACTGCTCGGGGCTGATGCAGTGGGCGTACGGGCGCGCCGGGGTGTCGCTGCCGCGCACCTCGCAGGCGCAGCGCAACGCCGGGCAGCACGTATCGGTGGGCCAGGCGCGCCCCGGCGACCTCGTCGTGTACCGCGACGACGCCAGCCACGTGGGGATGTACGTCGGCAACGGGCAGGTGGTGCACGCCCCTTACCCGGGGGCGTCGGTCCGCTCCGATCCGGTCGGCATGATGCCCATCTCCTCGGTGACCCGGCCGTAGGACCTGTCGTCGAACCCCCGTCATTCGACCGGAGGGCGGGCGTCCGACGGCAGGGCCTGGGCCCGCGCCGCCCGTACGATCGGGGCGTGGCAGCTCAGAGGCGGCAGGTCGGGCGGCGGACGGTGCTCAGTGCGGCGGTGGCGGTGCTCGCCCTGCCGGGGCTCGGCGGATGCGGCTCCGCCGAGGACCCGGACACCAGCGCGAAGGGCGTCCAGCAGATGCTGGACCGGCGGGCCGCGGCGGTGCGGGAGCGGGACGAGACCACCTATCTGGCCACCGTCGACCGGGACGCCACGGCCCTGCGGGCGCGGCAGCGGAAGGTGTTCGGCAACCTCTCCCAAGTGCCGCTGGCCTCCTGGGAGTACCGGGTGCGCGGCACGGGCGGCTTCGCCCCGGCGGCGGGCGGCGGCAGGCGCCTCGCCGTACGGGCCGACCTCCGCTACCGGCTCGCCGGGTACGACACCGCGCCCGTCACCGTCGAGCGGAAGCTGACGCTGGCCGAGCGCGGCGGCCGGTGGTACGTGGCCGCGGAGGTGGGCGGCGGCAGCCAGCTCTGGGACCAGGGACCGGTCACCGTCGTACGGGGCGCGCACAGCCTCGTGATGGGCGTCGGCCAGGACCGCGCCAGGCTGCGGGCGCTCGCGGACGACGCCGACCGGGCCGTACCCGCCGTGGACGCCGCCTGGCGGGGCGCGTGGGCGCACCGGGTGGTGGTCGAACTGCCCGCCTCGCTGGAGCGGATGGCCGGCCTGCTCAGCGAGCCCCCGGCGTCCTACAGCGGCATCGCGGCCGTCACCACCGGCGAGATCGGCGGCGCGGGCGCGGCGCCCGCCGACCGGGTGATCGTCAACCCCGAGGCGTACGGCAGCCTCGGCACCCTCGGCCGCCAGGTGGTGCTCACCCACGAGACGACCCATGTGGCCACCCGCCCGTACACCTCGTCGGCCACGCCGCTGTGGCTGTCCGAGGGCTTCGCGGACTGGGCCGGCTACCGTGCCACCGGCCGTACGGCCCGCGAGGCGGCCCCCGAGCTGGCCCGCGCCGTGTCGCGCGGCGAACTGCCCGCGAAGCTGCCGGCCGACTCCGACTTCGGCTTCGCGGGCGAGGCCCAGCGGCTGGCCCGGGCGTACGAGGAGGGCTGGCTCGCCTGCCGCCTGATCGCCGACAAGTGGGGCGACGCGAAACTCGTCGAGCTGTACCGCGCGGTGGGCGCCGGCCGGCAGCGGGCGGGGGCGGTGGAGGCGGCGCTCCACGACGTACTGGGCCTGGACACCAAGGAGTTCACCGCGCGCTGGCGCACGTACATGAAGGCCGAACTGGGCTGAGAGGGCGCGTCAGGGAGCCAGCGCCGCGGGTACCCGCTCCTCCGGGCGGCAGGCCGTCGCCGCCGTGCGCGGCTCGGTGACCGTCTCCCGCCACACCCGGACGCAGGCGATCAACGTCGCGGCCACCAGCAGGCCGTCGCGCAGCGCCAGCGGCACGACGCCCTGCCATTCGCTGCGCGCGACGTGCGAGAACCAGACGGGGAATTCCAGCTGGGTCAGCGGGGCCGCGATCAGCACCAGGAGGGCGGGCAGCCGCTGCCGGGTCGTCCGGATGGTCAGGCAGACGGCGGCCAGCCCGATCAGCCACACCAGGTACTGCGGGCTGATGACCCGGCTGGTGGTGGTGAAGAGCAGCACGGCCGCGAAGGCCGCGTCGAACGGCGTGCGCACCGCGAACCGCCGCGCCCGCAGCCGCCACAGCAGCAGCCCGCAGAAGGCGAACACGGTCAGCGCCAGCGCGATCCGGCTGACCAGCGACACGTACGGGCCGACGAACTCCACCGAACCGTAGGTGTACCGCACATGCCCGCCCCACCCGAGATGGCGCGCCGCGTGGAAGACGAGGGCGCCCAGCGACTCGACCTCGGTGCCCCGGTCGCGCTGGAAGGTCAGGAAGGAGAGCGCGCCGGGCATCGCCGACGCGGCGAGCAGGGTGAGGACCACTACGGTCAGCACGGCCGCGCCCCAGGTCGCGCGGGTGCGGGGGCCGCGCGGAACGCCGATGAGCAGCAGCACCGGCCAGACCTTCAGCAGCGCGCCGAAGCCGGCGAGCGCGCCCGCGGTGCGCGGCCGGCGCGCGGCGACGAGCAGGGCGGCCACGGCGACCGCCGTCACCATCAGGTCGTAGCGCGCGTACACGATCGGGCCGAGCAGCGGCAGCCCGGCGACCCACAGCCAGACCCCCGCCCCGCTGCGGCCCGCGCGCCGCCCGGTGCGCAGGAGGGCCGCGCAGACGGCCGCGTCCGCCAGGCAGGACAGCGCGAAGAACGCCGGGGCGTAGTCGAGGAACGGCAGCAGGCCGGGGGAGAGCACGGCCAGCGCGGCGGCCGGCGGGTACTGCCAGGTCACGTCGGTCAGTGGGAAGGTGCCGGAGCGCAGGACGTCGTACCAGCCCTGGTAGATGACCTGGACGTCGAAGGTGACGTCCGAGCCGGGCAGCGTCCACACCGTGAACAGGCCCAGCAGCAGCACGGTCCGGGTGAGGAGCCACACCGTGATGGGCCCTGCCGCCGCGGTGCCACCGACGCCCGACATCTTCAACTTCATACCATTCCTCCGCATTCGGCCAGAAAGGCATGATGCCGCTCGGAGCGGCCCGGGGCGCCGACGTGGCGGGGCGCGGCGCGGCTGCCGCCCGATCGCACCCGGTACTGTCACAGGCGATGGACAAGACCTTGATCGTCACCAACGACTTTCCGCCGCGCCCCGGCGGTATCCAGGCGTTTCTGCACAACATGGCGCTCCGCCTCGACCCCGAGCGGGTCGTCGTCTACGCCTCCACCTGGAAGCGCGGCCAGGAGGGCGCCGAGGCCACCGCGCGCTTCGACGCCGAGCAGCCGTTCCGGGTGGTGCGGGACCGCACCACCATGCTGCTGCCCACCCCGGGGGCGACCCGGCGGGCGAGCGAGCTGCTGCGCGAACACGGCTGTACGTCCGTGTGGTTCGGGGCCGCGGCCCCGCTCGGCCTGATGGCCCCCGCGCTGCGCGCGGCGGGCGCCCGGAAACTGGTGGCCACCACCCACGGCCACGAGGCGGGCTGGGCACAGCTGCCCGCGTCCCGGCAACTGCTGCGGCGCATCGGCGAGGGCACGGACACGATCACCTATCTGGGTGAGTACACGCGCTCGCGGATCGCCCCCGCGCTGACCGCCGCGGCCGCCTCCCGCATGGTCCAACTGCCGCCCGGCGTGGACGAGAAGACCTTCCACCCCGGCTCCGGCGGCGACGAGGTACGGGCCCGGCTGGGCCTCACGGACCGCCCCGTCGTCGTCTGCGTCTCCCGGCTCGTGCCGCGCAAGGGCCAGGACACCCTGATCCAGGCCATGCCGCGGATCCTGGCCGCCGTGCCGGACGCGGTCCTGCTGATCGTCGGCGACGGCCCGTACGCCAAGGAGCTGCGCAGGCTGGCCGCCGACACCGGCGTCGCCGACGCGGTCCGCTTCACCGGCCCGGTCCCCTGGGCCGCCCTGCCCGCGCACCACGGCGCGGGCGACGTCTTCGCGATGCCCTGCCGTACGCGCCGGGGCGGGCTCGACGTCGAGGGGCTCGGCATCGTCTACCTGGAGGCGTCCGCGACCGGCCTGCCGGTCGTCGCCGGCGACTCCGGCGGGGCGCCGGACGCCGTACTCGACGGCGAGACGGGCTACGTGGTCCGCGGCGGCTCTCCCACCAGCGCGGCGGACCGCATCATCACTCTCCTGCGCGACCCGGCCCTCCGCCGGCGCATGGGCGAGCGCGGCCGGACCTGGGTAGAGGAACGCTGGCGCTGGGACCTCCTGGCAGACCGCCTCAAGTCCCTCCTCTGACCCTGCCCTCCACAGCCGGACGACACCGGAGTCGCCGAACGGATCGCAACCAGCCTGTCGAGCGCTGGGGGGCGACAAGCCCTGGCCCGGCGCCTGACGACGCCGAACCGTCCCGTCGGGCGCTTGAGGACGACACCCTGGCCCCGTCTGGTGCTTAGGGACGACAACCCGGCCCGTCTGGCGTCTGATGACGGCGAACCGGCCGGTCTGGCGCTTGGGAGCGGCGAACCGGGCGGTCCGGTCCTTGGGGGCGACAGCCCAGCCTGTCGGGCGCTTGAAGATGCGAATCAGCCCGTCGGGCGCTTGAGGACGACAAGCCAACTGGTCCGACGCTTGAGGACGGATCGCCCGTCCGGCACTTGAGGGCATGAGCCAGCCGGTCCGGCGCTTGAGGACGGCAACCCAGTCCGTCCGGCGTTTGAGGACGACCACCCAGTCCGTCCGGCGCTTGAGGACGGCAAGTCAGCCGGTCCGGCGCTTGAGGACGGATCAGCCCACCCGGCACTTGAGGGCGCGAGTCAGCCCGTCCGGCGTTTGAGGACGACGAACCGGCCGGTCCGGCGCTTGGGGACGGCAAGTCAGCCGGTCCGGCGCGTGAGGATGGACCAGCCCGTCCGGCGTTTGAGGACAACAAGTCAGCCGGTCCGGCGTTTGAGGACGGCAACCCAGCCCGTCCGGCGCTTGAGGACGAACGAACCAGCCCGTCCAGCGCCCGAGGACAAAGAAAGGGCGAGGTACGCCCTACGCGGAGTAGATGGCCTCGATGTCGGCCGCGAAGTCCTTCGCCACCACCCCCCGCTTCAGCTTCAGCGACGGCGTCACATGCCCCGACTCCTCGGTGAACTGCGTCGCCAGCACCCGGAACTCGCGCACCGACTCCGCCTTGGACACCGCGGCGTTCCCGTCGTCCACGGCCTTCTGCACCTCCGCCAGGAGCTCGGCGTCGGTGGCCAGGTCGGCGGCCGTCAGCCGTGTCGGGCGGCCGTGTTCGGCCAGCCAGCGCGGCAGGAACTCCTCGTCCAGGGTGATCAGCGCGGCCACGAACGGGCGTGCGTCGCCCACCACCATGCACTCGGCGACCAGCGCGTGCGCCCGGACGCGGTCCTCGATCACGGCGGGGGCGACGTTCTTGCCGCCCGCCGTCACGATGATCTCCTTCTTCCGGCCGGTGATCGACAGATAGCCGTCCTCGTCGACGGTGCCCAGGTCCCCGGTGTGGAACCAGCCGTCGGAGAGGGAGTCGGCGGTCGCCGTCTCGTTGTTCCAGTAGCCGGTGAACAGGTGCTCGCCGTGCAGCAGCACCTCCCCGTCGTCGGCGATGCGGACCACCGAGCCCGGCAGCGGCTGCCCGACCGTGCCGATCTTCTGCCGGTCCCACGGGTTGAAGGCGGTCGCCGCGCACGACTCGGTGAGCCCGTACCCCTCCAGCACCGCGAAGCCGATGCCGCGGTAGAAGTGGCCCAGCCGTTCGCCGAGCGGCGCGCCGCCGGAGATCGCGTGCGTGGCGCGGCCGCCGAGTACGGCCCGCAGTTTGCGGAAGACCAGCCGGTCGAAGATCTTGTGCCTGATCCGCAGCCCCAGCGAGGGGCCCTGCGGGGTGTCGAGGGCCCGGCTGTAGGCGATGGCGGTCTCGGCGGCCCGGTCGAAGATCTTGCCCTTGCCGTCGGCCTGCGCCTTGGCCCGCGCCCCGTTGTAGACCTTCTCGAAGACGCGCGGCACGCCCAGTACCAGCGTCGGCCGGAACGCGGCCAGCTCATCGGTGAGGTACTTGATGTCGCTGACGTGCCCCAGCTTGATCGGGGCCATCACCGCGGCCAGTTGCACCAGCCGGCCGAAGACGTGCGCGATCGGCAGGAACAGCAGGACCGCCGACTCGCCCGTGGTGAACAGCGGCTTCAGCCGCTCCACCACGTTGCCGACCTCCGCGAAGAAGCTGCGGTGGGTCAGCACGCAGCCCTTGGGGCGGCCGGTGGTGCCCGAGGTGTAGACGATGGTCGCGGGGGAGTCGGCGACCGCGAGGGCGCTGCGCTCGTCGACGGCGGCGTCGGTCAGCCCCTCCCCGGCGCCGCGCAGCCGTCCGATGGCGTCCCGCTCGATCTGCCAGATGTCCTTGAGGTCCGGCAGCCGGTCGCGTACGGACTCCACGGCGGCCTCGTGCGCCGGGGACTCCACCAGGCAGGCGACGGCGCCGGAGTCGCCGAGGATCCACTGGATCTGCTCCGGCGAGCTGGTCTCGTACACGGGGACGGTGACCGCGCCCGCGCTCCAGACGGCGAAGTCCAGCAGCGTCCACTCGTAACGGGTGCGGGACATCAGGCCCACCCGGTCGCCCGGCCGCACCCCGGAGGCGATCAGACCCTTCGCGGCGGAGCGGACCTCGGCGAGGAAGGCGGCGGCGCTCACGTCCTGCCAGCGGCCGTCGACCTTGCGGCCGATGACCGTCACATCCGGGCGCTGCGCGGCGTTGCGGCGGATCAGATCCGTCAGGTTTCCGTCCGCGGGGACCTCGTACAGGGCCGGAAGGCTGAACTCGCGCAAGACTGCTGCTCCTCGTCGGGCGCCGGCGCCGCTACGTCGTCGGGGGCGTCGCGCCGGCTGCGGTCCATGTCGGGCAGGGGATCGGACTGCCCGGACGTTACCCACCGGTATAGCCGTGGGATAGGGGTGACGCCCAGATGTTCGTTGCGTCACACGACGCGCCGCATGCCATGGGACTGCTCCTGGCAGACTAGTCCCTCCTTCCGGTGACCGGGAAGTAACCGCAGGTCGGGGACCTTCCGGCGGCGACGACATTCGGCCTAGGGTGATCCGTATGCGAGTCCATGTGGTCAGTGATGTACACGGCAACAGCACGGATCTCGCCAGGGCGGGCGACGGTGCGGACGCCCTGGTCTGCCTGGGTGATCTCATCCTGTTCCTCGACTACGCCGATCACTCCCGCGGCATCTTCCCGGACCTCTTCGGCGTCGAGAACACCGACCGGCTCGTGGAGCTGCGCACCGCCCGGCGCTTCGACGAGGCCCGTGACCTCGGCCGCAGGCTCTGGGGCGGCATAGACCGCGAGAGCGCCATCGAGACCGCCGTGCGCAAGCAGTACGCGGAGCTCTTCGCCGCCCTCCCCACGCCCACCTACGCCACGTACGGCAATGTCGACATCCCCCATCTCTGGCCGGAATACGCGGGCCCCGGCACCACCGTGCTCGACGGCGAGCGGGCCGAGATCGGCGGCCGGGTCTTCGGCTTCGTCGGCGGCGGGCTGCCCTCGCCGATGCGTACCCCGTACGAGGTCGACGAGGACGCCTACGCCGCGAAGATCGCCGCCCTGGGCGAGGTCGACGTGCTCTGCTCGCACATCCCGCCCGAGGTCCCGGAGCTCTGCTACGACACCGTCGCGCGCCGCTTCGAGCGCGGCAGCTCGGCCCTCCTCGACGCCATCCGCGAGCTGCGCCCGGACTACGCCCTCTTCGGCCACGTCCACCAGCCGCTCGTCCGCAGGATGCGGATCGGGGCGACGGAATGCGTCAATGTCGGTCACTTCGCGTCCACCGGCAGGCCCTGGGCCTTGCAGTGGTGAATCGGGGCACCCTACCTACGGTGAAGGCGCGGAAGGTGCGGGAGGCGCGGGCTCCGGCCGTCGCCCCCGGCCGCGCGGCACCGAGGCGCCGCCCGTCACGCTGAGTCGAGGGGCGGTCTGCCGTTCGACTCGCGCGCGGTAGCCTTCACCGGCAGGCACACCAGGCGGCGGACCGGTACGGAGGAGCCACGGAGATGGCGGAACACACCAGCTCAAGCATCACGATCGAGGCGGCCCCCAACGAGGTCATGGCGGTGATCGCCGACTTCGACCGCTACCCGGAGTGGACCGGGGAGGTCAAGGAGGCCGAGGTGCTGGCCAAGGACGACGAGGGGCGCGCCGCGCAGGTCCGGCTCGTCCTCGACGCCGGCGCGATCAAGGACGACCACACCCTCGCCTACACCTGGAGCGACGCCGCGGACACGGTCAGCTGGTCGCTGGTCAAGTCCCAGATGCTGCGCCAGCTCGACGGCTCGTACAGCCTGGCCCCGGCCGCCGGCGGCAAGCACACCGAGGTGACCTACCAGCTCACCGTCGACGTCAAGATCCCCATGCTCGGGATGATCAAGCGCAAGGCCGAGAAGGTCGTCATCGACCGCGCGCTGGCCGGCCTCAAGAAGCGCGTCGAGGGCGGCGGGACGCCCGACGCTCCCGCGCAGTAGCGCCGGACACCCCGGGCGGCGCGTCGGCCCTCGCGCAACGCCCCGTTCCCCCCCCATCACGGCACCTCCCCGCAGCGGGCGCCGCCCCCCCCGATCCACGCTCCCCACCGCCGGAGGCTTCTCGTGCGTACGGTCCTCGTCACCGGAACCGGCGGGGCGGGCCGCACCACCGTCGCCGCCGCCACGGCGCTCGCCGCCGCCCGCGAGGGCCGCCGGACGCTGCTGCTCACCGCCGACCGCGGCCCCGTGCCGGACGCGGTACTCGCCGCGGACCTCCCCGCCGAATCGTCCGGGCCCGCCGGAGAGATACCCGCCGCCCCCGGCCTGTGGGCCGCCCGCGTCGACGCCGACGCCCGCTTCCGCGGCCACGCCCAGGACCTCCAGGAGCGCGGCTCCTCCCTCTTCGACCTGCTCGGCGCGGCGCCCTTCGACGCCGAGGAACTGACCGAGCTGCCCGGCGCCGAAGCCCTCGCGATACTCGCCGCCCTGCGCTCCGCGCACGCCGACGGCGGCTGGGACCTGATCGTCGTCGACGCCCCGCCCGTACAGGAGACGGCCCGGCTGCTCGCGCTGCCCGAGCAGCTGCGCCGCTATCTGCGCCGCCTGCTGCCCGCCGAGAGGCAGGCGGCCCGCGCGCTGCGGCCCATGCTCGCCCAGCTGGTCGGCGTGCCGATGCCCGCCCAGAAGCTGTACGAGCACGCGGAGCGCTGGGAGAACGAACTCGCCGCCGTACAGGGCGTGATCGAGTCGGCCGCCACGACCGTGCGCCTCGTCCTCGAACCCGGGGCGCACGCCGCCGAATCGCTGCGCGCCGGCCGCGCCGGCCTCGCCCTCCAGGGCTGCCGCGTCGACGCCGTCGTCGCCAACCGGCTGCTGCCCACCGGCTCCGCGGACCCCTTCCTCGCCGCGCTCTCCGGCCGCCAGCAGACCGCGCTCAAGGAGCTCCACGAGGAGTACGCCGAGGACACGGCGACCGTCTGTGAACTGCCCCACCTGGGCCGCGACATCCACGGCCCGGACGACGCGGCGGAACTGGCCGGCCGGTGCGTCGCGACGGCCGGCGGCGACCTCGATGCCCCCGGGCTCGTACCCGAAGCCCCCGGGCTCGTCCCCGAGGCCGCCGGGCCGGAGGGCCGGGCCGCCGACCCGTGGACCGTCGAGGACCGGCTCACCGAGGACGGCGTGCTCGTCTGGCTGCTCCCGCTGCCAGGCGCCCGGCGCGAGGGCCTCGACCTGGTACGGCGCGGCGATGAACTCATCGTCAGCGCCGGCCCCTTCCGCCGCGTCCTGCCCCTGCCGTCGGCGCTGCGCCGCTGCGCCGTCTCCGGCGCGGGGCTGCGGGACGGCGTGCTGCGGGTGCGGTTCACCCCCGACCCCGCCCTGTGGCCCAAGAGCTTCTGAGCCGGTCGCGGCCCGCGCGGCGGGGCGCGGCGGTAAAGGCCACCGTGGTGCGCCGTTCGGGTAACGTCGAGAGGAACAGCAGCCTCGTCGCAGGAGTCCGCCATGAGCGATGCCACCGAGCGCCCCGTCGACGACAGGGCCGACCCCGACGCCTGGGAGAAGGCGTGCGCCGAGGACCTCGCCGAGGAGAAGGCACGCCGCCGCAGGCAGTACGGGCCGCCCCCCGGCTCCGCCGCCGAGGAACTGCGCAAGTTGGTCGACGCCGTGGCGGACAAGGTGTCCGGCATCGAACTGCCGCTCGCCGGGATGGTTGCCCAGGGGGCCGTACGGCAGCTGATCACGCAGGCGAAGAACGCCGTCGAGCCGGTGATCGAGCGCAACCCCGACGTCTTCGACCACCTGGCCGCGGCCGGTTCGGAGCTGCTCGCCGCCTACCGCTCCGCCGTCGAGAACCAGGAGCGGCGCTGGACCAAGGGCGAGGACGGCGAGGGCGGCGAAGGCGGCACCGAGCGGATCGACCTCGACTGACCGGAGGTCCGGGGCGGCTCTCCCGGTCCGGCCCGGAGGCCGGTCCCCCTCCGGTAACGTTGGCCCTGGCGGGGTTCGACCGAAAAACTGAGGGACACATGGGACTCACCATCGGCGTCGACATCGGCGGCACGAAGATCGCAGCCGGCGTGGTCGACGAAGAAGGGTCGATCCTCGCGACGTGCAAGGTACCGACCCCGCAGACCTCCGAGGGGGTCATCGACGCCATCGCGGAAGCGGTGCGCACGGTCAGCGCCGGGTACGACGTCGAGGCCGTCGGCATCGGAGCCGCGGGCTACGTGGACGACAAGCGGGCCACGGTCCTGTTCGCCCCGAACATCAACTGGCGCCACGAGGCGCTCAAGGACAAGGTCGAGCAGCGGATCTCGCTGCCGGTCGTCGTCGAGAACGACGCCAACGCCGCGGCCTGGGGCGAGTACAAGTTCGGCGCGGGCAAGGGCCACGAGGACGTCATCTGCATCACGCTGGGCACCGGCCTCGGCGGCGGCGTCATCATCGGCAACAAGCTGCGCCGCGGCCGGTTCGGCGTCGCGGGCGAGTTCGGGCACATCCGCGTCGTGCCCGACGGACTGCTGTGCGGCTGCGGCAGCCAGGGCTGCTGGGAGCAGTACGCCTCCGGCCGCGCCCTCGTCCGCTACGCACACCAGCGCGCCAACGCCACCCCGGAGAACGCCGAGATCCTGCTCTCCCTCGGCGACGGCACCATCGACGGCATCGAGGGCAAGCACATCAGCGCCGCCGCCCGCCGCGGCGACCCCGTGGCCATCGACTCCTTCCGGGAGCTGGCCCGCTGGGCCGGCTCGGGCCTCGCGGACCTGGCCTCGCTCTTCGACCCGTCGGCGTTCATCGTCGGCGGCGGCGTCTCGGACGAGGGCGACCTGGTACTCGACCCGATCCGCAAGTCCTTCCGCCGCTGGCTGGTCGGCGGCCAGTGGCGGCCGCACGCCCAGGTGCTCGCCGCGCGACTCGGCGGCGAGGCGGGGCTGGTGGGCGCCGCGGACCTGGCGCGGCAGGGCTGATCGCAGAGCTGGTCCATCCCGGCCCGTCCTGATGAGGCCGACTACTGACAGAGGCGATGCGATGCTCGCGGACCTGCCCGCTTCCCGTACCGAACCCGACGGTTCGGCGCTGGTCCGCGTGCTCAGCTACAACATCCGCTCCATGCGCGACGACACCGGGGCGCTGGCCCGCGTCATCCGGGCCTGCGCCCCCGACATCGTCTGCATCCAGGAAGCCCCCCGCTTCTTCCGCTGGCGCAAGGCCGCCGCCCGGCTCGCGCGCGCCACCGACCTGGTGTACGTCGGCGGCGGAGCCACCGCCTCCGGCCCGATGATCCTCTCCACGCTCCGGCCGCACGTGGAGCGCACCCGCGACATCCTGCTGCCCCGCACCCCGGGCCTGCACCAGCGCGGCTTCGCCACCGCCGTGCTCCGCTTCGGCCGGGCCCGCCTCGGCGTCCTCAGCTGCCATCTGAGCATGCGGGACGAGGAGCGGTACGGACAGGGCAAGCTGCTCCTCGACGAGCTGGCCGCCCTCGGCGTCCCGCACGCGGTGGCGGCCGGCGACCTCAACGACCGTCCCGACGGCCGCACCTTCGGCCTGCTGGCGGACGCGCTGCACGACGGCTGGGGCACCGAGCCCTGGGGCCGCGAGCACACCACCCGGCTGGGCGACCCCCTCCAGCGCATCGACGCCGTCTTCGCCACCGACGGCGTGGAGATCCTCGGCTGCGGCGTCCCCATGGGGCTGCCGGGCGTCGCCGAGAGCGATCTGCGGGCCGCCACGGACCACCTCCCCGTGCTGGCCGCGCTGCGGGTGCCGCCCGCGGAGTCCTGACCCCGGCCCGTACGGCCGTCATACCCGTACGGCTGTAATACAGGAGCGCCCGCCCGGAACTTCCGGACGGGCGCTCTCCCGCGTCGGGGCTCTCAGACGACCGCGCCGCGGCCCGGGTCGTCGTCCTCGTCGTCGCTGTCGTCCTTCATCCGCATGACCAGGGTGGCGAAGCCGCCGAGGAAGCCGCCCACGCCGAGCGTGGTGATCCACCAGGTGAGCTCCTGGCGGAGCAGGACCATGATGAGCAGCAGCAGGGGGCCGCCGAGGACCGTGAGCCAGGCGAAGCGGGCCGTGACGTCGACGGACGGCAGCGGCGGCGGCTCGGGCGGCACGAAGTGGCCCTCGTCCGGGCCCTCCTCGGCCGGAGTGTGGTCGCGGGGGCCCACGCCGGGGGCGTACACGATGAAGCCGCCCGCGGTCCGGCCGGGCTCACCGGCGCCGCCGGTCCGGTCCGGCCGGTTCACCTGGTTCGGCTGGTCCTGCTCGGGCAGCGCCGGGTCCGGTGCCTCCTTGACCGGTCCCTTCCGCTCGTCGTACGGCTCGTCGCCGCCCGTGGCGGGCCACCGGCCCGTGTCGGGGTCGGGCTGCTCCCCGTACGCGGCGACGAGCTCGGCCCACGCCGCCTCCTCGTCCAACGGCCCGGGCGCCGGCTTCGGCGCCTCGGCGGCGGGCGTGCCGGGCGGCGGCTCGCCGGGCGCCCCGGCGGGCGGCTCGTCCGCGCCCTTCGCGGGCAGGCCGTCGCCGCTCCCGCTCCCCGTACCGCTCAGCGGATCGCGCCCGTCCTCGCGATCCGCGTTTCGCTCAGCCACTGGCGGCCGTCCCCTCCTTGCCGGCGCCCTCGGCGGCGCTCTGGGCGAGCCGGCCGATGAACGCGTACGTCTCCTCGAAGATGAACTGCGCGTCGTAGTCGAGCGTCGCCACGTGGTAGCTGCGCTCCAGCAGCCGCTCCGTGACGTCCCGGGACGACACCCGGCCCAGGATGCGCGCCGAGTCGACCGGCGGCACCACATGGTCATCGGGGCTGTGCAGCAGCAACAACGGCTGGGTGACCTGCGGCAGTTGGGAGTCGACCAGCTGGAAGAAGCGGCGCAGCGAGTGCGCCGCGTGCAGCGGCACCCGGCCGTAGCCGATCTCCGGCGAGTCCGGCTTGGCGATGTCGCTGGCGATGCCCTTGACTGTACGGACCAGATGGCGCGTCACGGGCAGCGTCCGGGCGGCCAGCCCGTGCACCTTGTTGCCGGGGTTGACCAGGACGAGGCCGCTGACGTCGGCGGCGTGCTCGGCGGCCAGCCGCAGCGCCAGCGCGCCGCCCATCGACAGCCCGCACACGAAGACCTTCTCGCAGCGCTCACGCAGCGCCCGCAGCTCGCGGTCCACCTCCGCGTACCAGTCCTGCCAGCCGGTGACCTGCATGTCCTGCCAGCGCGTGCCATGGCCGGGCAGCAGCGGCAGGGACACCGTCAGGCCCCGCCGCGCCAGGTACTCGGCCCAGGGCCGTACGGACTGCGGGGAGCCGGTGAAGCCGTGACACACGAGGACGCCTACCTCTCCGCCTTCGTGGCGGAACGGCTCGGCTCCGGGGAGGAGCGGCACCGATGTCTCCGATCGGTAAAAGGGGGCGGGAGGGTCTGCACCTCAGCGTACGCGGAGCGCCGCACGGCGGGTAGGCAGGTAAGGTCTCCTCGTCGCATACAGGAGGTCCTCGGTTGTTCTACGGCGCTATGAAGCTGTCCATCGGCGGGTCGTTGAAGGTCGCCTTCCGGCCGTGGGTGGAGGGGCTGGAGAACATCCCCGACGAGGGCCCCGCGATCTTGGCCAGCAATCACCTGTCGTTCTCGGACTCCTTCTTCCTCCCGGCCGTGCTCCACCGAAAGGTCACCTTCATCGCGAAGGCGGAGTACTTCACCTCTCCGGGTGTCAAGGGAAAGCTGACCGCGGCCTTTTTCAAGGGCGTGGGGCAGCTCCCGGTCGACCGCTCGGGCGGCCGGGGCGCGGGGGACGCGGCGATCAAGAGCGGCCTGGAGGTGCTGGAGCGCGGCGAGCTGTTCGGCATCTACCCGGAGGGCACGCGCTCGCCGGACGGGCGGCTCTACCGCGGCAAGCCGGGCGGCCTGGCGCGGGTGGCGCTGGCCAGCGGGGCGCCCGTCATCCCGGTCGCGATGATCGATACCGAGAAGATCCAGCCGCCGGGCAAGGTGATGCCCAAATTGATGCGGCCGGGCATCAGGATCGGCGAACCGCTGGACTTCAGCCGCTATCACGGCATGGAGAGCGATCGTTTCATTCTGCGCTCGGTGACCGACGAGGTCATGTACGAGATCATGAAACTCGGCGGCCAGGAATACGTGGACATCTACGCGACGGCCGCCAAACGGCAACTCGCCGAGGCGAAGAAGGCCGCGGAGGAAGAGAAGGCCGTGAAGGCCAAGGGGGCCGAGACCGCGAAGGCGCGCAAGCCCGGGGCGTAGCCGCTCCCGGCGAGGGGTGGGGCAATGGCACAGGACAGGCGGGGGCCGCGGACGAAGCCGCCGCGCGTCATACGGATGTCGGTCGAGCTGCCGCTGTGGCGGGCGCTGACCGGCTACCGGATTCTGACGCTCTGCTACGCGCTCGCGCTCTTCATCGTCAACTACCGCGATTTCGCGCACCCGTTGGGCGCGGCCTGCTACATGGTGGGCCTCACCGGCTGGATGGCCCTGACCTGGAGCCGGACGACCTCCCAGGAGCGCTGCACCAAGCGGTTCCTGATCGCCGACCTCACCATCGCGCTGGGCGGCATCCTGCTCACCTCCGCCGTCGACTCCTGGGCCCGGATAGACGACGGAGCGCCCACCCTGCCCTCCATCTGGGTGGCCGGCGCGGTCCTCGGCTTCGCGATCAAGGGCGGCTGGCGCTGGGCCGCGGTCGCCTCCACCCTGGTGGCCGTCGCCAACCTCGTGGAGCGCGGCGGCGTGGCCCGCGACACCGTCCACAACGTGCTGCTGGTCTGGGTCGCCTCCATCGCCATCGGCTACATCGTCGAGGTGGCCCGGGCCAGTGAGCGGACCCTGGCCCGCGCCCTCCAGATCGAGGCGGCGACCCGCGAGCGGGAGCGGCTGGCCCGCGACATCCACGACAGCGTCCTCCAGGTGCTGGCCATGGTGCAGCGGCGCGGCGCGGAGATGGGCGGCGAGGCGGCCGAGCTGGGCCGGATGGCGGGGGAGCAGGAGATCGCGCTGCGCTCCCTGGTCTCCAGCGGGCTGGTGCCCGCCCACCGCACGCCCGAGCAGGAGGCCAAGGACGCCGAGCTGGTACAGGCCGTACGGTCGGCGGAGGTGCCGGTCGCGGCGCCGAACGGTGACGGCGGGCCCTGCGACGTACGGGTGCTGCTCGCGGTGCACGCCGGGGCGCGGGTCTCCTTCGCGGAACCGGGGGCGCCGGTGCTGCTCGGGGCCGGTGCGGCGGTGGAGCTGGCGGCGGCTGTCAGTGCCGCGTTGGACAATGTCCGCCAGCACGCGGGCGAGGCGGCGCGGGCCTGGATCCTGCTGGAGGACGAGCCGGGGGAGGTGCTCGTGACCGTGCGGGACGACGGCCCGGGCATCGCCGAGGGCCGGCTGGCGGACGCCGAACGGGAGGGGCGGATGGGCGTCGCGCTGTCGATCCGCGGGCGGCTGCGGGAGCTGGGCGGCAGCGCCGAGCTGGTGTCGGTCCCGGGGCAGGGCACAGAAGTCGAGTTGAGGGTTCCGCGGGGGAATGGAGGACGGCAGTGAGTGAGGGAGAGACGGTGAGTACGGCGGTGGACGAACGGCCGTTGAAGGTCATGGTCGTCGACGACCACCCGATGTGGCGGGACGCGGTCGCCCGCGACCTGGCCGCGGCCGGGTTCGACATGGTCGCCACGGCCGGGGACGGGCCGCAGGCGGTGCGCCGCGCGCAGGCCGCCGCGCCCGACGTGCTGGTCCTGGACCTCAATCTGCCCGGGATGCCCGGGGTGCGGGTCTGCCGGGAGCTGATCGGGGAGAACCCCGCGCTGCGGGTGCTGGTGCTCTCCGCGAGCGGTGAGCACGCCGATGTGCTGGAGGCGGTGAAGTCCGGGGCGACCGGCTATCTGCTGAAGTCGGCCAGCACGCAGGAGCTGGTGGAAGCGGTGCACCGGACGGCGGTCGGCGACCCGGTGTTCACGCCGGGCCTCGCCGGGCTGGTGCTCGGCGAGTACCGGCGGCTGGCCACCGACCCGCCGCCGGCCGCGCCCGACGAGCCGAAGGCCCCGCAGCTGACCGACCGGGAGACGGAGGTGCTGCGGCTGGTGGCCAAGGGACTCTCGTACAAGCAGATCGCGGAGCGGCTCGTCATCTCGCACCGCACGGTGCAGAACCACGTGCAGAACACCCTGGGCAAGCTGCAGCTGCACAACCGCGTGGAGCTGGTGCGGTACGCGATAGAGCGCGGCCTCGACGACGCGTAGCCGCCCCGCCGGGCCCGGCGGGGGCTCCGCCGGGCGCGCGGCGCCCGCGGGACCGGCCGCGCGGTTCCCCGCGCTCCTGACGGGCCGCCGCAGCCCGCTCGACCGCGCCGTGAGCCCCGCGCCCCGCACCCCGTGCCCCTTCGGAATCCGCTCGTACGAGTGAACGCCTCGGCTCAACTCGCCCCTGCGGACGGGGAATTCACCGATCGCACCACCCCATGTGGCCTGGATCACCATTAGCGTGACCGAGGTCGGGTCCCCGTGCGAGAAGGAGAAGATTCCATGCGGGTCGGAGTGCTGACCGGTGGCGGTGACTGCCCCGGGCTCAACGCGGTCATCCGCGCCGTCGTCCGCAAGGGCGTCCAGGAGTACGACTACGAGTTCGCCGGCTTCAAGGACGGCTGGCGCGGACCGCTCGAAGGCGCCACGGTCCCCCTCGACATCCCGGCCGTCCGCGGCATCCTGCCGCGCGGCGGCACGATCCTGGGATCGTCGCGGACCAACCCTCTCAAGGTGGAGAACGGCATCCGCCGGATCAAGGAGAACCTCGCCAAGTACGAGGTCGACGCCCTCATCGCGATCGGCGGGGAGGACACCCTCGGCGTCGCCGCCCGGCTCTCGGGCGAGTACGGCGTCAACTGCGTCGGCGTGCCCAAGACCATCGACAACGACCTCTCCGCGACCGACTACACCTTCGGCTTCGACACCGCCGTCAACATCGCCACCGAGGCGATCGACCGGCTGCACACCACCGCGGAGTCGCACATGCGCGTCCTGGTGGTGGAGGTGATGGGCCGGCACGCGGGCTGGATCGCCCTGCACTCGGGGCTCGCGGGCGGCGCCAACGTCATCCTCATCCCCGAACAGCGCTTCGACGTCGACCAGGTCTGCTCCTGGGTCACCTCCCGGTTCAAGGCCAGCTACGCCCCGATCGTCGTGGTCGCCGAGGGCGCCATGCCGAAGGACGGCGACATGGTCCTCAAGGACCAGTCGCAGGACTCCTTCGGCCATGTCCGGCTGTCGGGCGTCGGGGAGTGGCTGGCGAAGGAGGTCGAGCGGCGGACCGGCAAGGAGGCCCGTACGACCGTGCTCGGCCATGTGCAGCGCGGCGGCACCCCCAGCGCCTTCGACCGCTGGCTGGCCACCCGGTTCGGGCTGCACGCCATCGAGGCGGTGCGCGACGGGGCGTACGGCTCGATGGTCGCCCTGCGCGGCACGGACATCGTCCGCGTCCCGCTCGCCGAGGCGACCGCGAAGATCAAGACGGTCGCCCCCGAGCTGTACGCCGAGGTCGGCGTCTTCTTCGGCTGAGCGCGGGCCCGAGCCCGCGACCGGACCTGCCCCCGGGGACCGCCGGGCGGTGCCTTCGCACCGGCCCGGGGGGGGCGCGGGGACGGCCTTACGCACCGGGCGCCGCCACGAAAACGCCCCGCCCGAGGATCAGGCCGCTCCGCGTTGGCCCCTACTCCCGGGGGGGGTGTCAC